>CALMJG010000122.1 GCA_937864195.1 uncultured Novosphingobium sp.
CCCGGCGCGCCCTCGATCTGGTCGGAATGCATGGTCTGGATCGAATCGATCACCACCAGCGCGGGCGGGTCCATCATCGTCAGCGTGGTCAGGATGTCGCGTACCGAAGTTGCCGCGGCCAGTCGCACCGGCGCGCCTGCCAGCCCCAGCCGGTCCGCGCGCAGCCGCACCTGGCCCGCCGCTTCCTCGCCGCTGATGTAGACCGTTTCCGCGCCGTTCTTCGCCATGTGGGCCGATGCCTGGAGCAGCAGGGTCGACTTGCCGATCCCCGGATCGCCGCCCATCAGCACTGCCGAGCCCGGCACCAGCCCGCCGCCCAGCGCGCGGTCGAACTCCGCGAGGCCCGTGGAGCGGCGTTTCAACACCTCTCCGGGCGCATCGAGCGGGGCGAACTCAATCGGGCGCCCGCCGCTGGAAAGATCATGCTTGGCGGAAAAGACGGTCGCGGGCGCGTCTTCGGCCAGGCTGTTCCATTCGCCGCAGTCGGCGCATTGGCCCTGCCAGCGGGTGGCGACACTGCCGCAGGCCTGGCAGACATAGCGGCGTTTGGGCTTGGCCATGGCGCGGCGATAATCGGAACGAACGGGGAACGCAAGTGCGTTATGCGCTTACCCCCGGATGGCGCGCCGGGGTTTTATCTGCCACTATGCCCATGATGCGGCAAAAGGAACTCAGGATCGCGCTGGTCTGCTATGGCGGGGTGAGCCTGGCGATCTACATGCACGGGGTGACCAAGGAGCTGTGGAAGCTCGCCCGCGCCAGCCGCGCTTTCCATGGCGGCGAGCGGCCCGTGGGCGGAACCGAGGCGATCTACCTGCGGCTGCTGGAACGGATCCGCGATGTCCACGCGCTCAAGCTGCGCGTCCTGCCGGACATCATCGCCGGGGCTTCGGCGGGCGGCATCAACGGCGTGTTCCTGGCCCAGGCGATCCATTCCGGGCAGAGCCTCGACCCGCTGACCGACCTCTGGCTCGAACGCGCCGACGTCGATGTGCTGATCGATCCCGATGCGCGGCCGGTGTGGAAATTCGCCAAGTTCTGGGCGATGCCGCTGGTGTGGTTCATGCTCAAGCGGCCTGGAAACCTGGTGTCGGAAAGCGTCGCGCCGCAGACCCGCAGCGAAGTGCGCGCCAAGCTGTCGCGCCTGATCCGCTCGCGCTGGTTCGAGCCGCCGTTCGGCGGGATCGGCTTTTCGCGGCTGCTGTGCGAGGCGCTGGAGGCGATGCGCGCGGCCCCGGCGGGCGCGCCGCTGCTGCCGCCGGGTCATCCGGTCGACCTGTTCGTCACCGCCACGGACTTTGCGGGGCATCTGCAGGAACTGCGGCTCAACAGCCCGCCCCGGATCGAGGAGAGCGAGCACCGCGTCTCGCTGGGCTTCCGGGCCGCCACGCCGGTCGATGGCGGGGCGATGCTGGCCAATCCGCTGGAACTGATCTTCGCGGCGCGCGCCACGGCCAGCTTTCCCGGAGCCTTCCCGGCGCTGCGCCTGGCGGAAATCGACGCGCTGGCGCAGGAGCGCGGGCATCAGTGGACCAGCCGCGCGGCCTTTGTCGCCCGCACCCTGCCGGTCCACGCCCAGCGCGGCGATCCCGAGGCCGTGTCGCTGATCGACGGTTCGGTGCTGGTCAACGCGCCCTTTGCCGATGCGATGGGCGTGCTGCACGACCGGCCCGCCCAGCGCGAGGTGGACCGCCGGTTCGTCTATATCGATCCCCATCCGGACCGCGTCGGCGGGCTGCAACGCGGCGATCCGCGCCCGCCGGGGTTCTTTTCGGTGATCTTCGGCTCGCTCTCCTCGATCCCGCGCGAGCAGCCGATCCGCGACAACCTTGAGGAAATCGCCCGCCACTCGCGCGAATTGCACAACCTGCGCCAGATCATCGACGAACTGCGCCCCGAGGTTGAGGAAGCGGTCGAGAAGCTGTTCGGCCACACCCTGTTCCTCGACAAGCCGACCGTCGCGCGGCTGACCGCCTGGCGTACCAAGGCCCAGCAGGCGGCGGCGGAGCGTGCGGGCTATGCCTTCCACGCCTATGCCCAGGTCAAGTTCTCGGGCGTGATCGATGCCCTGTCCGAAGTGGTCCACGCCGCCGCGCCGGAACTGCTGCTGCCCGGGCCGGAAGTGCTGGCGGATGGCTTTTCGCGCTATCTGGCGCTGAACGGGCTGGACCGGATCGCGGCGAGCAAGGGCGGCGCCTCCGAAGCGGCGGTCGCCTTCTTCCGCGACCATGACCTTGGCTACCGCATCCGCCGCCTGCGGCTGCTGGCGCGGCGATTGTCGGAGGACTGGGACGATGTCGATCCCGCAGACCCCGAGGCCCGTGAACGCGCACGCGATGCGGTCTACCGGGCGCTGGCGCTCTATTTCGACCGCGAGGCAAGCGCCTCGCTGGGGCCGGATTTCGGGCAGGTCGCGCGCGAGGCGCTGACCCGGCCCGACCATGTGCTGGCCGAAATCGCGAACCGCCGCCAGTTGCCCGCGACCGACCTGGTGGTCGATGCCCTGCTGGCCGAGGCTCTGGCCGGCCTGCCCAAGGCCCTGCGCCGCCGGGTGCTGCTGACCTATCTGGGTTTCCCGTTCTACGACACGGTCACCCTGCCCCTGCTGCGCGGCGAAGGAACCACCGAGTTCGATCCCGCCAAGGTCGACCGCATTTCGCCGGACGACTGCACCGCGATCCGCAAAGGCGGCGCCCAGGCCAGCCTGCGCGGGGTGGAGTTCTACAACTTCGGCGCCTTCTTCAGCCGCGCCTACCGCGAGAACGACTACCTGTGGGGGCGGCTCCACGGGGTGGAGAGGATGCTCGACCTGGTCGCCTCGGCACTGCCGGCGGGGATGGAGATCGATGCGGCGGAATTGCTGGCGCTGAAGCGCGAGGCGTTCCTGGCCGTGCTGGACGAGGAAGAGCCGCGCCTGCGCACCGATCCAGGCCTGGTGGCCGGGATCCGGCGCGAGGTGGAGGC
>CALMJG010000123.1 GCA_937864195.1 uncultured Novosphingobium sp.
TCCAGGCGTTCGAGCCCGTGCTGATCGAGGGCAAGGCGATCCAGCTGCACCCGCTCGTCTGCTCGGCCTTCAACGCCGACTTCGACGGTGACCAGATGGCCGTCCACGTGCCGCTTTCGCTGGAAGCCCAGCTGGAAGCCCGCGTGCTGATGATGTCGACCAACAACATCCTGTCGCCCGCCAACGGCAAGCCGATCATCGTGCCTTCGCAGGACATGGTGCTGGGCCTCTATTACCTGTCGATGGACCGTCAGGGCGAGCCGGGCGAAGGCATGCTGCTGGCCGACATGGCCGAAGTGCACCAGGCGCTTCACGCCGGGGCCGTCACCCTGCACTCCAAGATCGTCGCGCGCGTTCCGCAGACCGACGAGCAGGGCCAGCAGTACTTCAAGCGGTTCGAGACCACCCCGGGCCGCATGCTGATCGGCGAATGCCTGCCCAAGAGCCACAAGGTGCCCTTCGAGACGGTGAACCGCCTGCTCACCAAGAAGGACATCGGCGACGTGATCGACGAGGTCTATCGCCACACCGGCCAGAAGGACACGGTGCTGTTCGCCGACGCGATCATGGCGCTGGGCTTCCGCCACGCGTTCAAGGCGGGCATCAGCTTCGGCAAGGATGACATGATCATCCCCGACAGCAAGGACGAGCTGGTCAATTCGACCAAGGAACTGGTGGCTGACTATGAACAGCAGTACCAGGACGGCCTGATCACCCAGCAGGAAAAGTACAACAAGGTGATCGACGCCTGGAGCCGCTGCGGCGACCAGGTGGCGAACGCCATGATGGACGAGATCCGCGCCACCCCGGTGGACGAGCATGGCCGCGAAAAGCCGGTCAACTCGATCTACATGATGAGCCACTCGGGCGCTCGTGGTTCCCCGACCCAGATGAAGCAGCTGGCGGGGATGCGCGGGCTGATGGCCAAGCCTTCGGGCGAGATCATCGAGACCCCGATCATCTCGAACTTCAAGGAAGGTCTGACCGTTCTTGAATACTTCAACTCCACCCACGGCGCCCGCAAGGGCCTGGCCGACACCGCGCTCAAGACGGCGAACTCGGGTTACCTGACCCGCCGCCTGGTCGACGTGTCGCAGGACTGCGTGGTGGTGATCGAGGACTGCGGCACCGAACGCGCGCTGGAAATGCGGGCGATCGTGCAGGGCGGCTCGACCATCGCCTCGCTGGGCGAGCGCATTCTGGGCCGCACCCTGGCCGAGGACATCGCCAACAAGGACGGCTCGGTGCTGGTCGCCAAGGGCACCCTGCTCGACGAACCGGCTGTGGCCGTGATCGAGGCTGCCGGCATCCAGGCCGCGCGGATCCGCTCGCCGCTGATCTGCGAGGCCGAACAGGGCGTCTGCGCGACGTGCTATGGCCGCGACCTGGCCCGCGGTACTCCGGTCAACATCGGTGAAGCGGTGGGCGTCATCGCCGCCCAGTCGATCGGTGAACCGGGCACCCAGCTGACCATGCGTACCTTCCACATCGGTGGTGCGGCGCAGGTGAACGAACAGTCGCACCTTGAGGCAATCTGCGACGGCACCGTGGTCTATCGCGACATCCCGACCATCACCGACAAGCGCGGCCGCCGGCTCAGCCTCGCCCGCAACGGCGAGATCGTGGTGATGGACACCGAAGGGCGCGAGCGCGCGATGCACAAGGTGCCCTACGGCACCCACCTGCTGCACGAGAACGGCGCGATCATCAACGAAGGCGACCGCCTGGCCGAGTGGGATCCCTTCACTCTGCCGGTGATCACCGAAAAGCCCGGTATCGTTAAGTATCAGGACCTGATCGAAGGCCGCACCATGGCCGAACAGACCGACGAAGCGACCGGCATGTCGAGCCGCGTCGTGACCGAGAACCGTTCGACCAGCCGCTCCAAGAAGGAAGACCTGCGTCCGCGCATGACCCTGCTCGACGAAAGCTCGGGCGAGGCCGCGCGCTACATGCTGGCGCCGGGCACCGCGCTGTCGGTCGAGGACGGACAGATGGTCGAAGCCGGTGACGTGCTGGCCCGCGCCAGCCGCGAAGCCGCCAAGACCCGCGACATCACCGGCGGTCTGCCGCGCGTCGCGGAACTGTTCGAAGCGCGCATTCCGAAGGACAATTCGGTCATCGCCAAGATCTCGGGCCGGATCGAATTCGTCCGTGACTACAAGGCCAAGCGCAAGATCGCGATCATCCCGGAAGAGGGCGATCCGGTGGAATACCTGATCCCCAAGTCCAAGGTGATCGACGTCCAGGAAGGCGACTGGGTCAAGAAGGGCGACAACCTGATCTCGGGCTCGCCCAACCCGCACGAAATCCTCGAAGTGCTCGGCATCGAAGCGCTGGCGGAATACCTCGTGGCGGAAATCCAGGAAGTCTACCGCTTGCAGGGCGTGAAGATCAACGACAAGCACATCGAGGTGATCGTTCGCCAGATGCTGCAGAAGGTCGAGATCACCAACGGCGGCGATACCGTGCTGCTGGCCGGCGAACAGGTCGACCGCGAGGAAATGGACGAAGTCAACGCCAAGCTGGCCGCAGGTCAGGCCCCGGCGGAAGGCAAGCCGGTGCTGCTGGGCATCACCAAGGCTTCGCTGCAGACCCGTTCGTTCATCTCGGCCGCCTCGTTCCAGGAGACCACCCGCGTGCTCACCCAGGCGGCGGTCGAGGGCAAGAAGGACTCGCTGATCGGGCTCAAGGAGAACGTCATCGTCGGCCGTCTCATCCCCGCCGGGACCGGCGCGGGCATGAACCGCCTGCGGGTCGCCGCCTCCAGCCGCGACGCGGCGCTGCGCGCCTCGTATCGCAAGCTGCAGGAAAGCCTGATCGCACCTGACAGCGCCGAGGAAGAACACGCTGCCGAACTGGCCCAGGGCTCGGAAGCGGCCGTGTTCGTCGATCCGCTGGCCGAGGTCGAGGGCGAGACCCACGGCACCGACGCCGATGCGGGCGACTACCTCAACCCCGAGGCCAGCGACGAGTAAGCCTTGCCGCCACGCCTACAGGGCAAATGAACAGGCCCCGCCGGAGCGATCCGGCGGGGCTTTTTCGTTTCACCGCAGGGGCGCAACGCCGTGCCCGTTCGGCGCGGCGCGAGCGGGAACGTGCAGCCGGTTCAGACGCATAACCCCGACCGCCACCGTGCGGCCAGACACCGGGAGGCCCCGCCTCCGCACCAAGGGGATTTGTCGATGACTATGCGCCGGACCATCATGCTGGTCCTTTCCGCCATAACCAGCGCCTTTGCCGCGCCAGCCTTCGCCCAGGACGATGGGGACGCCAACCGGCTGGAACCCTATGTCGCCCTGATGGGATCGCGCCACGAATACGACAGCGAACCGAACGACGCCGGAGTTCCGGGCTATGGCCCGCGCGGCGGGATCGCGGACCTGATCGCGGGGGTCAACGTGCCGCTGGGCAGCCGCTTCTTCGTGGGCGCCGAAGGCACGGTGGGCAAGGGAGTGCGCGGCGACATCGACTGGGAGTATGCCGGCGCGGCGCGCCTGGGCGTGCGGATGCGCGACAGCGGCATGATCTATGGCAAGGTCGGCCACCGCTGGATGACGCTGGACCAGGATCCCGCGAACCGGACCTACAAGGACATGGTCTATGGCGCCGGTTTCGAACTGGCACCGGGCGGCAGCGCCTCTCCACTGCGACTGCGCGGGGAGATCGAAACCTTCGGCAATTTCAACAGCATCCGCCCATCCTTCGGCGTTGTCGCCCGGTTCTGATCACGGCGCCGGCCAGGGGATCGATGCGGGGTCGGGCGTCACCCCCGGCCCCGTTTGCCGTGGAGTCCCGAGGCCGTTCACCGAAGTTTGCCGTGTCGCGTTTTTACAAGTCCATGTCGCAAATCTACAGTTTCAGTGGCGAGTTTCTACAACTTCCTCCCGACTTGCGAATAGTTATCAAATCAGATCAAGACCTGAAACTGACGGATTCTTACAATTTTTGAAGCCTCACCTCGACTATATGGCATGGCTCCTAGTCCATTTGTTCGATGTCAATGACGCATTGACCAATTGAACGATGCTGGTGGCGTTCCGCGGATAATTACTGTCTGGCGGAAGTTCATCTGCGTCCATTGTCCATGGGGTAAAAATCATGTTCCGACCGTCGCATAGCAACCAGTCCCGCGCGAACGGCGCCGCGTTCCACCACCAGGGGGCCATGCTGGCCGCCCTGCTCGCCACGACGGCCGCGATGCCCGCACTGGCCCAGTCGGTCGGCAGCGTTGCCAACCCCGGTTTCGAAACCGGCGATACCAGCGGCTGGACCACCTGCGGCGGCTATTGGAACAGCGGCTGGCCGGTTGACGAAACCTACTGCACCGGCCCCGCCAACCTTGCGACGATCATGAACGCCGGGACGACCGACGCGGTCACCGGAACGCCGACCGTGTTCGCCGGCAACCACTCGCTGCGCCTCAACGACCAGTACGGCGGGCAGGACCTGACCGCGCTGATGCAGACGGTCACGAACTACAACGGCAACAAGATCTATTATGCCTGGAACGCCGTGCTGGAACCGTCGCACGATGCGACCGACAGCCCTTCGTTCGTGATCAAGGTGGTGGACAAGACCACCAACACGATCGTTACCAATATCGCCTACAGCGCCTATACCGCGCAGAACTCGTCAATCTTCCGCACGGCCGGCGCCTTCGTGACCACCGACTGGAAGGTGGAGGACATCGACGCGATCTCCGGCCATGACTATGAACTGGTCTTCGTCGCGATCGACTGCCTCTATTCCGGCCACGGCGGCTATGTCTATGTCGACGGCTTCGGCAACGCGATCCCCACGGCCAACGCCGGCGTCGCCTTCGATCCGACCAAGGACGTGATCAAGGGCGCGTCCATCCTGATCCCGATCGGCAATACGCCCGACATCGATCTGGCCAAGCCGTTCTACACCCTCTCGGAACTGGCCGCCGGGCAGGTCAATCCCAACTTCGTGGGCGGCACCCTGCAGGCCGACGCCAGCGGCACGGTCGCCAACGCCTTCACCGTCCAGACCCTGGGCGGCACGGTCGATACCAATGGCAACAACGTGCTGTTCACCGGTGACTTCACCGGGGTTGGCGGGCTGACCAAGATCGGCGCCGGGCGGATGACGCTGGGCGGGATCAGCACGATCAACGGCGGCTTCGACATCAACGCCGGAACGCTGAACGTCACGGGCACGCTGTCCAATCTGGCGGTAAACGTGAACAACGGCGGCACCCTGACCGGCAATGGTTCGGTCGTCGCGCCGATCAACGTCAACACCGGCGGCACGCTCAACCCGGGTGACAGCATCGGCGCGCTCAAGGTGACCGGCGGCAACGTCACCATGAACACCGGCTCGAAGCTGGTGACCGAGCTTGACGGGCGCACCTACAACGCGGCTGGCGGCGCGGGTTCCTATGACCGTCTCGTCCTGTCGGGCGGCAGCGCCGGCTTCGTCGCGGGCGGCACGATCAGCCCGGTGCTGCGCGGCATCCCGGGCGGCAACAACACCCTCACCACGGTGCTGGGCGACCGCTTCACCGTGGTCACCGCCGACAGCGTGACCGGCCAGTTCGCCTCGGTGCTCCAGCCCACTGCGGGCATGGGCACCAACCAGCGCTTCGACGTGTTCTACAACCCGAAGGACGTGCAACTGGTCGTCACCCCGGGCAGCTTCGCCGCCTTGGGCAAGGCCGACGCCTGGAAGCTCAACGGCCTTGCCGCCGCGACCGGGCTGGATGCGGTGCGCCCCGCCGCAGGCACCCGCAGCGGCCATCTCCAGTCGCTGTTCAACGGCCTCTACGGGATGGACGCCACGCAGTACCGCCGCGCCTTCCAGCAGATGTCGGGTGAAATGTATGCCCACAACATCCTGATGACCAACGTCTCCTCGCGCGAGACGGCATCGACCGTGCTCGATGCAGCCAGCGCGATGGCGGGCTGCGACGGCAGCGACGATCGCCGCACTGCCGACGGCAAGCGCGGCGCCTGCGACGATGGCCGCAACCACGTGGCGGTCTGGACCCGCCTGTCGGCCCAGCACCAGGAAGCCGGCGACACCCCGGCCAGCTATGGCTTCGAAGCCAACCGCTATGGCTTCGTCTCCGGCATCAACCTGCTCAACACCGCCGACACCCGCGTCGGCCTGGGCGGCGGTTACTATGAAACCAATGCCGACGACCCGATGGGGTCTTCCTCGCGGCTGCGTGAAGGCACCTTCTTTGCCTATGGCTCGCACAACCTGGGTCCGGTCAACCTGGGCGCCACGCTGGGCTTCAGCACGACCGACGCCTATACCAAGCGCACCATGAACCTGCTGTCGGGCAACAAGCTGTCCGCTGGCGCCACCAACCTGCAGACCTTCTACGGCTCGATCGAGGCGCGGATGAGCGTGCCGGTGGGTGACAATGCGGAAATCCGCCCGGTGGCGGGCATCGGCTTTGCCCACACCAAGGCCAAGGCTTCGTCCGAAACCAACGGCGATGCCAACCTGGCGCTGGTCCTGCCGGAAGAAACCTGGAAGACCGCCCACACCAAGCTGGGCGCGGAAGCCGCCTTCGGCCTTGGCGGCAAGATCCAGGGCCTGGTCTTCGGCAACTGGCAGCACCAGATCGACGGTGACGAAACCGCCTCGCGGCTGGTCCGCCTCGGCAATGCCAGCTGGCGCGCGGCCAGCGACAGCTCGAACGGCGATGCCTTCGAATTCGGCGCCGGCCTTGGCGTGAGCATCAGCTCGCGCGCCAAGGTGCGGGTCGAATACCGCGGCGTGCGCGATGGCGAACGCTCGTCGGATCGAGGCTCGGTCGGCCTCGCGATCGCGCTCTGATGATCTCCCCCCGGCCCGCTGCGTACGGCGGGCCGGAACCCTCTTCGGCCGCAGTCACCCCCGGGTGGCTGCGGCCGAACCGCTTTGGTCAGGCGTAGGCCATCCGCTCCAGCGCGCCGAAACAGGCCAGCGCGCCCGGATCGCCGAACGGCGAAAGCTGGCTCATCATCACCCCGCCCACGCCGCTCGCCGGATCGATCCAGTAATAGGAGTTGAAGATCCCGGCCCAGGCCAGGCTGCCGGGCGAACGTCCGTTCGGCCCCGCCTCCGGGTTGATCAGGAAGCCCAGGCCCCAGCCGGTGTGCTGGTCCGGGAAGGTGTCGTACGGCTGGGCCAGGTTGGGCATGGCACTGCCCATGAAGCCCGCGCGCAGCGGGGCGACCTGGTTGCGCGACATTTCCGCCACCGTATCGGCCTGCAGCACGCGGTTGCCGTCCAGTTCCCCGCCGCGCAGCATAGCGCGCACGAACCGGGCATAGTCGGGCGCGGTGCCGATCAGGCCGCCGCCCGCGTTGTGGTATTCGCCCCCGCCCAGGAACGTCGGCTGGACTTTCAGCGCGCCGTCCTCGCCGCGCACGTGAACCTTGGCCGCGCCCTCAGGCAGGGCAGCGTGGAACGCGGTCCCGGTCATGCCGAGCGGCGCGAAGACGTGCTCGTCCATGTAGTCGCCCAGGGTCGATCCCGTCACGGCTTCCACCGCGAGGCCCGCCCAGTCGATCGCTACCGAATATTCCCAGCGGTCGCCCGGATCGAACAGCAGCGGCGTGCGGATCGCGTTCAGCGATCCCGGCACCGGCATGCCCACCGCCGCGAAATATTGCAGCAGTTCGGGATGGATGAAGAAATAGCCGTAACCCGCCGTGTGGGTCAGCAGGTGGCGCAGGGTGATGGGCCGCGCGGCGGGGCGAAGCTGCGGCTTGCCTGCCGAGTCGAACCCGGTCAGCACCTGCGCGTCTTTCAGGTCCGGCAGCACATCGCCGATCGGGGCATCAAGGCTAAGCCGACCCGCTTCCACCTGCTGCATCGCCGCCACGGTTGCCAGCGCCTTGGTCATCGAAGCGATCTGGAAGGGGGTATCCTCCGCCACCGGAGTGCGGCTGTCGACATCGGTCACGCCCAGCGCGCTGGAAAAGCGCACCCCGTCACGGTCGACGATAATTCCGACCGCGCCGGGAAGGCGGGCCGCCTCAAATGCCTGTTCGAACATTGTCCTCTCCATTCTTCCCGCATTGGCTAACCGCTTCCTTGGCCCTAGGGAAGAGGCATGGCCGATACCCTTTCCATCACCCTCGCCCAGCTCAACCAGTCGGTTGGCGACATTGCCGGAAATGCCGCCGCGATGCTGGCCGCGCGCGACCGCGCCCGGGATGCAGGCGCCGATCTGATCGCCTTTCCTGAAATGCAGCTGATCGGCTATCCGCCCGAAGACCTGATCCTGAAGCCCGCGCTGATCGAGCGCGCCGCGCGCGAGCTTCAGGCCATGGCCAAGGTCACAGCCGATGGCGGCCCGGCCATGCTGGTCGGCAGCGTGTTCGTGCGCGATGGCAACCTCCATAACGGAGTCGCCCTGCTCGATGGCGGCAAGGTCGCGGAAGTGCGGCTCAAGCGCGAACTGCCCAATTACGGCACTTTCGACGAGGTACGCCTGTTCGAACCCGGCCCGCTGCCCGAACCGGTGGTATTCAGGGGGGTAATGATCGGCCTGCCAATCTGCGAGGACATCTGGCAGCCCGACGTCTGCCGCCACCTCGCCGATTTCGGCGCAGAAATGCTGATCTGCATCAACGGCAGCCCTTACGAGATCGACAAGGACACGCTGCGGATCGACGGCGTGGCCAAGCGCCGCGCGGTCGATACCGGCCTGCCGCTGGCCTATCTCAACCGCGTCGGCGGGCAGGACGAACTGGTGTTCGACGGGGCAAGCTTTGTGGTCAACGGCGATGGCAGTCTGGCCGTGCAGATGGCCGACTGGACCGAGCAGGAAGTGACCACCCGCTGGACCCGCACGGACATCGGCTGGCGCTGCGAGGCGGGCGAAATCGCGCCGCTCGCCGATCATCCGGAAGACATCTACTGCGCGATGGTCATGGCCCTGCGCGACTATGTGGACCGCAACCGCTTCCCCGGCGTGGTGCTGGGCCTGTCCGGCGGGATCGACAGCGCGATCTGCGCCGCCATCGCCGCCGACGCGCTGGGGCCGGAGCGGGTGTGGTGCGTGATGCTGCCCAGCCGCTTCACCAGCCAGGAAAGCCTGGACCTCGCCACCGGCTGCGCGGAAATGATCGGCTGCCGCTATGACACGATCCCCATCGCCCCGGCAGTCGGCGCCTTTGACCAGATGCTGGAGGGCAGCTTTGCCGACCGCGCGGTGGACCTGACCGAGGAGAACATCCAGTCGCGCATCCGCGGCGTCACCTTGATGGCCCTGTCCAACAAGTTCGGCCCGATGCTGCTGACCACCGGCAACAAGAGCGAGATGAGCGTCGGCTATGCGACGATCTATGGCGACATGGCGGGCGGCTACAACCCGCTGAAGGACGCCTACAAGATGAC
>CALMJG010000124.1 GCA_937864195.1 uncultured Novosphingobium sp.
GCCGCGCGGTCAAGGCTGGCGGCGACTTGCCGGGCCAGTTCGGTGCCCGATCGCCAGGCGCCCTCGATGCAGCCGGCCATGCACCAGTCGCCGCAGGCACCCAGGTTCAGATCGCCGTTCCACTGGGCGCGCCCGCTTTCGCCATAGGAAAGGGCAAAGCGCCAGCGGTGCGCCTTGAGGAAGGTGGGCGCTGGCGGGGCGATCCTGGCCTGGGCGGCGAACAGGGCCAGCAACCGCCCGGCCACGTCCTCGCGCTCGCACTCGAGGTTCTGCGCGGACCATTCCGCGCCGGCCTGGATCACCCAGCATTCCGCGCCGATCCGCCCGGGCTTGGACGAATTGCGCGCGGCCCAGGCAATCGGGCCGGCATCGCGCAGCACCGATGGCACGCCGACCAGCGGCTCGGCAAAGGCGGCCATCACTGTCCAGCAGGGGTGCGAGCGGGCGGCGGCGGCCTCGCGCGCCATGGCCAGATCATGGAGCGACAGCAGCGGCGCGGCCTGCTCGGCGGGAATGGCGATCACCAGCGCCGCGAAGGGGCCTTCGCGCCAGCCGGGGCCGCTCACGTGCCAACCCTCGGCGTCAAGCTCGGTCCGCTGGACCTGCGCGTCGAAGCGGACATCGTGGCCCGCGCACTGCGCGGCGACGAGACTGCTCATCGCCGGCACGCCGACCAGCGCGCCTTCCGGTCCTTCCGGCCAGGCGGCGATCAGCCCGGCCTCGCGCCAGGCGGAAACCTGCGCGGCGAAGGCTCCGTCACCGGCCAGCAGGAACTGTGCGCCGATATCCCAGGCCATGCCTTCGAGCTGGAGCGAGGAGAGCCGCCCGCCGGGGCGGCGGCCCTTGTCGAACAGCACCGGTTCGTACCCGCTGGAACGCAGCGCGCCTGCGCAGGCAAGGCCCGCGATTCCAGCTCCGACGATTGCGACTTTCATGTTTCGCCTGCCTGGTCGCTCAGCCGTGGCCCATCAGCGACAGCACTTCCTTGCGGCTGCTGGGATCGTCGCGGAAGCAGCCCAGGACCTTGCTGGTCACCATATCGACCCCGTGGGTGCGCACGCCGCGCCCGGTCATGCAGCCGTGCTGCGCCTTGATCACCACGGCCACGCCCTGCGGCCGGAGGTTGTCCCAGATGCACTGGGCGACATCGGCGGTCAGGCGCTCCTGAATCTGGAGGCGGTGGGCAAAACCGTGCAGCACCCGCGCCAGCTTGGAAATGCCGACCACGCGGTCGGTCGGCAGGTAGGCGATCGAGGCCGTGCCGGTGATCGGCGCCAGGTGGTGTTCGCAGTGCGACTGGAACGGGATGTCGCGCAGCATGACGACTTCGTCATAGCCGCCGACTTCCTCGAAGGTGCGCTGCAGGTGGATCGCGGGATCATCCGCGTAGCCCGAGCAATATTCCTTCCACGCGCGGCCGACGCGCGCCGGGGTATCGAGCAGGCCCTCGCGATCGGGATCGTCGCCCGCCCAGCGCAGCAGGGTGCGGACCGCTTCCTGTACTTCGTGCGGGACGGGGGGCTTGGCAGCAGCTGCCTCCGGCACCAGATGGCCGTGCATGACGTTCATGGGAAATCCCCTGTGCGAGAGTTTTTGCGAGAGTTTTGCCGGCCACCGCATGGGAGGGGGTTGGGAGCGTGCGGTGACCGGCAAGAACTGTCTAGGCTTTGCCTTTAGTCTCTGCGATATGGCCATACGGGCAGGGATTGTGCTGCTGCTGGAGAACCGATGACCCCTGAATCCCTGATTGCCAGCAGCAAGGTCGCCGCCGTGGTCAGCGACCCGCGCTTGCCGGACAACCCGATCGTTGCCTGCAACGAAGCCTTCATCGAACTGACTGGCTATCCGCGCGAGGAAATCCTTGGGCGCAACTGCCGCTTCCTGCGCGGCGAACGGACCGAGGCGGAACAGACCGCGATGCTGCGCGAAGGCGTGGCCGCGAGCCGTCCGGTGATGGTGGAACTGATCAACTATCGCAAGGATGGCAGCGCCTTCCGCAACGCGGTGATGATCGCGCCGCTGTTCGACGAGAAGGGCGATCTCGCCTATTTCCTGGGTTCGCAGATGGCGATCGATGATAGCGGCGACAGCCGGCACGATCGCGCGCGGGCACTGGTTGACGGGCTCAGCCGCCGCCAGCGCCAGATCCTGGAAGCGCTCGCCAAGGGGCGGCTCAACAAGCAGATCGCCTATGAGCTGGACCTGACCGAGCGGACGATCAAGATGCACCGCGCCGCCATGCTGCGCGCGCTGGGCGTGCGCACCGTGGCCGAGGCGATCCGCATCGCGATCGAGGCGGGGCTCTAGGGCTAACCGATCGGGCAGCCCGCAGAACTTGGAGTCCAGCGGGCGTCAGTGCATCCGGCTGACGGCGAACCGCGCAAGATCGCGCAGCGGCATGGCGCGCGGGCCGAACGGGCTCAGGGCCTCGTGGCAGGCGCTTTCCAACTCGCTTGCCTGGCGCGCCGCGCCTTCAAGGCCGAGCAGCGAGGTTGCGCCCTTGCGGCCCGCCGCCTCGTCCTTGCGCAGCGCCTTGCCCACCACGTCGGCATCGCCGATGGTATCGAGCATGTCGTCGCGGATCTGGAACACCAGGCCCAGGTTCTCCGCAAAGCGCAGCAGGCGCATCCGCTCTTCCGCCGAACAGCGGCCCAGCAGGGTTCCGGCCTCTACCGCAAAGCGGATCAGCGCGCCGGTCTTGCGGGATTCGCATTCGAACATGTCCTGCGCGGTGGGGCGGGCAGGGGGGTAGAGGTCCATCATCTGCCCGCCTGCCAGCCCATCCTGCCCGACTGCGCGGGCCAGCGACAGGACCAGCTGCGCGCGTACGGCCGGATCGGGATGGGTCGGCTCGTCGGCCAAAAGCTCGAAGGCCAGCGCGAGCAGCGCATCGCCTGCCAGAACTGCCGTCGCCTCGTCGAACTTGCGATGGAGGGTGGGGCGTCCCCGGCGCAGATCGTCGTCGTCCATGCAGGGCAGGTCGTCGTGGACGAGCGACTGGGCGTGGACGCATTCGATCGCCGCGCCGACACGCAGCGCCTGCGCGGGCGATCCGCCGACCAGTTCGCTCACCGCCGCGACCAGCAGCGCGCGGAACCGCTTGCCCCCGCCGATGGTGGCATAGCGCATCGCCTCTGCCAGCCGCCGGTCGCGCCCTCGGGCCTGGCCGATCGCGGCGTCGAGCGCGGCGTCGATTTCGGCGCGGAGGCGCGTCAGCCGCTCCTCCAGCGATCCGCTTTGCGGCGCCGGATGGAGCGGATCGAGCGAGACGGACCTGAACCGGACCTTCTCGGACAGCCCCTCGGCCTCTTCCAGCGCAAAGCCCTGCGCCGTCAGCGCGGCGCAGACGCCGTCGACCGCGCTGGCGGGGGTAGAGGCCGCGGCGGTCAGGCCCACGGTGGTTGCGGCGGCCAGCAGGTCCATCGGCAGGCCATCTGCCCCGGCGATCAGCACGGCACGCGGCGCGCCTGCCGCTTCGGCCACCTCGGTCAGGCGGCGGGCGTTCGAGGACATGACATCGCCCACCACCAATACCAGGTCGCAGGACGCGGCCAGCGCCTCGACCGCCTGCTGGCGGTTGGTCGTGGCATAGCAGATATCGCTGGAGCGCGGCCCTGCCACGTCACGGAACCGGGCCTTGATCGCGGCGATCGTCTCCTCGGCATCGCGCACCGCGAAAGTGGTCTGCACGGCATAGGCGACGGCGGAATTGGGGGGGAGGTCCAGCGTGTCGAGGTCGGACGGCTGCGCAATCACCGAAACCGCGCCCGAGGGCACCTGGCCGAGCGTTCCGACCACTTCGGGATGGCCAAGGTGGCCGATCAGGAAGACGTGGCGGCCGGCACGATACCATGCCTCGACCTCGGCGTGGACCTTGGCGACCAGCGGGCAGATCGCATCGACCATCCGCAGATGCCGCGCCTCGGCGGCGTGGCGCACCGCGCGGGCCGAGCCATGGGCGGAAAGGATCGCCACCGCGCCTTCGGGAATCTCGTCCACTTCCTGCACGAAGATCGCGCCCAGCCCTTCGAGCCGCTCCACCACCGCGCGGTTGTGAACGATGGCGCGGCGAACATAGACCGGCGCGCCGTGGCGGGCGAGCGCCTGCTCTACCGTGTCGATCGCCCGCTCGACGCCTGCGCAAAACCCGCGCGGGTTGGCCAGCAGGACGCGCCGCTCTGGCGCCGTGCGGTGTGCGTTCGCCATCGTGATCGTGGTTGCAGCCATCTTGACTATATGATGCAGCCGTTCGTCGATTCAGCCCATCCACACCTTGGGACAGGTTGATTGTGTCGGGCAACCGGATAGTTGGAGTGAGATGGAAGAAAGAGTCTCTCCCGCCGCGTTCGTCTCCTCGGACGATGGCACGGCAGCCGCTGGTCCGGACATTGCTGGCACGGGGAGGCAGGCGACCAGCGCGATTGTCATCGGCTCCGGTTTTGGCGGGCTCGCCCTGGCGATCCGCCTGCAGAGCGCGGGCATCGCCACCACCGTGATCGAAGCGCGTGATCGCCCCGGTGGCCGGGCCTATGTATGGAACCGCGACGGCTTCACTTTCGATGCCGGGCCGACCGTCATCACCGATCCCGATTGCCTTAGGGAGCTGTGGGCGCTGTCGGGCAGCCGGATTGAGGATGACGTCGACCTGCTGCCGGTCGAGCCGTTCTACCGCCTGATGTGGAACGACGGCACCCGGTTCGACTACACCAACGATGATGCGCAGCTGAACGCCGAGATTGCCAGGCTCAATCCGGGCGACGTCGAAGGCTATGCCAGGTTCCTCGAATATTCGACCGGGGTCTACGAGGAAGGCTATCTCAAGCTTGGCGCCGTGCCGTTCCTCGATTTTGCCTCGATGCTCAAGGCAGCTCCGGCGCTCGCGAAGCACCAGGCGTGGCAGTCGGTCTATGGCAAGGTGTCGAGCTTCGTGAAGGACGAGCGGCTGCGCCAGGCCTTCTCGTTCCACACCCTGCTGGTCGGCGGCAACCCGATGAAGACCAGCAGCATCTACACCCTGATCCACCGGCTGGAAAAGCTGGGCGGGGTGTGGTTCGCGCGCGGGGGCACCAATGCGCTGGTCAGCGGCATGGTCGCCCTGTTCGAGCGGCTGGGCGGCAAGCTGCTGCTGAACGAAAAGGTGATCCAGATCACTCCCTCGGGCAAGCGGATCACCGGCGTGGTGACCAACACCGGGCAGGTGCTCAATGCGGACATGGTCGCCAGCAACGGCGACCTGGTCCACACCTATGGCCTGATCAAGGCGTCGACCTATGCCGAACGGCAGGTCCGCAAGCTGAAGCGCAAGAAGTTTTCGCCCAGCCTGTTCGTGGTTCATTTCGGACTGGAAGGCAGCTTCCCCGACATTGCCCATCACTCGATCCTGTTTTCGGACCGCTATGGGCCGCTGATCGACGACATCTACAAGCATGGCAAGCTGGCGCCCGATCCCTCGCTGTACCTCCATCACCCCAGCGCGACCGATCCGACGATGGCGCCCAAGGGGCACTCGACCTTCTACGCGCTGGCGCCGGTTCCGCACATGGGCCGCGCTCCGGTCGACTGGGCACGCGAAGGGGTGCGCTACAGCGAAGTGGTGCTGAGCCGGGTGCGCGACATGCTGATCCCGGATCTCTACGAGCGGCTGGTCACTTCGTTCCATTACACCCCGCAGGACTTCGCCGACGATCTGGGTGCGCACCTGGGCAGTGCCTTCAGCCTCGAACCCTTGCTGACGCAGAGCGCGTGGTTCCGCGGGCATAACCGCGACGATCACTATTCCAACCTCTACTTCGTCGGCGCGGGCACTCACCCGGGCGCGGGCATCCCCGGCGTGGTCGGCAGCGCCAAGGCGACCGCCAGCCTGATTGTGCAGCCGCACGATCGGGGCTAGGCGTTGGCCATGGAAGGCTTTGCGCTCGTCGGGATATTCCTTGTCACCGTGCTGGGCATGGAACTGTTCGCCTATGCCATGCACCGCTGGGTCATGCACGGGCCGGGCTGGTTCCTTCACGCCAGCCACCACCGCGAGCGGCACGGGCCGTTCGAATGGAACGACCTTTACGCGGTGATCTTCGCCGTCCCCTCCATCACCCTGCTGTGGCTGGGCGAGCGGGGGGGCTGGGGGCCGCAGACCAGTGCCGTCGGTGCAGGCATCGCCGCTTATGGCGCGATCTATTTCGGCTTTCACGACTGGATCGTCCATCGCCGCCTGCCGCACCGTATCGTGCCGCGATCGGCCTATTTCAAACGGATCGTCCAGGCCCACCGGCTCCACCATGTGGTCGAAAGCAAGCATGGCACGGTCAGCTTCGGCTTCCTGTGGGCGCCTCCGGTCGAGCAGCTTCACGCGCAGCTGCGCCAGTCAGAGGCTGGCCGCCTGCGCCGCCCGGCCGGTCGGGACTGACTGTCAGCCCTGCCGGGGCCGGGTCCATAGATCGCTGCGAGAGGCCGGGACGGGAGATGCCAGGGCGCGGAGCATGGCCTGCCCCAGCAGCCGCAGCTTGCCCGCGCCGCTGACCCGCACCCGCTGGTCCCAGGCATGAGTGCCGAGGAGGAGCACCTGCTCCCCGATCTCGCCATAGATCGCATCGGCTGCCAGCACGGCCAGCCGCGAGCGTCCGGGCAGACGGGCCGCGCCCACGCGGGCGGACAGCCGGTAGGGCCGCGCCATTTCGACCAGTCGTGCCGCCATTGCGGCAATCGCGGGCAGGGCTTCGGGACTCGCCAGTTGCTCTGCGGACAACCGCGCCGCGTCGAGCCATTCGGACGGCAGATAGCAGCGCCCGGCCTGCGCATCCGGCACCACATCCCGCGCGATATTGGCCAGCTGGAAGGCCAGGCCCAGATCACAGGCGCGGTCGAGCGTGTCCTCGTCACCGGGCGGAACGCCCATGACAACGGCCATCATGCAGCCGACCGATCCGGCCACGTGATAGCAATAGCGCAGCAGGTCGTCGCCCGTCCGGGGGCGCCAACCTTGCGCATCGAGCGCGAAGCCGGCGAGGTGGTCCTCGATGAAGCGGACCGGCATGCCCGTCTCGCGGGCTACCTGGCGCAGGGCCGCGAAGGGCACCGGCACCGGCTCCTCGCTGTAGAGCGCCAGTGCGGTGAGGGCCTCCAGCCGGGCCTGGGCCGCTGCCGGATCGTCGAGCGCGGAGGCGCCGTGGCCCAGTTCCTGCCCGTCGGTCATGTCGTCGGCGGCGCGGCACCAGGCGTAGAGCAGCCACGCGCGCTCGCGGGTCGGCCGGGCGAACAGGCGGCTGGCGGCAGCGAAGCTCTGCGATCCCTGGGCAATCGTGTCGCGGGCGGCGGCCACGAGTTCGGTGCGCTCGGTCATGCCAGCAGCGCCTTCAGCGCTGCGCCGATCCCCACCGGCGGGCGGCCCGACAGGATGCGCAGCCGGTCGATCGGGGTGAGTTCGCCTGCGTAGAACCGGGCGATCCGCTCGGCCGGCAGGCGGTAGAAATGGGCGAACACGCGCCAGCGCTCTCCGGGCTTCGCGGCATGGAACAGCATACGATTAAGCAGCCGGAAATACCAGGTTTCACGCCAGTGCCGCAGGAACCGCGCGCGGGTCCAGCGCGCCAGCTCGGCCGAGCCGAACTCTCCCGGCAGCCGCGCAAGTTCGTCCGCCAGCCGCAGCGCGAGGCCGAATGAATAGCCGGTGGTGGCGTGGAAGAACCCGCCCGCCAGCCCCAGCCGGGCCACTGGATCGTCAGCGGGCCAGAACCGATCGGGATCGCCGCCTATCAGGATCGGCAGGACGCCGGCTTCCTGCCGCAGTTCCGAGCCAAGCAGGCCGCGCTCCGCAGCAAGCGCACGCACCCGCCCGCTCACCGCTTCACGGTCAAGTTCCGCGTCGTTGCTGTAATAGGTGTCCTCCACCAGCACCCGGTCTGGCCCGAATGGCAGGACATAGACGAAACGGTAGCCGTCCAATTGGGGCAGGCAGGCGTCCATCACGGTCGCGCAGTCCGGTTCGGGCGAAGCTGCGGCAAATTCGATCCCGACGAACTTCTGCCAGCCCAGCTCAAGCCCCGGCATCGCTCCCTGCGGTCCACGCGCATCGATCACCCCGCGCGCGCCGATCCGTTCGCCGCCCGCCAGCTCGATCCCGTCGGAAGCAATGCGAGTGACCTTTGTGCCAAGCCGCAGCCTGCCTGCCAGCCTTTCGCGCACCAGCGCATCAAGCGCGGGCGCGGCAACCGAATTGTAGGCCATGGCCAGTTCCCGCGTCCGCCCCGGGAAATGCACCCGGTGGCGCGGCCAGCGAACCGGCCCGAGCGCCGCGACCAGGTCTTGCAAACCGTCAGGCACATCGCTGTCGAAGAACGACCAGGTGTGATTGCCGCCGATCGCATCACCCGATTCGACCAGCAGCAGGGGCAGGTCCGGGTGAAGTTCCGCCAGCCGCACGGCCGCAAGCGCGCCGGCCAGCCCGCCTCCGACGATCACCAGAGGTAGCGCGCCCTTCATTGCGTCCTTCTAGCCGCGCCGCGTGCAAATGCCAGTTTCCCGAAAGGGCAGGCGCAAGGTCTTCCGCCCGAAGGCGGCAGGCCCTAGGGTGGGGAAATGTCGCGCCTTGCCCTGTTCGCCCTGGCGGCCGTGTTGTGTTCCAGCACCTTGCCCGCCGAAACGCCCGCACCGTCCTCGCTGGAGATCGTCGTCACGGGGGCCAAGTCCAACAAGGGGCTGATCCGCGTTGCGGTGTGTCCGGCCCAGGCCGGGTTCCCGGATTGCGGGTCGAAGGCGGTTCGCACCGTCAGCGTGCCGCTCAGCGCGGGTGGTGCGCGGGTGGTGCTGGGCGGGCTGGCGCCGGGCAATTACGCCGTCAGCCTGTTCCATGATGCCAACGCCAACGGCAAGCTGGATACTTTCGCGGGCATTCCGCGCGAAGGCTACGGCTTTTCTCGCAATCCCCCGTTCAGGCCGCGTGCACCACGCTTCGATGAGGCTGAAATCGCGGTCTCAGGAGAGACGCGCGCGGCGATCGGGCTGAGGTACATCCTTTGATCCCGCTTCCGCCCGCGCCATCCACAGCACTGCGACGAGCCGGGATTGCATCGGGCCGGGACAACCCCATATCCCGAAGCAAAGCCGGGATTGACCCGGACGGCCCTGCGGGGCCGCATTGGATGGATTGACATGACCCAAGTGCTTCCCCTGCTGCCCCTGCGCGACATTGTCGTGTTTCCCGGCATGGTCGTTCCGCTGTTCGTGGGGCGCGACAAGTCGGTCGCCGCGCTCGAGGCGGCGATGGCTGGCGAGGGCGAGAAGGACATTGTCCTGCTCGCCCAGCTCGATCCCGGCTGCGACGATCCCGAGCGCGACGACCTCTATGACGTGGGCGTGATCGCCAGCGTGCTCCAGCTGCTCAAGCTGCCGGACGGCACCGTGCGCGTGCTGGTCGAGGCGCGCCATCGCGCGCGGCTGGAGGATCTGCGCGAGGAAACCGGCTCCAGCGGCACGATGATGGTTGCGGCGGTGGAGAAGATCGAGCCGGTCAACGTCTCGGGCAGCGAAGTTGCCGCGATGATGCGTTCGGTGGTCGATACCTTCGGCGAATATGCCAAGCTCAACAAGAAGCTGGCGCAGGATGCGGGCGAGAATCTGGGCGACATCGTCGATGCCGCGCTGCTGGCCGATGCGGTGGCCGCGCATATCCAGGCGCGCGTGGCCGACAAGCAGGCGATCCTGTCCGAACCCGATCCGCTCAAGCGGCTGGAAATGACCCACTCCTTCATGGAAGGCGAACTGGGGGTGCTGCAGGTGGAGCGGCGCATTCGCGGGCGCGTGAAGCGCCAGATGGAAAAGACCCAGCGCGAATACTACCTCAACGAACAGCTCAAGGCGATCCAGTCGGAACTGGGCGGCGGCGACGGCGAGGAAGCGAACGAACTGCAGGAACTGCAGGAGAAGATCGACAAGCTCAAGCTGTCGAAGGAAGCCCGCGCCAAGGCCAATGCCGAGCTGAAGAAGCTCAAGTCCATGCAGCCGATGAGCGCCGAGGCGACGGTGATCCGCAATTACCTCGACGTGCTGCTGGGTCTGCCATGGGGCAAGCGCTCCAAGCTCAAGAAGGACATCGCCGCCGCGCAGCAGGTGCTCGATGCCGATCACTACGCGCTCGACAAGGTCAAGGACCGGATCGTCGAGTATCTGGCCGTCCAGGCCCGCACCAACCAGCTGAAGGGGCCGATCCTGTGCCTCGTCGGCCCTCCGGGCGTGGGCAAGACCAGCCTCGGCAAGTCGATCGCCAAGGCCACGGGCCGCGAATTCATCCGTCAGTCGCTGGGCGGCGTGCGCGACGAGGCCGAGATCCGCGGCCACCGCCGCACCTACATCGGCTCGCTGCCGGGCAAGATCATTTCGAACCTGCGCAAGGCGGGGACCAGCAATCCGCTGTTCCTGCTCGACGAGATTGACAAGCTGGGCCAGGACTTCCGGGGCGATCCGGCCTCGGCGCTGCTCGAAGTGCTCGATCCCGAACAGAACGCCAAGTTCCAGGACCACTACCTGGAGCTGGACTACGACCTGTCGGACGTGATGTTCGTCTGCACGGCGAACAGCCTCAACCTGCCGCAGCCGCTGCTTGACCGCATGGAGATCATCCGGCTGGAAGGCTACACCGAGGACGAGAAGGTCGAGATCGCGGAGCGCCATCTGATCGCCAAGCAGGTGAAGTCGCACGGCCTCCAGAAGGGCGAGTTTACGCTCACTACCGAGGCGCTGCGCGACCTGATCCGCTATTACACGCGCGAATCCGGCGTCCGCACGCTGGAGCGCGAGATCGCGCGGCTGGCCCGCAAGAGCCTGCGCCAGATCCTGGAAGGCAAGGTCAGCAGCGTCACCGTGACTCCCGAGAACCTTGATGAGTTCGCCGGGGTGCGCAAGTTCCGCCATGGCGTCTCCGAAGAGGAGAACCAGGTCGGTGCGGTCACCGGCCTCGCCTGGACCGAGGTGGGCGGCGAACTGCTGACCATCGAAAGCGTCACCGTGCCCGGCAAGGGCCTGGTGCGCACCACCGGCAAGCTGGGCGAGGTGATGAACGAGTCCGTCCAGGCGGCCTTCAGCTTCGTGCGGGCGCGCAGTCCGGCCTATGGCATCAGCCCGGCGCTGATCGCCCGCAAGGACATCCATATCCACTTGCCCGAAGGCGCGGTGCCCAAGGATGGGCCGAGCGCGGGCATCGGCATGGTCACCTCGATCGTCTCGACCCTGTCCGGAGTGGCGGTGCGCAAGGACGTGGCGATGACCGGCGAGGTCACGCTGCGCGGGCGGGTGCTGGCGATCGGCGGCCTGAAGGAAAAGCTGCTGGCCGCGCTGCGCGGCGGGATCAAGACCGTGCTGATCCCCGAAGAGAACCGCAAGGACCTGGTCGACATCCCGGCCAACGTCATCGCGGCGCTTGAAATCATTCCCGTCAGCCATGTCGACGAGGTGCTGGCGCGTGCGCTGGTCGCGCCGCTGGAGGCGATCGAATGGAACGATGCGGACGACCAGGCCAGCCAGCCGAGCGGGGCCGCCGCTTCCGCTGCCGGAGGTTCGGTCACCGCGCACTGAACCCCTGCCCGGGATGCGGGTTCGCCGCCCGCTCCCCCCGGCTTGCCGAAAACGCCCGAAAAACGGGGAGAATCCCCGTGTGGCCGCGCTGTTTCACTTTGACAGCAGGGGGAAAAGTCGCTCAATTCCGCCGCAGCCTGAGGCGAATCAATAGTCGTCCAGCGAATTCAGAAAGGTAAGGGGGTTCCCGTAATGAACAAGAACGACCTGATCAGCGCTGTTGCCGATTCCAGCGGCTTGTCCAAGACCGACGCGACCAAGGCTGTCGAGGGCGTCTTCGAAGCCATCAGCGGCGCGCTCAAGAGCGGCGACGAAGTCCGCCTGGTCGGTTTCGGCACCTTCTCGGTCGCCAAGCGCAAGGCTTCGACCGGCCGCAACCCGCGCACCGGCGAGCCGATGAAGATCAAGGCTTCGTCGCAGCCCAAGTTCAAGGCCGGCAAGGGCCTCAAGGACGCCGTCAACTGATCGGTGCCCCCGGATCGTGACGCCTCGCGATCCTTCACGGTTTTCAGCGCCGCGTCTGCATCCCGCAGGCGCGGCGCTTGCCGTTGTGGGCCGGGAAGCCAAGCGGTGCTGGACGCGGGCCGAAGGCCTGACTATATCCGGCGTGTAATGAACCGGATTTTCCTTGCCATTCTCGCGCTGTTCGCGGGCCTCGCTGCAGAAGCGTCGCCCGTTTTCGCGCGCATGGCGGGCTCCGGTGACACCGAAATCGGCGCGACTGAAAGCGGACGCGGCGCGGCCCGTCCCTCAGCCATCCAGGCATCGCCGATCGAAGCGCCCGCAGCGCGGCAGGAACGCCGCGACCGCGAGGCAATGCGGGTCCGCCCGGCACGCCCGCGCATCTTCATCCCTTCGGTCCAGCTCGGCGTAGACCGCGCGCTGGAATAGCGCGTCAGCCGCAGCCCCCATTCCAGCCCGCGCGGCGCCCACTGACGGCACCGGCGCGGCGCATTATCCTATCCCTGCAAGACATCAGGAAATCCCCATGATCGGCGCCATTGCCAAGGCCATTTTCGGCTCGTCCAACGACCGTTACGTCAAGTCCCTCGACAAGATCGTCAAGCAGATCGCGGCGTTCGAACCGACGATCGAGGCCCTCTCTGACGAGGAGCTGGTCGCCCAGACCGACAAGTTCCGCCGCCTGCTGGCCGGCGGCAAGTCGCTGGACGACATTCTGCCCGAAGCTTTCGCCACGGTGCGCGAGGCTGCCCGCCGCGTGCTGGGCATGCGCCACTTCGACGTGCAGATGATCGGCGGCATCGTGCTCCACCGCGGCGAGATCGCGGAAATGCGCACCGGCGAGGGCAAGACCCTGGTCGCGACCCTGGCGGTCTATCTCAACGCGATCGAGGGCAAGGGCGTCCACGTCGTGACCGTCAACGATTACCTGGCCCGCCGCGACGCCGAATGGATGGGGCAGATCTACAAGTTCCTGGGCCTGACCGTCGGCATCATCGTGCCGAACCTGACCGAGGAAGAGCGCCGCGAAGCCTACAACTCGGATATCACTTACGCCACCAACAACGAGCTTGGCTTCGATTACCTGCGCGACAACATGAAGCACGAGCGGAGCCAGATGGTGCACCGCCCCTTCAACTTCGCGATCGTCGACGAGGTCGACTCGATCCTGATCGACGAGGCGCGCACCCCGCTGATCATTTCCGGCCCGACCGACGACAAGAGCGAGCTTTATGTCGCGGTCGACGCCATCGTGAAGCAGCTTCCGGCCGACCTCTACGAGGCGGACGAGAAGACCAAGAACATCACCCTGACCGAGGACGGCGTCGAATGGGCCGAGCGCCAGCTGGAGGCCGCGGGCCTGCTGGTCGGTTCCAACCTCTATGACGTCGAGAACACCCAGGTGGTCCACCACCTTGACCAGTCGCTGAAGGCGAACGTCATGTTCAAGCGGGACATCGACTACATCGTCAAGGACGACAAGGTCGTGATCATCGACGAGTTCACGGGCCGCATGATGGACGGCCGGCGCTGGTCCAACGGCCTGCACCAGGCGGTCGAGGCCAAGGAAGGCGTGCGGATCGAGCCCGAGAACCAGACCATGGCCTCGATCACCTTCCAGAACTATTTCCGCATGTATCCCAAGATCGGCGGCATGACCGGCACCGCCGCGACCGAGGCGGCGGAGTTCTTCGACATCTACAAGATGAACGTGGTGACGATCCCCACCAACGTGCCGGTGCAGCGCGTCGACGAGGAGGACGAGTTCTACAAGAACACGACCGACAAGTTCCAGGCGATCGCCAAGCTGATCCGCGAGAAAAGCGAGACGGGACAGCCGGTGCTGGTCGGCACGGTCTCGATCGAGAAGTCGGAACTGCTGTCCGAATATCTCAATCAGGAGGGGGTCAAGCACGCGGTGCTGAACGCCCGTTTCCACGAGATGGAAGCCCACATCGTTGCCCAGGCCGGACGTCTGGGAGCAGTGACCATCGCCACCAACATGGCCGGGCGCGGCACCGACATCAAGCTGGGCGGCAATGCTGAATTCCGGATTGAGGACGAGCTAAGGGACATGCCCGAGGGGCCGGAGCGCGAAGCCGCGATCCGCAAGATCGAGGAAGAGGTCGAGGAGCAGAAGCAGCTGGTGCTGGCCGCCGGTGGCCTGTGCGTGATCGGCACCGAACGCCACGAAAGCCGCCGCATCGACAACCAGCTGCGCGG
>CALMJG010000125.1 GCA_937864195.1 uncultured Novosphingobium sp.
CGTGCGCGGCTTTCCCGGCAACACGATCTACCACCCCAACAGCTTCTTCTTCCCCAGCCACACCACGCGCGTCTTCGTCGGCGGCGACGTCGATATGGTTTCGGGCGTGGGCTACAACCCGGCCAAGCGGGTGCCGGGCGGGAACTATTCGGCGGTCGACCTGCGCCGGATCGTCACCAACCTGTGTGTCATGGACTTCGGCGGGCCGGACCACGCGGTGCGCGTCATCTCGCTCCACCCGGGCGTTACTTTCGCTCAGGTACAGGAAGCGACCGGGTTCGAGTTGATCGACGCGGTCGCCGGTGAAACGGCACTGCCCGATGCCGAGGCGCTGGAAATCGTCGCCCGCCTCGATCCACACGGCATCCGCGCCAGCGTGATCAAGGACAATCCCCCAGCACGGAGGACCGCATGACCGACCTCGTCCAACCCAAGAGCGTCGAAATCACCTACGAAACAGACGAACCGGTTCGTTATGAGGTGGAAGGCGGCGTCGCCTGGATCACGATGAACCGTCCGGGCTTCAACAATGCCCAGAACGGCCAGATGACCTATGCGCTGGACGATGCGTTCAACCGCGCGGTGAAAGACGACGCGGTGCGCGCCATCGTCCTTGCGGGCGAAGGCAAGCACTTCTCCGCCGGGCATGACATCGGCACGCCGGGGCGCGATCTCCACAAGGAGTTCGACAACCGCCTGATGGTGCCGCCGCACACCAACAAGCCCGCCGCCGAACTGCTCTACACCCGCGAGCAGGAACAGTACCTTGGCATGTGCCGCCGCTGGCGCGACATTCCCAAGCCGACCATCGCTTGTGTACAGGGCGCCTGCATCGCGGGCGGACTGATGCTGGCCTGGGTCTGCGACCTGATCATCGCCAGCGAGGACGCCTTCTTCCAGGACCCTGTGAACCCGCTGATGGGCATTCCCGGGGTAGAATACTTCGCCCACGCCTATGAACTGCCGCCGCGCGTCGCCAAGGAATTCCTGCTGCTGGGCGAACGGATGAGCGCAAGCCGCGCCTACGACTTCGGCATGGTCAACAAGGTGGTCCCGCGCGACCAGCTGCGCGAGGCGACCGCTGCCTGGGCCAGCAAGCTGGCGGGCCAGAACCGGCTGGGCAACTGGCTGACCAAGCAGGCCGTCAACCACGTCGAGGAACTGCGCGGCAAGCGCGCGGCGATGGACGCGGTGTTCCATATGCACCACTTCGCCCACGCCCAGAACGACCTCGTCACCGGGGACTCCATCGGCGGCGTCAGCGGCAAGTCGGCGGCCAGCGCCAACAAGTCGCAAGACGGCAAGGGCTGACATGGCCGACGCGCTCGCCACGGCCCTCACCCGGCGGCTCGGCTGCCGCCTGCCGGTGATCCAGACCGCGATGGGCTGGATCGCCACGCCCGCGCTGGTCGCGGCGAGCAGCAACGCGGGCGCCTTCGGCTTCCTGGCCGGCGCGGTGATGAAGCCCGCCGAACTGGCGGACGCAGTTGCCCGCCTGAAGGACATGACCCCCCACAATTTCGGGGTGAACTTCCACTCGTTCCAGCCGGGCGCGGCGGAGATCGTCGAGATCATCCTCGCCAATGCCGATCGGGTGCGCGCGGTCAGCTTCGGGCGCGGGCCGGATGCGAAGATGATCGGTCGGTTCCGCGATGCCGGCATCCTCTGCATTCCCACCGTCGGCGCGGTGAAGCATGCAGAAAAGATGGTGCAGCTGGGCTGCGAAATGATCACCGTCCAGGGCGGCGAAGGTGGCGGGCACACCGGGTCGGTCCCCACCACCGTCCTTTTGCCGCAGGTGCTCGACTCAGTCGACGTGCCGGTGGTTGCCGCTGGCGGTTTTGGCGACGGGCGCGGCCTGGCCGCAGCACTCGCCTGGGGGGCTGCCGGGATCGCCATGGGCACCCGCTTCCTGATGACGGCGGAAAGCCCGGTGCCGGATGCTCCCAAGACGGCTTACGTCAAGGCGGGAACCGGCGACATCGTGGTCTCCACCAAGGTCGACGGCATTCCCCAGCGCATGATCCTCAACCCGCTGCTGCGGCGGATCGAAGGTTCAGGCAAGCTCGCCATGTGGGCGCGCGCGGTGGAAGCGGGCCTGGAAATGAAGCGCCAGACCGGCATGGGCTGGGGCGAAGTCGTGGCCGCCGCGCGCGGCATGACTGCCCATGGCGAGATGCCGCTTGCCCAGGCGATGATGGCCGCCGCCGCACCAATGATGATCCAGCGCGCCGTCGTTTCCGGCGATGCCGAACACGGCCTGATGGCGACCGGCGTGGTCGCCGGACGGCTGAAGGATCTGCCGTCCTGCGCCGACCTGCTCTCGCAAATCGAAACCCAGGCGCGCGAGCGTATCGCGGCATTCACCCAGCAGCCGTTCGTGTCGAGCGAAGTCGAGACACCAGCGCGCGGCATCTCGACTTCGCTCGATGCGAACGGAGGTTAGTTTCATGGGCATTACCACCACCATCACCGACCGGATCGCCGAAATCGTTTTCGACGTCCCCCCGGTCAACGCCTTCGACAGCGAAACCTGGATGTCGCTGCCCGCGATCATCACCGCCGCCGCGAGCAATCCCGAAGTCAACTGCGTGCTGATCCGCGCCGCCGAAGGCTCGCGCGGCTTCTGCGGCGGGGTCGACATCAAGGAAATGCAGGCGCACCCGGAACGGATCACCGTACTCAACCGGGGCAACTACCTGACCTTCAAGGCGATCCGCGATGCGGAAGTGCCGGTCGTGGTGGCCGTGCACCGGTTCGTGATCGGCGGGGGCATCGGTATCTGCGGCGCCTCCGACACGATCATCGCGGCGGACGATGCCTTCTTCAGCCTGCCCGAGGTCGATCGCGGCGCGATGGGCGGGGCCAGCCACCTTTCGCGGATGTTACCGCTCCACAAGGTCCGCGCCGCGTTCTTCACCGGCGGCAATATTCCGGCCGAGGAAGCCTATCGGCTCGGCGCAGTCGAAAAGATCGTCCCGCGAGACAGGCTGGTCGAGGAAGCGCGCGCGTTCTGCGCGGTGGTCGCATCCAAGAGCCGCAAGGCGCTGGTGATCGCCAAGGAAGCGCTCAACGGGCTGGAGCCGCGCGACGTCGATCGCGGCTATCGCTGGGAACAGGGCTTCACGCTCGAAATGTACATGCACGAAGACAGCCAGAAGAGCCGCGATGCCTTCGTCGAGACGGGCAAGGCCGCGAAGTTCTGATGGACCTGTCCTACACCCCTGAACAACAGGCGTTCCGCGCC
The DNA here is from genome assembly GCA_937864195.1 of uncultured Novosphingobium sp. Lineage (GTDB taxonomy): Bacteria > Pseudomonadota > Alphaproteobacteria > Sphingomonadales > Sphingomonadaceae > Novosphingobium. The sequence continues at coordinate 3,248 of CALMJG010000125.1, forward strand.
GAAGTGCGCGCGTGGATGGAAACCCACGTACCCAAGGAGCCGCTCGTCACGCTGGAATGCCGCGAAGGCTATGACCAGCACGTGGCGTGGGAGCGCACCCTCGCCAGCGGCAACTGGGGCATGGTCACCTGGCCGGAGGAATTCGGCGGGCGCGGGCTGGACCTGATCCAGTGGCTGATCTTCGAGGAGGAATACTTCCGCGCGGGCGGCCCCAACCGGGCCAACCAGAACGGCATCTTCCTGCTCGGCCCGACGATCATGGAATTCGGCACGCCCGAGCAGAAGGCCCGCTTCCTCCCCCCCATGGCGCGCGGCGAAGTGATCTGGGCGCAGGCCTGGTCGGAACCCGGCGCCGGCAGCGACATGGCCGCGATCCAGTCGAAGGCGGTACGTGACGGCGACCATTACGTCATCACCGGACAGAAGACCTGGTCCAGCCGCGCGGCCTTTGCCGACTGGGGCTTCGGGATCTTCCGCACTGACCCGGAATCCAAGCGCCACAAGGGCCTGACCTTCATCCTGTTCGATCTCAACAGTCCCGGCATCACCCGCCGCCCGATCCGCCAGCTGCACGGCGACACCGGCTTTGCCGAACTGTTCTTCGACGAAGTGCGGGTGCCGGTGGAAAACTGCCTGGCCGGCGAAGGCCAGGGCTGGAACGTCGCCATGGCCACCGCCGGGTTCGAACGCGGGCTGATGCTGCGCTCGCCGGGCCGCTTCCAGGCAACCGCAAAGCGGCTGGTGGAGCTCTACAAGGCCAACGCGGAGAGCGCCTCTCCCGCCGCACGCGAGGCGGTGGTCCAGGCCTGGGGCGCAGCGCAGGCCTATGCCTACAACACCTATGCCGTGGCAGCGAAGATCATGGCCGGCGGGAAGATCGGCGCAGAGGCCAGCCTCAACAAGATCTTCTGGTCCGAACTCGACCGCGCGATGCACCGCACTGCGATGCAGCTGCTGGGCGCGGCGGCGGAGCTGAAGCGGTTTGCCGACGGCTCGGTCAACCAGTGGCTCGAAGGCTATATCTTTTCGCTTTCGGGTCCGATCTACGCCGGATCGAACGAGGTCCAGCGCAACATCACCGCCGAGCGGCTGCTTGGCCTTCCGCGCGTGGGAGCGGGCTGATGGACTTCCGTTTTTCCGATGACCAACTGACCCTGGCCGAGAGCGTACGCGATTACTTGGCCGGAACCCACGGCCCGGAAGTGCTGCGCCGCCTCGATGCGGAGGGCAACCGCGATCCGGCGATCTGGCAGGGACTGGCCGACATGGGCCTGACCGGCCTGCTCGTGCCCGAGGCGCAGGGCGGGCTGGGCATGGGGCTGGTTGAAGCCGCCCTCATCGCCGCCGAATGCGGCCGCGCTTGCCTCGCCGAACCGCTGGTCGACAGCGCCCTTGTCGGCGTGCCCTGGCTCGTCGCACGCGGGCAGACCGATGGGCTGGATGAGGTCGTCGCGGGCACGCGGCGGATCACGGTGCCGCACCCGATCAATCCGTGGCTGGCCGACAGCGAAGGCGCGGCCCTGACCAGCGTCGATCCGCTGCGCAACCTTGCCGTGGCCGAGGCTACCGAAGCGGACGATCTCCTCCTCAACGTCGGCGCGCTGATGAGCGCGGCGCAGCTGGTCGGCCTGGCGGATGCGATGCTCACCCAGGCAGTCGAATACGCCAAGGTCCGCACCCAGTTCGGCCAGCCGGTCGGCGCCTTCCAGGGGCTCAAGCACCAGCTCGCTTCGTGCTCGGTCGCCATCGAATTCGCCAAGCCGGTGGTCTGGCGCGCGGCCCAGGCGCTGGAGGACGGCCTTGCCAGCGCGTGCGTCCACGTCAGCCACGCCAAGCTCGCCGCCAGCGATGCCGCGATGCTCACCGCCGAAACCGCGATCCAGGTCCACGGGGCGATGGGCTATACCTACGAGGTCGACCTGCACTTCTGGATGAAGCGCAGCTGGGCGCTGTGCGGCGCCTGGGGGAGCCGCGCCTTTCACTACCGCCGGGTCGAGGAGGCGCTGCTCGGCGGCGCCCAGCCCATCGGCCCCGAACACACTTTCGCGTGAGGAACTAGCATGGCCGAAGCCTATATCATCGACGCTGTCCGCACCCCGATCGGGCGCAAGAAGGGCAGCCTTGCCGGGGTCCATCCCGCGGACCTGGGCGCTCACCCGATCAAGGCGCTGGTGGCGCGCACCGGGATCGACGCCAATCTGGTCGACGACGTGGTCTGGGGCTGCTGCGACACCATCGGCCCGCAGGCGGGCGACATCGGCCGCACCGTGTGGCTGGTCGCGGGCCTGCCCCAGCACGTGCCCGGCACCACCATCGACCGCCAGTGCGGATCGAGCCAGCAGGCGCTCCACTTCGCCGCGCAAGGCGTGATGAGCGGAACCCAGGACCTGGTCGTGGCGGGCGGCAGCCAGGCGATGAATGCCATTCCCATCTCCGCCGCGATGCTGGCGGCAGAGCCCTATGGCTTCTCCAACCCGTTCAACACCTCGCCCGGCTGGGTTGCCCGCTATGGCGACGGCATTCTCAACCAGATCAATTCTGCGGAAATGATCGCCGCGAAGTGGGGCATCACCCGCGCCGAGATGGAAGCCTTCGCCGTGGCCAGCCACCAGCGCGCCCAGGCAGCACTGGACAATGGCTGGTTCGCGAATGAAGTGGCGCCGATGGCCGAACTGGCGGCGGACGAAACCATCCGCCCGACCACCACTGCGGAGGGCCTTGCCGGCCTGCGCACCGTGCAGGAAGGCGGGATCATCACCGCCGGAATTTCCAGCCAGAATTGCGATGGCGCCGCCGCCATGCTGGTCGCCAGCGAACGCGCGGTGAAGGAGCATAATCTCAAGCCCCGCGCCCGCGTCCACCACATCTCGGTGCGCGCCGACGATCCGGTGTGGATGCTGACCGCGCCGATCCCGGCCACCGAACATGCGCTCAAGAAGGCGGGCATGACCGTGGCCGACATCGACCTGTTCGAATGCAACGAGGCCTTTGCCTCAGTGCCGATGGCCTGGATGAAACAGCTCGGCATCCCGCACGAGAAGGTCAACATCCACGGCGGCGCGATCGCGCTGGGCCATCCGCTCGGCGCCACCGGCGCGCGGCTGATGACCACCATGCTGAGCGCGCTTGAGCGCACCGGCGGCCGCTATGGTCTGCAGACCATGTGCGAAGGCGGCGGCCAGGCCAACGTCACGATTATCGAGAGGCTGTAATGGGTATCTGCGAAGGACGCACCGTCATCATCACCGGCGCCGCGCGCGGGCTGGGCCGCGCCTATGCGCTGGCTTTCGGCGCGGAAGGCGCGAACGTGGTGGTCAACGACATCGGCACCTCGCTCCACGGCGAGGGGCGCGACACCAGCGCCGCTGACCAGGTGGTGGCCGAGATCGTCGCCGGCGGCGGCAGGGCGATCGCCAATTACGAGGACATCACCGACTGGGACGCCGCCAAGCGGATCGTCGATGCGGCGGTTGCGGCGTTCGGCGACCTCCACGTGGTGGTCAACAACGCCGGGATCGTGCGCGACCGGATGTTCGTTTCGGCAACGCTGGAGGAATGGGACGCGACCATGCACGTCCACCTGCGCGGCCATTTCTGCCTGTCGCGCCACGCCGTGGACTACTGGCGCGCCAAGCAGAAGGCGGGGACCAATCCCGACGCGCGGATCATCAACACGTCCAGCGGCGCAGGGCTGCAGGGCTCGATTGCCCAGGCGGCCTATTCGACCGCCAAGGGCGGAATCGCCTCGCTCACCCTGGTCCAGGCGGCGGAACTCGGGCGCTATGGCATCACCGCCAATGCCCTCGCCCCCTCGGCCCGCACCCGGATGACCGAGCAGGCCTTTGCCGAGAAGATGGCGACCGAGGGCGATGCCTTCGACGTGATGGACCCCGCCAACATCGCCCCGACGGTCGTCTGGCTGGGTTCAGCGGAGAGCGCGGATGTCACCGGCTGCGTCTTCGAACTGGAAGGCGGCAAGATCATGCTTGAGCAGGGCTGGCGCGAAGGCCCGGTGCTGGACAAGGGCGCGAAGTGGGAGGCTGCCGAGGTCGGCGGCGCGGTTCAACAGCTGCTGGCGGCCCGCGTGGCCCCGCGCAAGGTCTGGGGGACGGCGTAATGCATTTCGTCCTCACCGAAGAACAGGCGATGATCGGCGAGACGGCGCGCGCCTTCTTTGCCGAAAACGCCACCAGCGAACGCACCCGCGCGGCGATGGCGGCGGACGGGATCGACGCGGCGCTGTGGAGCGCCTTCTGCCATGAACTCGGCTTGTCCGGGATCGGCATTCCGGAAAGCGCTGGCGGCGCAGGGCTGGGCCTGGTCGAGCTGGCGATCATCGCCGAAGCGGCGGGTGCACAGGTTGCCGCGCTGCCGATGCTCGGCTCGCTCGCCCTGTCGGCTCAGGCGATTGCCGCTGGCGGCAGTGCGGAACAGCAGGCGGCGCACCTGCCCGGCCTGCTTTCGGGCGAAACCATCGCCGCCTACGTCCATGACGCGGGCCTTGCCGCCGATGGCGACACGCTGACCGGCGAAGCGGGCTTCGTCGCCCACGGCGCTTCGGCTCAGCTGCTTGTCGTCACCAGCAACACCGGCGCGTGGATCGTCCCGGCGGATGCCCCGGGCGTGACCGTCACCGCCCTCACCACGATGGATCAGACCCGCCCCTATGCCCGCGTCACGCTGGCCGGTGCAGCGGGCGAGCCGCTGGCCGATGCTGCCGCCGGGATCGCCGCCGCGCACCGCGCCGGGTTCGTCACCGTGGCCGCAGAGGCTCTGGGCGGGGCGCAGGCCTGCCTCGACCGCACGGCCAGCTATGCCAAGGAGCGCGTCCAGTTCGGCCGCGCGATCGGCTCGTTCCAGGCCTACAAGCACCGCCTTGCCGACATGATGATCGAGATCGAGCAGGCCCGCTCGGCGGTCTACTGGGCCGCCTGCGCGGCGGACGAAGGCTCGGACGAGGCCGCCCTTGCGGTCCATGCCGCCAAGAGCTTCGCCGCCGACACCTATTTCATGTGCGCAGGCAACATGATCCAGCTCCACGGGGGGATCGGCTTCACCTGGGAGCATGACTCGCACCTGTTCTTCAAGCGCGCCCGCGCGATCCAGTCGATGCTCGGCAGCGGCAACTGGCACCGCGAACAGGTCGCCACCATGATTCTGGGAGAAGCGGCATGAAGCTGGGTTTTTCGCCGGAGGAAGAGCTCTTCCGCAAGGAATGCGCCGATTGGCTGAATGCCGAGATGGCGGGTGAATTCCGCGACATCAAGGGCATCACCAAGCTCACCGCCAGCCCCGAACGTCGCAAGGAATGGGAGCAGCGGCTGGGTGAAGCCAGGTGGGGCTGCATCGGCTGGCCCAGCGCCTGGGGCGGACGCGACGCCACCCTGGCCCAGCAGGTGATCTTCGCCGAGGAATATGCCCGCGCGGGCGTTCCGGGGCGCGTCAACCACATCGGCATCGAACTCGCCGGCCCGACCATCCTGGCCTTCGGCACGGAAGAGCAGAAGCAGCGCTTCCTGCCCGATATCGCGGCGGGCAAGACGATCTTCTGCCAGGGTTTCTCCGAACCCGGTGCGGGGTCGGACCTTGCCTCGGTCCGCACCAAGGGCCGGCTGGAGGATGGCGAGTGGTTGGTCAATGGTCAGAAGATCTGGACCAGCCTGGCGCACATTTCCGACTGGATCTTCGTCGTCACCCGCACCGAGGAAGGATCGAAGGGGCCCAAGGGCCTGACCTTCCTGATGATGCCGATCGACCAGCCGGGGATCGAGATCCGCGGCATCAAGCAGATCAACGGCGACGCCGAGTTCAACGAGACCTTCTTCACCGATGCGCGCTGCGCCGCCGACAGCATGATTGGCGCGGTGGGCGATGGCTGGAAGATCGCGATGGGCCTGCTGGCCTTCGAACGCGGGGTCTCGACGCTCGGCCAGCAGATGGGCTTCCGCAACGAGCTTGACGAGATCATCGCGGCGGCAAAGGCGAACGGTGCGGCCAACGATCCGCTGATCCGCCAGCGCATTGCCAGGGCCGAAATCGGCCTGCGGCTGATGCGCTATGGCGCTCTGCGGATGCTCTCCAACACCGACCATTCGAAGATCGACGGGGCGGCGCTGACCTACAAGATCCAGTGGGCCAGCTGGCGCCGCAGCCTGGGCGAACTGGCAATGGACGTGCTGGGCCAGGGCGGCGAAGTGGCCGAGGGCAGCGAGTATGAGTGGGACACCCTGCCCAACCTGTTCCTCTATTCGCGCGCCGACACGATCTATGGCGGCACCAACCAGATTCAGCGCAACCTGATCGCCGAGCGCGGCCTTGGCATGCCGCGCGAACCGCGAGGAGACGTCTGATGGCCGCCATCATCCCCCCCTACCCCCAGGGCCGCAACCTGCTCGCTGGAAAGACCGTGGTAGTCACTGCGGCGGCCGGCACCGGCATCGGCTTTGCCGCCGCCAAGCGCGCGGCAGAGGAAGGCGCGCGCGTGCTCATCAGCGACTTCCACGAACGCCGTCTTGGCGAAGCGGCTGACCGCATCGCGGCGGAAGTGGGCTGCGAGCGCCCCGCAACCGTGGTCTGCGACGTCACCAGCCAGGACCAGGTCGATGCGCTGCACGCCGCTGCCCTTGCCCAGCTTGGCCATGTCGACGTGCTGATCAACAACGCTGGCCTCGGCGGCGAAGTCGATGTCGTCGACATGACCGACGACCAGTGGTTCCGCGTGCTCGACGTCACGCTCAATTCCGTATTCCGGATGAGCCGCGCCTTCCTGCCCGCGATGTATGAACGGGGGAGCGGCGCGGTGGTCAACAATGCCTCGGTGCTCGGCTGGCGGGCGCAGAAGGGTCAGGCGCATTACGCCGCAGCCAAGGCCGGGGTCATGGCCTTCACCCGCTGCGCGGCGGTCGAAGCGGCAGAGCACAACGTGCGGATCAACGCCGTCGCGCCCTCGATCGCGATGCACGCCTTTCTGGCCAAGGTGACGACTGACGAACTGCTCGCCGAACTCTCCGCCAAGGAAGCCTTCGGGCGTCCGGCGGAGGTCTGGGAAGTGGCCAACGTCATGCTGTTCCTGGCCAGCGACCTGTCTTCCTACATGACCGGCGAAGTGCTGTCGGTCTCCAGCCAGAGGGCCTGACCATGGCGAAAGCCTATGCCAGCCCGCGCGACCTGATCGGGCAGGAAGGCACCCAGCTCGGCGCGACCGACTGGCTGCTGATCGACCAAACCCGCGTCAACGGCTTTGCCGAGGTAACCGGCGATCACCAGTGGATCCATGTCGATGTCGAGCGCGCCAAGGACGGCCCGTTCGGCGGGACCATCGCCCATGGCTACCTGACGATGAGTCTGGTCAACCTGTTCCTGCCCGACCTGATCGAAGTGCGCGGCTTCAGCCACGCGGTGAACGTCGGCGCGGACCGGCTGCGGTTCCTCAGCCCCGTAAAGGTCGGCAGCCGCATTCGCGGGAGCGGGGAAATCGTCTCGGCCGAGGAGATCAAGGGCGCCATCCAGTCCGTCGTGCGCGTGACCGTGGAGATCGAGGGCAGCGACAAGCCGGCCTGCGTGGTCGACACGATCAGCCGCTACTTCCCGGAAGGATGACCATGCCCACGCCCGAACAGATGGAAGCCGCCGTCCACGCCTATGTCGAGGCATTCGCCAAGGGCGTTCCGGAACTCGCCGTGGCGATCTTCGCCGACGATGCCAGCGTCGAGGACCCCATCGGCAGCCCGCCGCATGTGGGCAAGGAAGCGATCCGCGCCTTTTACACCAGCTCTATGGCGACGGGCGCAACGCTCCACCTCGCCGGCCCGGTGCGCGTTGCCGCCGCCCATGCCGCCTTCGCGATGCAGGTCCGCCTCCACTGGGACGGCAAGGACATGGCGATCGACGTGATCGACACCTTCGCTTTCGATGATGCAGGCAAGGTGACCGCAATGAAGGCCTATTTCGGCCCGGGCAACATGCATGCCTCCTGAAGCGCTGCCGCTGACCATCCCCCACGCTGCCGAGGCCGCCGCCCGGCGCTGGGGCAGTGCCGTCGCCCTGATCGAGGGTAGCGAGACGCGGACTTTCGCGCAGCTGTGGGCCGAATGCCGCGCCGCCGCGTCCGCCCTGCTGGCGCGCGGGGTGACGACCGGTCATCGCGTGGCGATCTGGGCGCCCAACCGCCGCGAATGGGTGGTCGCCGCCGTCGCCACGCAGCTGTGCGGTGCGGCCATCGTGCCGCTCAACACCCGGCTGAAGGGCCGCGAGGCAGGGGACATCCTGCGCCGCACCCACGCGCGACTGCTGCTCACCGTCACGGACTTCCTCGGCATCGACTACCGCGCATTGCTGGCCGACGAAGACTTGCCAGAGCTTGCCGAAACGGTGCTGCTGGACCGCGACTTCGCCAGCTTCGTCGCCAGCGGCAAGGGTGCGGACGATCCCTCGATCGACGCGGCGCTGGCCGCCCTCACCCCTGATCACGTCTCCGACATCATGTTCACCAGCGGCACCACGGGCGTGCCCAAGGGCGTGCTGATGACCCACGGGCGGATCGTGCCGCAGGTCGGCGTGTGGATCGGCAATACCGGTCTGGCACAGGGCGAGCGCTACCTGATCGCCAACCCGTTCTTCCATTCCTTCGGCATGAAGGTCGGCTGGGTCGCCTGCCTGATCGCCGGCGCGGTAATGGTGCCGATGCCGCAGTTCGACGTTGCCGAAGCCGCCCGCCTGATCGAGCAGGAACGCATCGCCTTCCTGCCCGGGCCGCCGACGATCTTCCAGATGCTGCTGTCGGAGAAGGAGCGCGCTCCCTTCGACACCTCATCGCTGCGCGGCGGCACGACCGGCGCGGCGACCGTGCCGCCGGTGCTGATCGAGCGCATCCGCAGCGAACTGGGCATGGCGGACATCATCACCGCCTATGGGATGACCGAGTGCGTCAACATCACCTCGTGCCGCCCCGGCGATCCGGTGGACCTGATCGCACAGACCTGCGGCGCGGCGATCCCCGGCAACGAGGTCATCATCGCCGGGGACGACGGGCGCGAGCTGCCGCGCGGCGAAACCGGCGAGATCCTGGTGCGCGGCATCGGGGTGATGCAGGGCTATCTCGACGATCCGGCGGCCACTGCCGAGGCGATCGATGCCGAGGGCTGGCTGCACACCGGCGATGTCGGCACGATGGACGTGGCTGGCTATGTCCGGATCACCGACCGCAAGAAGGACATGTTCATTTCCGGCGGGTTCAACGTCTACCCGGCAGAGGTCGAAAAGCTGCTGGCCACCCATCCCGCGATTGCGATGGTCGCGGTGCTGAGCGTGCCGGACGAGCGGATGGGCGAGGTCGGCAAGGCCTTCGTCGTGCTGCGCCCCGGCGCGGCGCTGGACGAGGCCGGACTGATCGCCTGGTCGCGCGAGAACATGGCCAATTACAAGGTGCCGCGCCGCGTCGCCTTCCTGGATGACCTGCCCCGCAACGCGGCGGGCAAGGTCGCCAAGCTGGAGCTGGCGGTGTCAAAGGGATTGCACCGCTAGCGAGGTGGAGCTGTCAGTCTGATGCGAAACGCTCTCCGTTGGCAAGGCGGGGGCGATGAAGCAGGATTCTTTCAAGCGGCACCGTTTCCACCGGATGTGATCCGATATGCGGCTTGGCTCTATTATCGTTTCACGCTGAGCCTGCGGGATGTCGAGGAGCTGCTGGCGGAACGCGGCATCGATTTGACTTATGAGACGGT
>CALMJG010000126.1 GCA_937864195.1 uncultured Novosphingobium sp.
TGGGTGGTCGGGCCGGGGGAGCGGGCTGGTGTTGCAAGCCAATCGCGGAGGCGATTGGCGCACCAAACAAAGACTCAGGCGGTGAAGTCCACCCCCATCACCCCTTGTACAACCCGTCCAGCCGCTCGCCATAACGCGCCTTCAGCTTGTGCCGGCGGATTGACTGCTTGGGGGTCAGTTCCTCGTTGTCGATGGTGAAGGCTTCGTCCGCAAAAGCGAACTGGCGGACCTTCTCGATCACCGAAAGATCCTGGTTCACCCGGTCGACCGCCGCGCGCACGGTGGAGCGGAAGGCGGGGAGGTCCTGCAGGGCGTGGAGATCGAACTTCTCGTCATTGGCGCGCGCCCATTCCAGCGCCCATTCGGCGTCCGGTACGATCAGCCCGACCACATAGGGGCGCTTGTCGCCCACGACCATGGCCTGGGCGATTTCCGGCTGGAGGGTCAGCAGCCCTTCGACCTTGGCGGGGGAGATATTGTCGCCCTTGTCGTTGACGATCATGTCCTTCTTGCGGTCGGTGATCACGATCCGCCCGGCCTCGTCGATGTGGCCGATGTCGCCGGTGTGGAGCCAGGGAGCCATGTTCGGCTCCGCCGGATCGGGCACCAGCGCGCGGTCGGTTTCGGCCTGGTTGCGCCAGTAGCCTTTCATCACCAGTTCGCCGCGCACCAGGATCTCGCCATCCTCGGCGATCTTCACCTCGACCCCGTGGAGCGGCGGGCCGACGGTGTCCATCTTCAGGCCCACGCGTGGGCGGTTGCAGCTGATCACCGGACCCGCCTCGGTCTGGCCATAGCCCTGCAGCATGGTCAGGCCCATCGATTCGAAGAACACGCCCACTTCCGGGCTGAGCGGCGCCCCGCCCGAGACCATCGCCTTGATGCGCCCGCCAAAGCGCGCGCGAATCTTCGGGCGCAGGGTCTTTTCGAGGAACAGGTCCATCGGCTTGTCGCGCAATCGTCCCTTGCCGCCGCGCTGCGCCGTGACCGCGCCGATCCCCATGGCGCGGCCCATCAGGTAATTGGCGAAGCGGCCCTGCTTTTCGATCTGTTTCATGATCCGCGTGCGCAGCACCTCGAACAGGCGCGGCACGACGACCATCACGGTCGGGCGCACTTCCTCGATGTTGCTGGCCAGCTTTTCGAGGCCCTCGGCATAGTAGATCTGCGCCGCGCAGCCGATCGGCAGCATCTGCCCGCCGGTATGCTCATAGGCATGGCTCAGCGGCAGGAAGGACAGCCAGACCTCGTCCTTCAGGCCGAAGTCCTCGGCCAGCACCCGGGCGGCGCCTTCGACGTTGTGGAGGATCGAGCCGTGGTGCAGCATCACCCCGCGCGGCGCGCCGCCGGTGCCGCTGGTGTAGATCAGGCAGGCGATATCATCGCGCCCGATCCCGGCGATGCGGGCATCGACCGCCGCGCGCGCAGCCGCCGCGTCGCCAGCGGCCAGCGCCTGCCAATCGTGGTATTCGAACGGGCCGATCTGCGAAATGCGCAGCGGCTCTATCCCGATCACGTGCTTGGCCTGCCCCGAACGCAGCACTGCGCCCAGCAGGGGCTTGGCCAGCTTGTCATTGGCGACGATCACCGCGCTGGCGCCCGAATCCTCCAGGATGTGCTGGTGATCGCGCTCGGTATTGGTGACATAGGCGGGCACGGTCAGGCAGCCGGCGGCCATGATCGCGAAGTCTGCGATGCACCATTCGGGACGGTTTTCCGCCACCAGCATCACCCGGTCGCCCTGCCCAAGGCCCATCGCCCGCAGGCTTTCGGCAATCAGGCAGACCTGCCGCGCGGCCTCTGCCCAGCTGATCGAGCGCCATTCGCCATCCCGCTTGGCCCACAGGAACGGCTGATCCCCGCCCGCGTCCGCGCGCCTGAGCAACAGTTCGACCAGATTGCGGCTGGTCGCCAGATCCGAAATATCCACCACTGCTTGCGCCCCTTTTTCGCAGCCATCCCCTTGTGCACCAGACCTAAGGCGGACTTGGGCCTGCATCAAGGCTACTCGCTGACTGCACGTCCTTCGCTGCGGGGATCGGCCGCGCCGGCCAGCCTGCCGCCAACCGCTTCCACCGCGTTCGCCTTGAAGCTGCGTTCGCGCAGCTGGACATCGCCGTGGCCCAGCGCCCTCAGCGCCGGGATCATTGCCTCGTGCGGGGAACCGCGCTCGACGTAGACGGTCTGGCCGCCGGGAGCGAAGATCACCGGCAGGGCAATCGCGTCCTGCGCGGAGAGGTTCCAGTCGACCACGCCGATGATCGCTTTCAGCACCTGGGCCGGGATCGTTGCCCCGCCAGCCGCGCCGAGCGCGAGCCGCAGGCGGCCATCGGGGCCATAAACGAGCACCGGGCTCATCGAGCTGCGCGGGCGCTTGCCGCCTTCCACCCGGTTGGCGACGGGCACGCCATTGCGGTCGGGAATGACGCTGAGGTCGGTCAGCTCGTTGTTGAGAAAGTAGCCGTTGACCACCAGACCAGAGCCGAAGGCGCTTTCGATGGTCGAGGTCAGCGTTGCTGCCTGGCCAGTCCGGTCTATCGCCACGAAGTGCGAGGTCGATATGATGTCCGGCACCAGCCCGTCCGCCAGCGCCACCTTGACGCCCTGCGGGTTGCCCGGCGCGACCGAAGGCATGGTCCGGTCGACCGCAATCAATTGCGCGCGTGCCCCCAGATAGTCTGGCGCGAGCAGTCCGGCGACCGGGACGTCGATGAAATCCGGGTCGGCGAGATAACGCTCGCGGTCGGCATAGGCGAGGCGCTGGGCCTCGGCGATGAGGTGCCAGGCGCGCGGATCGTCCTTGCCCAGTGCCGACAGGTCGAACCGTTCGAGCAGGCCGAGCACGCCGAACACGGTGGTCGCGCCCGAGCTTGGCGGGCCCATCCCGCACATCTTGTACCGGCGATAGGTGACGCAGACCGGCGGGCGGTCCTTGGCGCGGTAGGCGCCGACATCGCCCAGCGTCATGGCCGAGGGATTACGCGGCGCGGTGTTGACCGCCGTGACGATGGCCTGCGCGTTGCTGCCGGCATAGAAGGCTTTCGGCCCCTCTTCGGCCAGCCGCGTCAGGAAGGCGGCGAGCGCCGGATTCTTCAGCGTTGTCCCGGCTGCGACCGGATTGCCGTCCGGATAATAGATCGAGCGGCCCTCTGCGCTCAGCGCTCCGGTTTCGCGGAACCGATCCAGGAAGGCGCTGAGGCGCGGAGTGACGGTAAAACCCTCGCCCGCCAGCCGGATCGCGGGGGCGAACAGCGCCTTCCACGCCAGCTTGCCGTGGCGGCGGTGGGCCTCGGCCATCAGGGCGACGTTGCCGGGGACGCCGACGCTCTTTCCGCCGGGGATCGCCTGGGGAATGGTGAGGTACTGGCCATTCAGCTTGAACCAGTCCGGCCCGGCCGCGGCGGGGGCAGTCTCCCGCCCGTCCAGCGTATCGACCTTGCCCTTGCCGTCATCGACGATCAGGAACCCGCCCCCACCGATGCCGGAGCTTTGCGGCTCGACCACGGTCAGCGCCAGCAGGGTTGCGAGCGCCGCATCGGTCGCGCTGCCGCCCTGGCGCAGGATTTCCGCCCCGGCCTCTGCCGCGCGCGGATCGGCGGCGCTGACCATGCCTTTTTCGAACACAGGAGGCGCGGCAGCAGGACGGGTCGCGCTGGTGGTGGCACAGCCGCCCGCAAGCAGCGGAGCGGCGATCAGGGCAAGGAGGCGCACTTTCATGGCGCCAAGGCTATTCGGTTCCAACCGCCTCGGCAATGGTCGCAAAACCATCGCGCCGCATCAGCGCTTCGATTCCCTTGACGATCTGGCGCGCGATCCCCGGTCCGGCGAAGGCCATCGCGCTGTAAAGCTGGACCAGGCTGGCCCCGGCGCGAATCCGCGCCCAGGCGTCTTCCGCCGTGGCGATCCCGCCGACGCCGATCAGCGGCACGGCGCCTCCGGTCGCCTTGCGGAAATCGCGCAGGCGCTGCTGGGCAAGGTCGCGCAAGGGAGCGCCGGACAGGCCGCCGGTTTCCCCCGCATGGGCCGAAGTCAGGGCAGGGCGGGAAATCGTGGTGTTGGACACGATCAGCGCGCCAAGCTGCTTGTCGAGCGCGATCCGTGCGATCGCGTCGATGTCCGCCGGTTCCAGATCGGGCGCGACCTTCAGGAACACCGGCGGGCCGCTTGGCCCCCGCGCCGCCAGCACCGCGTCGAGCAGCGCGGTCAGCGCGCCCTCGTCCTGCAAGGCGCGCAGGCCGGGGGTGTTGGGGCTGGAAACATTGACCGCCAGGTAGCTGGCGAGCGGGGCCATCAGCCGGGCCATGGTCGCATAGTCGGCAATCCGGTCGAGCGAATCCTTGTTCGCGCCGATGTTGATGCCGACTATCCCCGGCCGCCCGCGCCGCCGCACCAGCCGCTCCACCGCCGCCTCGGCCCCGGCATTGTTGAAGCCCATGCGGTTGATCACCGCCTGGTCCTCGGTCAGCCGGAACAGGCGGGGCCGGGGATTGCCGGACTGGGGCAGGGGAGTGATCGAGCCGACCTCGGCAAAGCCGAAGCCGATGCCCAGCAGCGCGTCCGGCACTTCGGCGTTCTTGTCGAACCCGGCAGCCATGCCCAGCGGATTGGGAAAGGCCAGGCCCGCTACCCTGGTCGCCAGCGGCCCGTCCGCGCGGTCGGTGCGATGCAGCGGCAGCACGCGCAGCGCGGCGATCGCCAGGCGATGGGCATCCTCGGCGTCAAGCAGCGCGAGCAGCGGGCGGAACAGGGCAAACAGCATCGCCGCGAGCCTATGGCATCGCCGGGCCGCTTAGTCGATGGCAGTTCGCAGGTGGCGGCCTGCCGTTACGGCATGCGGCTGCCAGGGGATTTCCCGAGGGAGAAATCGGCCATCTTGTCGAATCCATACAATCACATGGGCCGCGACTCAGGTTATTACCCTCCTGCGACCCGAAGGGCTCAAGGCAAGCAGCCAAGAGTTCTTAACTTACACAAGCGGCCCTCCCGGATTCCGGGTGGGTCGCTCTTTTTTTCGCCCGCTTCCGTTTGTCCGACCGGGGATTGCCAGATTCCATGCCGGATTCCTGTCAGGTTCCTTGTCAGATTCCTGGGCAGTCCCCACTGTAGGGGCGATGAGCGCGGCGCACCAACCGGACCGGGAAAGCGATGGGCCATTGCCCGTGCTTACCGCGCAGGCCCTGATCCGGCTTGATTACCACCCCGCACCCGATGCGCTGCGCCCCTTCGTCACCACGCTTTACGCGCTGCGCTGCGACGAACCCGTGATCCACGATTGCCTGCCTGCGGCGGTCGGCTATCTCACTTTCAACCTTACCGGCCGGGGCCTGCTGCACTTCGCGGCAGGACACAGTGAACCGTCCCGCCCGGACATGCTGCTCACCCCGACCACCGCTGCGGTGCGGGTCGAACTGGATGGTCCCTGGCACATGGTCGGCGCGGCGCTTTCGCCGCTCGGCTGGGCGGCGCTGACCGGCCTGCACGCCGGGGCAAGCAGTGACCGCGTGCTTGATGCGTCGGCCCTGTTTGGCGGTGAAGCAGCGGAGCTCGGCAGCCACCTTCGCGTGATGCGGGCAGAGGGCGACGCTGCGGCGGCGCGGCTGGTTTCGGAATTCATCGCCCGGCGCCTGCGCCCCGTGAAGGCCCGCCATGTCGAGGCGATGGCGGCGATCGGCGCCTGGCTTTCGTCCTCGCTCGATCCGCCGGTCGCGGCGCTGGATGGAGCGGCAGGGTATTCGCCGCGCCAGCTCCAGCGTTTGTGCGAGCGGTACTTCGGCGTTCCGCCCCGGCAGCTCGCGCGCAAGTACCGCGCGCTGCGGGTGGCGGCGCTGCTTCAGGCGCCGGACACCACGGACGCGCAGGTCGCGGCTCTCAAGGACCTGTTCTTCGACCAGTCGCACCTGATTCGCGAGTTGCGCCATTACCTGGGGCGCACGCCGACCCGGCTGCTCGATGGTTCCGCCCCGCTGCTGGCCGCGACCAGCAACCTGCGCGGCTACCGCGAAATCCGACCGAATTTCGCGCGCATTCCGGAGGATTGAAATCCCCGCAGGGCAGGCCTAAAGGCAAACCGGAAAGAATCAGTCCGATTTAAGCCGGAGCATCCGATGCGCCTGTCTTCCATGGCCGACTATGCCGTCGTGACGATGAGCGCCGCCGCGCGCCATTGCGGCGGAAGCCGCGTGTCCGCGGGCCAACTGGCCGAGGAAACCGGCCTGCCGGTGCCCACGGTGCAGAAGCTGGTCAGCCGCCTGACCGCCGCCGGCCTGCTGCGCTCCTCGCGCGGGGTGGGCGGCGGGCTGAAGCTCGCGCGCCCGGCCGCCGCGATCACGCTGGCTGATATTATCGAGGCGGTCGAAGGCCCCATCGCGTTGACGCCCTGCGTCGATACCGGGCGTCACGATTGCGCGCTCGATGCCGGCTGCACGATCAAGCCGCATTGGGGAATCGTTGGTTCGGCAGTGCGCTCTGCGCTGGCCGACGTGCCGCTGACCCGTCTTGCGGAGCAAGTCCGATGAATGAAATTGTGAAGGATCAGGCGGCGCGCGATGCCGCCGCCAGGGTTGCGGACTACGAACACGGCTGGTCCGCCGATATCGAGACCGACTTTGCGCCCAAGGGGCTGGACGAAAGCACCGTCCGCTTCATCAGCGCGAAGAAGAACGAGCCGGAATGGATGCTCGACTGGCGGCTGAAGGCCTTCCGCCACTGGCAGACCATGCCGATGCCGGACTGGGCCAAGCTCAACGTCCCGCCGATCGACTACCAGGACGCCTATTACTACGCCGCGCCCAAGACGAAGAAGGCGCTCTCCAGCCTTGACGAGGTCGATCCCGAGATCCTCAAGGTCTATGAGAAGCTGGGCATTCCGCTTGAAGAGCAGAAGGTTCTCGCCGGCGTGGAAGGCGCGCGCAAGATTGCGGTCGATGCCGTGTTCGACAGCGTTTCGGTCGCCACCACCTTCCGCGAGGAGCTGAAGAAGGCGGGCGTCATCTTCCTGTCGATCAGCGAGGCGATCCGCGAATATCCCGATCTGGTGAAGCGCTGGCTGGGCAAGGTCGTGCCGATGCACGACAACTTCTTCGCTGCGCTCAACTGCGCGGTCTTTTCCGACGGCACTTTCGTCTACATTCCCGAAGGCGTGCGCTGCCCGATGGAGCTGAGCACCTATTTCCGGATCAATGCCGAGAATACCGGCCAGTTCGAGCGGACCCTGATCGTTGCCGACAAGGGCAGCTATGTGTCCTACCTCGAAGGCTGCACCGCGCCGCAGCGCGACGAGAACCAGCTTCATGCCGCAGTCGTGGAACTGGTCGCGCTCGACGATGCGGAGATCAAGTATTCGACCGTGCAGAACTGGTATCCCGGCGATGCCGAGGGCAAGGGCGGGATCTACAACTTCGTCACCAAGCGCGCGCTGTGCCAGGGCAAGCGCAGCAAGGTTTCGTGGACCCAGGTCGAAACCGGCAGCGCGATCACCTGGAAGTACCCCAGCTGCGTGCTCAACGGCGAAGGCTCGGTGGGCGAGTTCTATTCGGTCGCCGTCACCAACAACTACCAGCAGGCCGATACCGGCACCAAGATGATCCACAACGGGGCGAACACGCGTTCGACCATCGTGTCGAAGGGGATCAGCGCGGGCCGCAGCCAGAACACCTATCGCGGGCTGGTCCGCGTCGCTCCGCAGGCCGAGGGCGTGCGCAATTTCACCCAGTGCGATTCGCTGCTGCTGGGCGCGGACTGCGGTGCGCACACCGTGCCCTATATCGAGGTGCGCAATCCCTCCGCGCAGATCGAGCACGAGGCGACCACCAGCAAGATTTCCGACGACCAGCTGTTCTACGCGATGCAGCGCGGGCTGGATCAGGAAGCCGCCGTGGCGCTGATCGTCAACGGCTTCGCCAAGGAAGTGCTGCAGCAACTGCCGATGGAATTCGCGGTCGAGGCGCAGAAACTGCTCGGCATCAGCCTGGAAGGGAGCGTGGGGTGAAGCTGCGTCCTTCCCTGCTGGCCGCGCTTGCTGGCGCCGCGCTGTTGGGCGGCTGCGGCGATAGCGCCGCGCCCTCGGCGGAGAAGGCGCTGGCGGGTCCGCTTCAGGCGCTCGACGACACCAAGGTGCGCGAACTCCTGTCCGAGGAGGCGCAGGCCGCGCTGAACATCCTGGAGCAGGGCGCGCGGGCGGAGCTGGCCGCCTACAAGGCCGAATATGGCAAGCTGCCCGCGACCTACGCCGAGCTGGCCTCGGTCGATGGTGCGCGCACTGTCGCGGTCGCGGCGATCACCGATGCCCTGGTGGAGCAGGTGCCCTTCCTGCGGCGCGAGACGCTGGAGCAGGTGGCCGGCCAGTTCGTAGACCGCGCCCAGCAGCGCCTGCTCGAACAGCTCAAGGCCCAGGAATCCGCCGCTCCCGCACCGGACCAGGCCCGATGAGCCTGTCCGAAACCGACCTGTTCCTTGACCGGGCGAGGGTGCCCGCGCCGGACGCGATCGTCCGCCAGGTTGCGCGCCATGGCTTCAGCATCGCCTTTCCGGCGGGCCTCGCCGTGGCCGAGGGCCAGGTCGACTGGGTGCCGGTGACTGTGAACGGCGCGGTCTCGGGTTTCGACTATGGCATTCATGCGCGGGCGAGCCATGCGGGCGGCGATCCGGAGGCTCCGGCCTTCCCGGATTTCGGCGATACCGTGCTGGCCTTCGCCGCTCGCCACGACCAGACCTCGCTGCTCGCCGTGGCCCTGGTCCAGCGCGCGATCTGCGAACTCAGCGATGCGCAGGGTTGGTGGCACGAGGGCGAAGAGCACCTGGACAATGCCGGGATGATCGCGTTCTGCACCGCGACCATCGCGGCGGCGAGGGCCAATCCAGCCGCCGCGCAGCCGCCGCGCCGACGCTTTGACAGCACCTACTTCCGCACCGTCGGGACGGCGCTGGCCGGATTTGCCGCCGTGATGGTGGGGATCTGGCTGGCAGGCTACCTGATGGGCACTTTCTTCGCACCCGGAGCGCCGCAATGACCGACCGCAAGACCCTCAAGCTGCGCGAGCCCTCCGGGGCGGACGATGCCCCCGCGATCCGCCGGAAGGGGCGCGGTTGGGAAATTTCCGAAAGCCGCCTCGATGCTCTGCACGAACGCGCGCGCGAAATGCGCCGCAATCCGACGCCGGCGCAACAGGCGCTGGCTGCGGCGCTGACCGAGGTCGAGACCGGCGGCTACAGCTTCAAGCGTCAGCACGTGATCGGTTCGGCCATCGTCGATTTCGCCTGCCAGCCGCTGATGCTGGTGGTGGAGCTTGACGGTGACGAGGACGCCGCCTTCGCTGCCGACCGCACCCGCAGCCTGACCGAGGTCGGCTACCGGGTCGAGCGTCTGTCGGCCGAGGCCGTGCTGGCCGATCCCGCCGCTGCCGCCGCGCAGGTTTCCGCCACCATGCGCGAACGCTGGCACGAACGCCGTGCCCGCCCGCAACCCAACCGCGCGCAACCTAACCGCTCTGGCCCGCGTCGGCCCCGAGGATGACCATGCTCCAGATTAACGATCTTCACGCCACTGTGGCCGACAAGCCGATCCTCAAGGGCCTGTCGCTGACCATCAATCCGGGCGAGGTCCATGCGATCATGGGGCCGAACGGGGCGGGCAAGTCGACGCTTGGCTACACGCTGGGCGGGCGGCCCGGTTACGAAGTGACCGGCGGCAGCGTCAGCTTCGACGGGCAGGACCTGCTCGCGCTGGAACCGCACGAACGCGCCGCCGCGGGCCTGTTCCTCGGCTTCCAGTATCCGGTCGAGATTCCCGGCGTCTCGTTCCTCCAGTTCCTGCGCGAAAGCCTCAACGCCCAGCGCCGTTCGCGCGGCGAGGCCGAGCTTTCGGGCGGCGCTTTCCTGCAGGTGGCAAAGCTCAAGGCGGGGCTGCTCAAGATGGACCTCGACATGCTCAAGCGGCCGGTCAATGTCGGCTTCTCGGGCGGCGAAAAGAAGCGTGCCGAGATGGTGCAGATGGGGATTCTCGATCCCAAGCTCGCCATCCTCGACGAAACCGATTCCGGCCTCGACATCGATGCGCTGCGCGTGGTGGGCGAGGGGATCAACTCGGTGATGCGCCAGCCGGGCAAGGCGGTGCTGCTGATCACCCATTACCAGCGCCTGCTCGACTACGTGAAGCCGGACTTCGTCCACGTCCTCGCGGGCGGGCGGATCGTCAGGACCGGTGGGCCGGACCTTGCGCTCGAACTGGAAGAGCGCGGCTACGAGGCGGTGGCGGCGTGAAGAAATCCCCCGTCTTTCCCCAAATTCGTCATGCTGAACGTGTTTCAGCATCCATCGTGCAACCCGGCGCGCAGGCCTGTGCGGCGAAATGGACCCTGAAACAGGTTCAGGGTGACGGGAGTATTTGCTGATGGCTACCGCCAGCCAACTTCCGACCCGCCGCGACGAGGACTTCCGCTATGCGGACCTCACCGCGCTGGCGCCGCTGTGGCCGGTCGCGGTGGAGCAGGTGCGCGTTCCCGCAGGCGAGACGCAGACCCTGACTCTCGTCCTCGCGGGCGATGAAGCAGTGGTTCGCGAACTGGCGGTGACGGTCGAGGCCGGGGCCTCGTTCGACCTGCGCGTGCTGAGCGCCAACGGCGCCTATGGCCGCGTGTCGCTGCGCGCGGAGCTGGCCGAAGGCGCCAGCTTCACGCTTGGCGCGGCGCAGCTGGCGGCGGGCGAGCAGGTGCTGGAAATCGTCACCGAAGTGGTCCACGCCGCGCCCGACGCGGTCAGCCGCCAGATCGTCCGCTCGGTTGCCGGTGGACGCGCCAGCGTCAACTACCTCGGCAAGGTGCTGGTCGCCAAGGGCGCCAATGGCACCGATGGCGAACAGTCAGTCCGGGCCATGCTTCTGGACCGGACCGCCACGGCCAATGCCCGCCCGGAACTCGAGATTCACGCCGATGACGTCAAGTGCGCCCACGGCTGCGCGGTCGGGGAACTCGACGCGAACGGCCTGTTCTACATGGCCGCGCGGGGCATCCCGCCCGAAGTGGCCAAGCGGCTGATGCTCCAGGCCTTCGTCGCCGAAGCCTTCGCCGGGGCGGAGCAGGAAGAGGCGCTGCT
>CALMJG010000127.1 GCA_937864195.1 uncultured Novosphingobium sp.
TCATCAACAACCAGATCGGCTTCACCACCAGCCCGCAGTTCTCGCGCGGCTCGCCCTACCCCTCGGACGTCGCCAAGGGCGTCCAGGCGCCGATCCTGCACGTCAACGGCGACGATCCGGAAGCCGTGACCTTCGCCTGCAAGCTCGCCATCGACTATCGCCAGACCTTCGGGCGCGACATCGTGGTCGACATGTGGTGCTATCGCCGCTTCGGCCACAACGAGGGCGACGAGCCGGGCTTCACCCAGCCGCTGATGTACCAGCGCATCCGCCAGCATCCAGGCGTCAGCAAGCTCTATGCCGAGCGCCTGGTGAAGGAAGGCGTGATCGACGGCAACTACGCCGGCGAGGTGGAAACCCACTTCACCGCGACGCTGGAACAGGAATTCGAGGCGGCAAAGGCCTACAAGGCAAATCAGGCCGACTGGTTCGGCGGACGCTGGACCGGCCTTCACGCTCCGGCTGACCCGGAAACCGCGCGCCGCAACGTTCACACGGGCATCGAGCAGAAGCTGTTCGACAGCCTGGGCCGCACCCTGACCACGGTTCCGGATTCGATCCAGATCCACAAGACCCTGGCCCGCGTGCTCGATGCCAAGCGCGAGATGTTCGCCAGCGGCGCCGGGTTCGACTGGGCGACTGCCGAGGCGCTGGCCTATGGCTCGCTGCTGTCGGAAGGCTTCTCGGTCCGCCTCTCGGGCCAGGATTCGGGGCGCGGCACCTTCAGCCAGCGCCACGCGGTGTGGGTCGACCAGACCGACGAGCACAAGTACGTACCGCTTTCGACCGTGCCCCACGGCAAGTTCGAAGTGCATGACAGCCCGCTGTCGGAATACGGCGTGCTGGGCTTCGAATACGGCTACGCCAGCGCCGACCCCAAGACGCTGGTGCTGTGGGAAGCGCAGTTCGGCGATTTCGCCAACGGCGCGCAGATCATGATCGACCAGTACATCGCGGCTTCGGAATCGAAGTGGCTGCGCGCCAACGGCCTCGTCATGCTGCTGCCCCACGGCTACGAAGGCCAGGGTCCGGAACACTCCTCGGCGCGCATGGAACGCTACCTGCAACTCTGCGCGCAGGACAACATCCAGGTCTGCAACATCACCAGCCCGGCCAACTACTTCCACGTGCTGCGCCGGCAGATGCACCGCCCGTTCCGCAAGCCGCTGATCATCATGACGCCCAAGTCGCTGCTGCGCCATCCGATGGCCAAGAGCGAGGCTTCGGAATTCCTCGGCGCGGCGCACTTCAAGCGCATCCTCTCGGACCGCAATGGCGCGGCCGACGAGGCGACCAAGCGCGTCATCCTGTGCTCCGGCAAGGTCGCCTACGACCTCATGGAAGCGCGCGACGCGGCGGGGCTCGACGACACCCAGATCATCCGGCTGGAGCAGCTCTATCCCTTCCCGGGCGAGCCGCTGGCGCTGCGCTTCTCGCAGATGCCGAAGCTGGAAGAAGTGGTCTGGTGCCAGGAAGAACCGCGCAACAACGGTTCGTGGTTCTTCGTTGAAAGCCTGATCGAGGAAGCCCTGATCCAGGCCGAGCGCAAGGTCACCCGCCCGCGCTATGCCGGCCGCGTCGCCAGCGCCTCGCCCGCCACGGGCCTCGCCAAGCGGCACGAGGCCGAACAGAGCGCACTGATCAGCCACGCGCTGGGCCTCTCGGTCCGCTCCGAAATCCGCCGTCGCAAGAAGGCCTGAGGAAAAACCATGTCCACCGAAGTCAAAGTCCCCACCCTGGGTGAATCCGTTTCCGAAGCCACCATCGGCGAATGGCTGAAGCAGCCGGGCGAGGCGGTTGCCGCCGACGAACCGATCGCCAGCCTCGAAACCGACAAGGTCGCGGTCGAAGTGCCCGCCCCGGTCGCCGGCGTGATGGGCCAGCACATCGCCAAGGTTGGCGATAACGTCGCGGTTGGCGCGGTGATCGCGACGATCGAGGCTGGTTCGGGCGCGGCTGCCGCTCCTGCTGCAGCCCCGGCCTCGGCCCCCTCCGCCCCGGTCGCCCCGACCCCGGCCCCCGCCGCTGACGACAGCGACCCCGCCGTCCTGTCCCCGGCGGTGCGCCGCGCGGTGCTGGAACACGGGATCGACCCCGCCAGCATCAAGGGCACCGGCAAGGACGGCCGCATCACCAAGGAAGACGTGCTCGCCGCCGCCGCCGCCAAGAGCGCGGCCCCGGCGCCGGCTGTCAGCGCTCCCGCCCCGGCTCCGGCCACTGCCGCCGGTTCGCGCGGCGAGGAACGGGTCAAGATGACCCGCCTGCGCCAGACCGTCGCCCGCCGCCTCAAGGAAGCGCAAGACACCGCTGCCCTGCTGACCACCTTCAACGACTGCGACATGTCGGCGGTGATCGAGGCGCGCGAGAAGTTCAAGGGCGTGTTCGAGAAGAAGCACGGCGTGAAGCTGGGCTTCATGTCGTTCTTCGCCAAGGCGGCCTGCCTCGCGCTCAAGGACATCCCGGCGGTCAACGCCCGGATCGAGGGCGACGAGATCGTCTATCACCCCTATGTCGACCTGTCGGTCGCGGTTTCGGCCCCGAACGGGCTGGTCGTGCCGGTGGTCCGCAATGTCGACCAGCTGGGCTTTGCCGACATCGAGAAGGCAATCGGCGACCTCGGCAAGCGCGCCAAGGACGGCACGCTGACCATGGAAGACATGAAGGGCGGCACCTTCACGATCTCCAACGGCGGCATCTTCGGCGGCCTCATGTCCACCCCGATCATCAATCCCCCGCAGTCGGCGGTGCTGGGCCTCCACCGCATCGAGGACCGCCCCGTGGTGCGCGACGGCCAGATCGTGATCCGGCCGATGATGTACCTGGCGCTGTCTTATGACCACCGCCTGATCGACGGTCGCGAGGCGGTCACCGCGCTCAAGACCATCAAGGAAGCGATCGAGGATCCCACCCGCCTGCTGATCGACCTCTGATAAGGGACGCGAACCATGGCTGATTACGATTACGACGTCCTGTTCATCGGTGCCGGTCCCGGCGGCTATGTCGGCGCGATCCGCGCGGCGCAGCTGGGGCTGAGGACGGCCTGCGCCGAAAGCCGCGAGACGCTGGGCGGAACCTGCCTCAACGTCGGTTGCATCCCTTCCAAGGCGATGCTGCACGGCTCGGAAAAGTATGCCGAAGCGGCCAGCGGCGCGCTTGAGCGTTACGGCATCAAGCTGGGCAAGGTCGAACTCGACCTCGCCGCGCTGCAGGCTGACAAGGCCGATGCGGTCAAGGGCCTGACCGGCGGGATCGAATACCTGTTCAAGAAGAACAAGGTCGACTGGCTCAAGGGCCGCGCCAGCTTCGTCGACGCGCACACCGTCGAAGTTGCGGGCAAGACCGTGACCGCGAAGGAAGTGGTGATCGCCACCGGCTCGTCAGTCACGCCCCTGCCCGGAGTGGAGGTAGACAACGACAAGGGGATCATCGTCGATTCGACCGGCGCGCTGGCGCTTACCCAAGTGCCGCAGCACCTGGTGGTGATCGGCGGCGGCGTGATCGGGCTGGAACTCGGCTCGGTCTGGAGCCGGCTGGGCGCCAAGGTCACCGTGGTCGAATTCCTCGACGCGCTGCTGCCCGGCATGGACGGGGACATCCGCAAGGAAGCCGCCAAGATCTTCAAGAAGCAGGGCTTCGACATCAAGCTTGGCACCAAGGTGACCGGCGCTTCGGTCAAGGGCGACAAGGCCACCCTGACTCTCGAACCCGCCAAAGGCGGCGAAGCGCAGACGCTGGAGGCGGACTGCGTGCTGGTTGCCATCGGCCGCCGCCCGAACGTCGAAGGACTGGGGATCGACAGGATCGGCCTGTCGCTCAACGCGCGCGGGCAGATCGATACCGGCCATGATTTCCGCACCAGCGTGGACGGCGTGCGCGCCATCGGCGACGTGATCCCGGGGCCGATGCTGGCCCACAAAGCCGAGGACGAAGGCATTGCCGTGGCCGAATACATCGCCACCGGAACCGGCATCGTCAATCACGCGGTGATCCCGGGCGTGGTCTACACCATGCCGGAATTCGCCGGCGTGGGCCTGACCGAGGAAGCCGCGAAGGATGCGGGGATCGAGGTCAAGGTCGGCAAGTTCCCGATGATGGCCAACAGCCGCGCCAAGACCAACCACGAGCCGGACGGCTGGGTGAAGGTGATCGCCGATGCGAAGACCGACCGGGTGCTCGGCGCATGGATGATCGCCTCGGTCGCCGGCACGATGGTCGCGCAGGTGGCACAGGTCATGGAATTCGGCGGGACGAGCGAGGACATCGCCTATACCTGCCACGCCCACCCCACCCACAGCGAGGCGGTAAAGGAAGCCGCCATGGCCGTGCTGGGGAAACCGATCCATATCTGATCGACAATCGGTCAGCGCCATCTATCATTCGGGGCCGTCCGGTGCGTCCGGGCGGCCCCTTCCTTTCTCCGTCACCCCCCAGGAGCCTTCCCGTGTCCAAAGCCATTCCCGTCAAGCTGACCACCGACGAAATCGAAATGCTGGTCGATGCGCTGGAAGTCGATCTCGACGGCTATGTCGAAGCCGCCAAGGAAGCGCGCGGCAACAACCGCCGCGATGACGTTGCCACCTTTACCGAGGCCGCGACCCGCATCCAGGCGCTGAAGACCAAGCTGCAGGACCTGGTCGAGGACTGACCGGCTCGGTGGCCCGCCGCACTGCCATGCAGCGCTTCGCGCGCTGGCACATCTGGCTCGGCTGGGCCGCCGCCCTGCCGCTGCTGGTCTGGACGCTGAGCGGTCTGGTCATGACGCTGCGCCCGATCGAGGACGTGCGCGGCACCACGCTGAAGATCGAAAGCCCCCCGCGCGCGGTCACCGTTGCGCTCAACGGCGGGGATCAGGCGACGATGATCGCTGAGGGCCGCATCCTCAACCAGCGCGGGCGCTCGGTGCTGATCGCCACTTATCTTGATGGCAGCACCGGGCGGATCGAGCTTGCCTCAGGCGGCAGTCACCCACTGCCCCCCGCAGACGAGGCGGAAGCGCGCCGGACCGTTGCGGAGGGCATCAAGGGCGGCAAGTCCGCCACGTCCGCGCGCCTGTTCGATGCCGCAAATCCGCCCGCCGATTTCGGCAGGAAGATCGCCGTCTGGCAAGTGACGCTGGAGGACGGCACGCACGTCTACGTCGGGCGCAATACGGGCGAGATCGAGGCGGTGCGCACACGCTGGTGGCGGTTCTACGATGTCTTCTGGGGGCTGCACATCATGGACCCGGTGGAACGCGAGGACACCTCGCACCCGCTGCTGTGGATCTTCTCGGTGCTGGCGCTGGGGTCAAGCCTGCTTGGCACAGTGCTGCTTTTCCGGCGGCGGCGCGCGCTCAACAGGTGACGGCCCATACGCGGCGCGATACGGTGCGCCGCAATTGCAGGAAGGGATCATCGACATGCGCACATTTCTGAAGGCCGGACTTGGCCTGATCGCCTTCGCCAGCACGCCGCTCCATGCGCAGACCGCCGATCCCGCCGCCGCCAAGTCCCGGCTCGATGCCATGCTCGACAAGGAGATGCCGGGGCTGATCGCCACCTACCAGGATCTCCACGCCCATCCCGAACTCGCCATGCAGGAAGTCCGCACCGCCGGGATCCTTGCCGCGCGGCTGAGGAAGCTGGGCTATACCGTGACCGAAAAGGTCGGCGGGACCGGCGTGGTTGCCGTGCTGCGCAACGGCGAAGGACCGACCGTGCTGGTCCGCGCCGACATGGACGCGCTGCCGATGGCCGAAAAGACCGGCCTGCCCTTTGCCAGCAAGAACCCGGGCGCGATGCACGCCTGCGGGCATGACGTCCACGTCACCTGGATGATCGCGGCGGCGCAGGGCCTCGTCACCCTGAAGGACCAGTGGAAGGGCACGGTCGTGCTGATGGGCCAGCCCGCCGAAGAGGCGCTGGGCGGCGCGAAGGCCATGCTGGACGATGGCCTGCTGACCCGCTTCCCGCGCCCGGACTATGGCCTGGCCGCGCACGTTTCCAACCTGCCGAGCGGATCGGTCTTCATCAAGGAAGGCGCGTCTTCTTCCGCCTCGGACAGCTACGCGATCACGTTCCACGGACGCGGCGCGCATGGTTCGATGCCCAGCGAATCGATCGATCCGGTGGTGATGGGAGCGCGCTTCGTCACCGACGTGCAGACCGTGATCAGCCGCGAGCGCGAGGCGGGCACCTTCGGCGTGCTGACCGTCGGCGCGTTCCAGGCCGGGACCGTGCCCAACATCATCCCGGACGAGGCGCTGGTGAAGGTCAACCTGCGCTCCAACGACGAGGCGACCCGTACCCTGCTGAAGGACGGCATGGCGCGCACGGCCAAGGCGGTGGCGGCCATGTCGCGCGCGGGCGAACCGACCATCGCGTACATGGGCGGCACCGGCGCGGTGATCAACGAAGCCGCCCTCGCCCGCTCGACCAATGCCCTGCTGAAGCCGCTGCTGGGGCCGGGCGTGATCTACATTCCCGCCAGCGTGCCGCCGATGTCGGGCAGCGAGGACT
Source organism: uncultured Novosphingobium sp. (assembly GCA_937864195.1). GTDB lineage: Bacteria > Pseudomonadota > Alphaproteobacteria > Sphingomonadales > Sphingomonadaceae > Novosphingobium. The sequence continues at coordinate 6,498 of CALMJG010000127.1, forward strand.
GGTCGGAAGTGGTGAACGCCGGGGTGCCCTCGCTCTATCTCGGGATCGGCGGCTATGATCCCAAGGTGATCGCCGGACTCAAGGCGGCGGGCAAGCCCGTGCCGGTCAACCACTCGCCGCTGTTCGCCCCCGATGCCGAAGGGGCGATCCGCACCGCGACGCAGGCCATCGTCCTGTCGATCGTCGGCGGCGTGCGGCCATCCGCGAAGCCCTGACATGGCGAACGCCGCCGTCCTCCCCTCGCTGCCGCCGCTGCTCGATCTGGCGGGCACGGCGGTCTTCGCGCTGACCGGCGCGCTGCTGGCGGCGCGGCTCAAGCAGACCTTCGTCACCATGGGCTTCTTCGCGCTGGTAACGGGTGTGGGCGGCGGTTCGGTGCGCGATCTGCTGATCGGTGCGCCGGTATTCTGGGTGCGCGATCCGTGGGTCGCGCCGGTGATCCTTGCCGTCGCGCTGACCGCCTGGTTCACCCCGCGCCGCTGGTGGGAAGGACAGGTGCTGGAATGGGCCGACGCGGCGGGGCTTGGCGCCTATGCCGTGCTGGGGACGGCCAAGGCGCTGGCTTACGGGGTCGCGCCGCTGCCCGCCGTGGTCATGGGGATCGTCACCGGCTGTGTCGGCGGGATCATCCGCGACGTGCTGGCAGGCCGCCCATCGATCCTGATGCGGCCGGAGCTTTATGTCACTGCCGCCGCGCTGGCTGCCGCACTCTGCGCGGCGGGATCGCTGGCAGGCCTGCCGCGCGAGTTCGCCTGGCCCTTTGCCGCGCTGGCCGGTTTCGCGCTGCGCGGCCTCGCGATCCACAAGGGGCTGGCGCTGCCGTCCTACAAACGCGACCGGGGCTGACTGGCAACCGTCATTGCGAGGAGGCCAAGCCGACACGGCAATCCAGCAGGTGGCTCGGCACCGCTTCTGGATTGCCTAGGCCTGCGGCCCCGCAATGACGATGTGCTTATGAAGCTCAGCTCGCCGCGCGCGGCAGTTCCTTGAGCGGGCGGGTGGTGTCGGCCAGGTCGACCGCCTCGATCGCCGCGCCTTCTTCCACCAGCTTGCGCGCCTGGACATAGTCCTTGACCGCGTTGACCGCGTCGATCGCGATCAGCTTGCCGCCCTTGAGGTAGATCACCGAGAAGCTGCGCGCGGCCGGATCGCCGCGCAGCACGGTGGTGTCGTGTCCTGCGGACAGGCCAACCGTCTGCAGCTTCAGGTCATACTGGTTCGACCAGAACCACGGCGTCGCGCCATAGGGCTGCGGATCGCCAAGGATCGCCTTGGCCACGCAGCTTGCCTGATCGTTGGCGTTCTGGACGCTTTCCAGCCGCATGATCGCCCCTTCGGCAAAGCGGTTGGCGTGGGCGGCGCAGTCACCGATGGCCCAGACGTGCGGCAGGCTGGTGCGGCAGTATTCGTCCACGTCCACGCCATTTCCGCCCGCAGCGCCAGCGGCCAGCAACGGGCCGACGGCGGGGACGATGCCGATGCCCACGATCACCATCTGGCAGTCGATCACGCTGCCATCGGCCAGCTTCACGCCGGTGACGCGGGTTTCGCCCTCGATGCTGTCGACGCCGACGCCGGTGCGCAGGTCGACGCCGTGGGCGCGGTGCTCGGCCTCGTAGAATTCGGACAGCTGCGGCCCGGCAACGCGCGCCAGGACGCGCGGCAGAACTTCCAGCAGGGTCACTTCCTTGCCCAGCTTGCGCAGCACGGCGGCTGCTTCCAGCCCGATGTAGCCGCCGCCGATCACCACCACGCGGGATACCTCACCCAGTTCGGCCAGGATCGCATCGGCATCGGCGCGGTTGCGCACGCCGTGGACGCCCGGCAGGTCAGCGCCGGCGCAGGACAGGCGGCGCGGATCGCCGCCCGTAGCCCAGATCAGTTCGCCATAGCCGATGGTGCGGCCGTCGGCGGTGGTCACGGTCTGCGCGGCGGGATCGACCGAGGTAACCTCGGTCCCCAGCAACAGGTCGATCGCCTTGCCTTCCCAGAAGTCGGCGGGGCGGATCAGCAGGCGATCCCAGGTCTTGTCGCCAAGCATGTATTCCTTGGACAGCGGCGGGCGCTCGTAAGGCGGCTCGCTTTCGCGGCCGACCATGCCGATCGTGCCCTCAAAGCCCTGCTGGCGCAGCGTGATCGCGGCATAGGCCCCGCCCTGCCCCGCTCCGACAATCAGCACATCGTATTTCATGGTTTCCGCTCCGCCTTGTGCCTTCAGTTCGCACGCTCCTTAGCGTGGAGAACCGGCGGCACAAGGCATTGCGCGGCGTCAAATTCCGAGGCGGGCAAGCCCCTGCCAGATCATGTAGACCGCAACGACGACCACGAGGCCCGCGAAGACGGTGCTGAGCTGCCCCTTGGCGGCGGCCATCCGGCGCGACAGCGCGGTCCCGCCGATGCTGCCCAGCACGCCCCCGGCGATGAAAGTGCCGGCCAGCGCCCAGTCGACCAGTCCCGACAGGGCATAGTTGAAGGCCGTGGTCAGCCCGAAGGCGGTGACCGCAACCAGCGAGGTGCCGACCGCCCGCCCAACCGGCATAGCGGTGGACGCGACCAGCCCCGGTACGATCAGGAACCCGCCGCCGATCCCGAAGAAGCCGGACAGGATGCCCGTGCCGAACCCGAAGGCGGTGACCTTGGGGAAATTGTCGCGGTTGCAGACCACGCCCTCGACGCCTTCCTGCCCGCGGTTGCGGAACATCAGCGCGGCGATCACCAGCATCAGCAGGGCAAACAGCAGCAACAGGTGCTGCCCGTCCACTGCCTTGCCCGCGCTCGATCCGGCGAAGGCGCCCAGCACCCCGGCCAGGGCATAGGCCCCGCCGCAGCGCCAGTTGACGTTGTGGGCGCGGGCATGGCTGGCAAGACCGGCGAGCGCGTTGGCCGCCACCGCCAGCGCCGAGGTGCCGATGGCAAGGTGCGGGTTCTTTACCCCCACGACATAGACCATCAGCGGCACGGCAAGGATCGAGCCGCCCCCGCCGACCAGCCCCAAGGTGAAGCCCACCAGCACGCCCGAAAGCGCCGAGAGTAGATAGGTGATCTCGCCCATCGCGGCGTCCTCCTTACAGCAGGTTCAGCGGCAGCTTGAGATAGCTGACCCCGTTGGCCTCAGGCTCGGGGAAGTGCCCCGCGCGGATGTTCACCTGGACCGAGGGCAGGATCAGGCGCGGCATGGCGAGCGTCGCGTCGCGCGCCTCGCGCATGGCGACGAATTCGTCCTCCGAAATGCCGTCGTGGATCTGGACATTGGCCGCGCGCTGCGCCGCCACCGTGGTTTCCAGCACATATTCGCTGCGCCCGGGCGCCAGATAGTCATGGCACAGGAACAGCCGCGTCTCGGCCGGGAGCGCAAGCAGGCGCCGCACCGAGCGGTAGAGCGCGCGCGCATCCCCGCCCGGAAAGTCGCAGCGCGCGGTGCCATAGTCCGGCATGAACAGCGTATCGCCCACGAACACCGCATCGCCGATGACATAGGCCATGCAGGCCGGCGTGTGCCCCGGCACATGCAGCGCGATCAGCGGCAGGTCGCCCAGCATCACCTGCTCGCCGTCGGCCAGCAACCGGTCGAACTGCGAGCCATCGGCGGCGAAGCTGGCGGGCTCGTTGAACACCTTGGCGAAGACGCCCTGCACGGTGCGGATCGCCTCGCCGATCGCGATCGTCCCGCCCAGCTGCTCCTTCAGATAGGGCGCGGCAGACAGGTGATCGGCATGGGCGTGGGTTTCCAGCAGCCATTCGACCACCAGCCCCGCCTCTTTCACGAACGCGATCACCCGGTCCGCACTGGCGGTCGAGGTCCGGCCCGAAGGCTGGTCGAAATCGAGCACCGAATCGACCACTGCCGCCTTGCGGGTGGCTTCGTCCCAGACGACATGGGTGGCGGTGAAGGTTGCCGGATCGAAGAAGGTCCGGACCTGCGCCGGGCGCCCCTTGGCGCGGGACTGCTCGATCTGGGCAATGGCGGCGGTCAGCGCGGTATCGGTCATGGTCGGTCCTTCGCAGGAAGTCATATTCTGCTTGCCTTATATGCAATCATTATCATATAAGGCAAGCAGAATATTCAAGCGGAGTTTCCAGCCATGACCTTCTCTCTTTTCAATCCGGCCCACAAGGAAGTTAACCCTCGGCAGCTGGATGCCATGCTGCGCAGCGGAACCGCGCAGGTGATCGACGTGCGCGAGCCGGATGAGTTTTCCGCCGGCCATATCCCTGGCGCGATCAACCGGCCGCTCTCCACCTTCCGCGCGAGCGAGCTGCCGGCCAGTGCGGGCAAGGTGCTGGTGCTCAATTGCGCGGCCGGCCGTCGCTCGGCCATGGCGCTGGACAAGTGCGAGGCCGCCCGCGTGGAGGTCGACACCCACCTTGCGGGCGGATTCGGGGCCTGGCTGGCTGCCGGCCTGCAGGCAGAAGCCTGAAACGGTCATTGCACATCGCCCCGGTGCGCCCTAGCAAGGGTCAAGACATGATGCCTAATGATCTGAGCGAACTGAAAGCCAACGCCGCCGCCATGGCCGCGCGGCTGAAATTCATGAGCCATCCCGAACGCCTGCTGATGCTCTGCCGGATGGACGAGGGCGAGGTTTC
>CALMJG010000128.1 GCA_937864195.1 uncultured Novosphingobium sp.
CAGAGCTGGACGCGCTTCAGCGGGATTTCCGAAACCCTGCTGGTCGCCTGCCTGACCCCGGTGGAGGAAGACGTGCTGCGGGTGCGCTATTGCTTCACCCAGCCCAAGGCCCAGGCCGAAGGCCCCGGCGCCGGCCTGGCCCGCGCGCTGATCAAGGACATCGGCAAGCAGCTCGATCAGGACAAGGTGATCTGGGACCGGATGCGGTTCGAGGCCAACCCGATCATCTGCGACGGCGACGGCCCGATCCCGCAGTTCCGCGAATGGTACAGCCGGTACTACGCCAAGCCCAGCGGCGAAGGCGACAAGCCCGGCCTGCGCGCGGTGGGCTGACCTCTCCCCGGCCAGTCGCGCGTAAAACGAAGGCCCCGGTCGCAGGACCGGGGCCTTCTCGTTTCAGGAGCTTGACGCGCTCTTATCCCCTAGTCCGTCACCCTGAACTTGTTTCAGGGTCCATCTCGCCACTTTGACCGTGGGTGGGGGCGAGAGATGGATGCTGAAACAAGTTCAGCATGACGGATTTACTGCGAGGCGACTGCCTTACAGCGTGGGGTAATCGGTATAACCGCGCTCTTCTCCCGTATAGAGCAGCGCGTAATCGGGCTTCGCCAGCGGCGCGCCTTGCGCGATCCGTTCGACCAGATCGGGATTGGCGATGAAGGCGCGGCCAAAGCTGACCGCCTCGGCCCGGCCCGCTTCCAGCAGGGCGCGGGCGCTGTCGGCCTTGAGGTTGTTGTTGGCAATGATCGGCCCCGACCAGTTCGCCCGCAGCATGGCAAGCGTGTCCAGCCCTTCCAGCCCCATGTCGACCACGTGGAGGAAGGCGAGGCCCAGGCCGTCCGCCGCCTTGACGAAGGGCGCGAAGGTGCCTTGCGGATCGGACGGGTCCATGCCGTTGTAGGGATTGCCGGGCGAGATGCGGAAACCCACCCGGTCGGCGCCGATGGCGTCGGCCAGGGCCTTCAGCACCATCACCGGAAAGCGGATGCGGTTTTCCGCGCTGCCGCCGAACTCATCCTCGCGCACATTGCTGGCGGGATTGAGGAACTGGTTGATCAGGTAGCCGCTGGCGCAGTGCAGTTCCACTCCGTCGATCCCGGCGGCCATGGCATTGCGCGCCGCCGCCGCGTATTCCTCCAGCAGCGCGGGCAGTTCGTCCGCCGCCAACGCGCGGGGCATGGCGGTATCGACCAGCGTGCCGTCAGGCCCCGGCACCTGCACCGGGCAGGGCAGCGCGGAGGGGGCGACCACGTCCGCATCAAACCCGCGATTGGCCGCCACGACCACTCGCCCGCAATGCATCAGCTGCATCACGAGTTTCCCGCCGCGCGCGTGGACCGCATCGGCCACCCGGCGCCAGCCCTCGACCTGCTCGGCGGAATGGATACCGGGCGTGCGCCAATAGCCTTTGCCCACCGCGCTCGGCTGGACGCCTTCGGTGACGATCAGCCCGGCGCTTGCCCGCTGCGCATAGTATTCTACCATCGCGTCCGTCGGCACATCGCCGGGGCCGGCGCGGTCCCGGGTCATCGGGGCCATGACCACGCGGTTGGCAAGTTCGAGGGCACCAAGGTGGACGGGCGCAAAAAGGGCATCAGTCATTCGAATAAGGCTCCCATAAACGCCGATTGACCAGCATTTGCGTTATCCTGTAAGCAAATTACTACGCATATCAAGGAGAGGCAGGATGAATTACCAATTCGGCGGCAAGGTCGCGCTGGTTACCGGGGCAAGCGGCGGGATCGGCCGCGCCACCGCGCTGGGCTTCGCCGCCAGCGGGGCCGCAGTGGTCGTCTCGGACGTCAACGACGCGGGCGGCGAGGAAACCGTCGCGCTGATTACGGCGGCGGGCGGCAAGGCCGTCTACCAGCGCTGCAACGTGGCCGACGGCGCCGAGGTCAAGGCGCTGGTCGCCCGCGCGGTCAGCGAATATGGCCGCCTCGATTTCGCGCACAACAACGCCGGCATCAACAACCTGGGCGCCAATGAGTACGAGGACGAGGTGTGGGATCGCAGCGTGGCGATCAACCTGTCCGGCGTGATGTACTGCATGCGCGAGGAGGCCGAGGTGATGCTGGCCCAGGGCAAGGGCGCGATCGTCAACACCGCTTCGATCAACGGCCTGGTCGGCAACGGCGCGCAGCCGGGCTATACCGCCACCAAGCACGGCGTGATCGGCCTGACCCGCCACGGCGCGCTGCGCTGGGCCAAGGCCGGCATCCGGGTCAACGCGGTCTGCCCCGGCGTGATCGAAACCCCGATGACCGCGCCGCTCGCCTCCAACCCGGACATGCGCAAGATGCTGGACAGCATGACCCCGATGGGCCGCATGGGCCAGGCCGAGGAAATCGCCTCTGCCGTGCTGTGGCTGTGCTCCGACCAGGCGAGCTTCGTGACCGGCCACCCGCTGGTGGTGGACGGCGGCGCCACCGCGACTTGAGGGAAGCCGCTCCTCGAACTCCTCCCCCTTGAGGGGGAGGTTGGGTGGGGGTGTTTGGACCCTTGCGGGAGAAGCCCCCTCCCCAAGCCCTCCCCGCCCGGGAGGGGCTATCGAAAATCAGGCCGCGCTATCCCAGGGGTCGTTGCTGGTGCCGCGCGTGGTGTAGCGGCCATTGACGCGCTTCTGCCAGGTTTCGGCCTTGGCGCGCGGGTTGTAGAACTGGCGGTACCAGATCCGCACCTTGTCGAACGGGCCGTCGCCGCGCACCATCATCGGGTTCACGCAGGCGCGCTTGTTGGACCAGATCTCGAAGTCCTGGGCGAAGGCATCGACGCCGGCGTCCTCATAGGTGCGGCCCAGCGCGACGTCGTCCGCAGTCGGCGTTTCATTGGCGACCTTGACCAGCAGGCCGTACCACACCTTGATCACCCCGTCGTCGATCGGCGTGTGCGCGATCAGCATCAGCGAGGGATTGGCGCCGACCATTTCCGACTGGAGGATGCCGGGGCCAGTGTACCAGGTGTCGTTGGTCATCGGCTCGCCGCCTTCGGCCGCCAGGGTCTTGTGCCCGGCGGAGAGGATCTGGCGGCAGACGTGGTCCGAAAACTCGTTCTCGAAGCTGACCATGTCGATCGATCCGTGGACCGGTTCGAGGTGAGCCTTGTCGGCCATGTTGTCGACCACTTCCTGCGGATGGCAGGCCAGTTCGCCCAGCTCGCGCAGGTTCCAGTTCACCCAGTGCGGGGCATCGTACTGCGCGAAGGGCGGCAGATCGTATTCCGGCTCAAGCCCTTCGGGGTCGTACCAGGTCCACAGCGCACCTGCGCGCTCGACCAGCTTCCAGCTCTTCAGGCAGGCGGCCTTGGGCACCGGGGCGGGCGAATAGGGGATCTGGTTGCACTTGCCGTCCGGACCGAACCGCCAGCCGTGGTAGGGGCAGCGGATATTGTCGCCCTCGACGTGTTCCTTGTCCTTGACCACGTAGGAGGTGGTGTTGCGCGCCAGGTGGGTGCCCATGTGGGAGCAATAGGCCTCGATCATGAAGGCCTTGCCGCTCTGCCCGCCGCGATAGATCACCATGTCCTCGCCGAAATAGCGCACGGCGATCGGAGTGGTGGTAACCTCTTCCGAGCGGGCGACCATGAACCAGCCGCGCGGATAAGTGAATTCGCCAAGACCGTAGTCGGCACTGGTAGCCATCAGAATCTCCCAACTCTTGTCAGGAGAATGTTTAGCGCAAAACGGCCTGCATTCGCAACCTCTTTGCGCAATTGCGAAGAAATAGCATTCGGGCGTTACGCAATTCGCAGGTCAGTCTGCCTCATCGCCGGCCAGGTCGGCCTCGGTGATCCGCACCACCCGCGCATTGTATTTCAGCGTCTTCACCGCGATCGAGGTTTCGACGTGGTGAACCCCCGGCACCGCGAGGATCTGGTCCGAGGTCAGTTCCAGCAGCCCGTCCAGCGTGTTGAACAGGCAGAAGGCAAAGATGTTGAACCGCCCCATGGTGACCATCACCGCGTTGACCGTGGGCAGGTCGGCGATCTGGCGGGCGATGTCGCGCACGTTCTCGACATCGGCCTGGACGCCGATCAGCGCCAGCTTGGCCGAATTGGCCAGGCCGAAGCTGGTGATCGCCGTGAACGAGATCAGCCCCTCCTGCTGCAGGCGCTTGATCCGCCCGCGCACGGTGCCTTCGGTCACGCCCAGGTCAACCGCGATCTTGCGGTTGGAAACCCGCGCGTCGCGGGCCAGCACCTCGATCAGCTGGCGGTCGAGATCGTCAAGCTGCGGCGTGCTCATGCCCCGCTCCTCGCGTCGATCGGGGCGACGTCGAACTTGTACTTGATGACGTCGACGGCAATCGCCGGAACCAGCGAGCGGATGCCCTTCACCTTGGCGAACTTGTCGAACAGGAGCCCCGGCAGGTCGCCGAAATCGCGCAGCACCACCAGCAGGTCGATGTCGTAGCGCCCGGTGACGAGGTGCGCGGCGAACACTTCCGGAAACTCGGCCAGTTCCTCGGCCACTTCGCTTGCGGGGCGGCCATCGACCTCGATCGCGACCTCCATCAGCACGTTGTAGCCGTGCGCCGAGAAGTCGGACACGGCAACCACCCGCAGCTTGTCTGCCTCTTCCATGCGGCGGATCCGGGCCGAAACGGTCGCGGCGGTCAGCCCCAGCGTGTTGGCGATCTGCTGGTTGGTCGCCCGGCCATTGACGCGCAATTGCTCGACAATCGCGCGGTCCATGTCGTCGATCGTGAAATCGTCACTCATGGCCATCTGCAAACCCCCAATTCCCCGGCGCGTCAACCGCCTGCGCCCGGATGCGCAGCGTAATCCACGGTTCAGAACCCCTTGAGTTCGCGGCCCATCATGGCCGCGCTGAACGCACTCGCCTTGCGGCGCTCGACCCAGACCACTTCGAGTTGCCGGTCGGCGAATTTCCACGCCCCGCCTTCCCGCGCATAACGGTCGTGGTAGCGCATCGCGAAGTCGAGCAGGGTCAGGCCCTGCCCCTCCTCGCCGCCGCCGGGCAGGACATGGCTCGCCACCCCGGTGACCAGGCCGGTTACGGCGCCATCTTCGGCCTGGTCATAGGTCTGGTTGAAGACATTGTGCATGGTCGCGCCGAAGCTCGCCTCGACCTCGGCGATCATCCGCGCGAAGCCTTCCGCCCCGGCATAGCGCGGCGCGGCCTGCCCGTGCCCCCGCATCGTGCCATCCACGACGAACAGGCCCGCGAGCATCGCCGCGTCGCGGCTGTCGACCGCCAGCGCATAGCGGTGCGCCAGATCGCGCAGCGGCGGCGGTGCGTCGAAGGGCGCGGCTGCCATCAGTCGCGCTTGATGAGGCCGCCGTTGACGTGCCAGACCTGCCCGTTGACCCACTGCCCGTCGTCCGAGGCAAGGAAGGCCACCGCTGCGGCGATGTCTTCCGGCTGCCCCAGCCGGGTGTGGGGCACGGTCTTCAGCGTCGCCTCGACATATTCGGGGGTGAGGTGCTGGGCGACCGCCTCGGTCAGGACCACGCCCGGGCAGATGCCGTTGGAGCGGATGCCTTTCTTGCCGTACTTGGCCGCGACATGGCGGACCAGGGCATGGAGCGCGTTCTTGGTCATCGGGTAGGCGACCTGGAAGGCATTGCCGCCGATCGCCGCGCCGGACGAGGTGTAGATCATCGCTCCGCCGCCGCGTTCCAGCATGACCGGCAGTGCCGCCTGGGTGGCGAAGACGTGGCTCTTGCTGTTGATCGCGAATGAGCGGTCAAGCACTTCCTCGGTGCAGTTGAGTGCGTCTATGTCCCCTTCGGTGCCGCCAGCGAGATTGGAATGATAGAAGTCCAGCGCGCCGAATTCGTCGAGCGCGGCCTGGACGATGGCGGCTTGCGAGGCAGCCTTGGTCCCGTCGAGATGGACGCCGATCGCCCGTCCGCCGGCGGCTGTGATGCTGGCGGCGACCTCCTTCGCCCAGTCCTCGGCGATGTCGCCGATCACCACGGCGGCGCCTTCCTCGGCCAGCCGCCGCGCGGTCGCCGCGCCGATCCCCCGGCCGCCGCCCGCAACCACGCCCACCTTGCCGTTCAAACCACGCATTTGACTCGCTCCCAACGCTTTGCGTTACTCAATTCCATAAATGATACGCAAATGACGCCCATATTCCAATCAAAGATTGTATTTTGCGTATTATCAACTCACTCTCGCCAGAGCTGATCCCGGCCAGATGCGGAGCCAAGCCTTGCCTAGCACACCCCGATTGAACCGCCGCAACCTTCTCCTCGGCGCTGGTGCCCTGGCCGCTGCGGGCGCCGTGGGCGGGTGGCGCTGGTGGAACGGCTATGGCAATCTCCAAGCCGCCGACCGCGCGGCCACCTCGCTCGATGCCCAGTTCGAGCAGGGACTGATCGGCATCGAGCGCAGCGGCTGGACCCGGCCCGAGGGCCTGGCCGCGGCCTGGCCGGTGCTGAGCGGCGATATCGACTGCGACGTGGTGGTGGTCGGCGGCGGACTCGCCGGCACCTCGCTCGCGCTGCACCTTGCCGAGGCAGGAGTGGCCGTTGCCCTGATCGAGGCCCGCCAGCCGGGCTGGGGCGCATCGGGGCGCAATGCCGGGCACGTCCTGCCGATTCTGCGCGACCGTTCGGTGTTCGATGCCTTCCCCGATCAGGGCCGCGCCTTCCTCGACGCATTCCGCGAGCATCGCGGCCTGCCCTTTGCCCTTGCCGAGCGGCTGGGCGTGGGCGCCGACGTGGTGCGCAGCGGCTACCTCAACGTCGCGGAAAGCCGCGAGGCCATGGAGAAATTCCGCGCCCAGACCGCCTGGATGGAACAGGCCGGGCTGCTCAAGGTCGCGGAGACGGGGGGAGAGGACCTGTACAAGCGCACCGGCAGCCATCTGTGGACCCATGCGCTCGATTTCGTCGAGGGCGGGCGGACCAATCCCTATCGGCTGACCAACGCGATGGCCGCTGGAGCTGCTGCCAAGGGCGCGCGACTGTTCGGAAACAGTCCCGCGACCGGAATCGAGCAGGACAGCCAGCGCTGGCGGGTGCGCACGCCGCAGGGCTCGGTCCGGGCGGCGCGCGCGGTGTTCTGCACCAATGCCTATGCCACCGATGTCGTGCCGGAATTCGCTCGCGCCTTCTATCCGCTGACCGCCTATGCGCTGACCACCCAGCCGCTGCCGGCAGAAGCGCGCGGAGTGGTCAATCCTGGCGGGGCGGCACTGTCGCAGGTGCCGCTCGATCTCAACCCGCTGGTGCGCGACCGGCATGATCGCCTGATCCTGTCCTCGATCCCGAAGGTTGGCGGAGCGGCCGATGCGCGGTGGCATTTCGCCAACCAGCTGGAGTGGCTGCACCGCGCCTGGCCGGAGACGAAGGGTCTTAAGATCGAACTTGAAAGCTACTGGACCGGGCGCGTGGCCTTCCGGGACCGCGAGTTCCCCGGCGTGTTCGAGCCGCGCCCCGGCCTGTTCGGACTGATGTACTTCAACGCCTGGGGTAACCTGATGGCCCCGCTGATGGGCAAACTGCTGGCCGAAGGGCTGGCGGCGGACCGCACCCATGCCCTGCCCTTCCCCATCGAGCGCCCCGCGGCCGTATCCAACCAGGGCCGTATGGACCGGATCATCCGCCATCTGCTGATCCCGGCGGCGCGCACCGGGCAGGGGCTGGGCCTGATCTGAACCAGCCCTGCCCCTGTCGGTTGCGACTCAGCGTGCCGCGCCGGGAGTCCCGTCGCCGCCCGCGTAGAAGCGGGAATAGAACTTGCGGAACTGCGGGATCGGGCCGTCACCGTCGCAGATGATCGGGTTGGGTTCGAACCGCATCCGGTCCCACACCACCTTGTCCTGATCGAGCTGCTTGTTGACGTCGCGGATGATCGCGCGGGCAACGCCCGCCGCCGGCCCTTCGGCCTGCGCGCGCGGCTGGGTGTAGCAGTAGACGACCTGAAGCAGGTCCAGTTCCACCGGGATGATGCAGGCGACCAGCAGCGTCTCGCAGATGCCGGTGAAGCGCACCCAGGCCTGGCCCGGCCCCATCGAATTGCTGGTGATCGCGCCGTCGACCACGCCCTTGGGCGTGCCCATCTTGGCGCGGACGATGCCCTGGCGGTCCCATTCGCCCCAGCTGAGTTCGGCCTCCGGCACTTCGGCGGTGCCGTGGATGTACTTGAAGTGGGCAAAGTCCACCCCGTTCTCCGCCATGTTCTGGAGGCTGCCGAACACCTTCCATTCGGCGAAGTCGAACGGCGTCCAGGCCGGGTCGCTGGTTTCGGGGAGTTCGACCACTTCATAGAGCGGCGCGGCGTCTTCCGGATGATACCAGACCCACAGCCACTGGTTGGCCTCGCGGATGTGCCAGCTCCGGGTGCACTTGCGCTTCACCTGCGGCGGCACGGCGCGGGCATAGGGGATTTCCTTGACGGTCCCTTCATCGCCGTCATAGCGCCAGGCGTGGAACGGGCATTCAAGGAGGTTGCCGGAAACCTTGCCGCCATGCCCCATGTGCGCGCCCAGATGCTTGCAGTAGGCATCGAGCATCCGCACCTGCCCGTCCTCGCCGCGCCAGACGGCCAGATCGCGGCCGAAATAGCGCGCCGGCTTGACCTCGCCGACGGCCAGATCGCGCGCCAGCATGAACGGGTACCAGCCGAACGGGAAACCCTGGTCGAGGTTGCGTTCCTGCGGGGTGGGCCGACCGGCCAGGTCGGCCACGCGCCACGCCGCAAGTTCCTCGCGGGTCATCTTTTCCAGCACCTGCCACACTGCCACGGGCGGAGTCCGAGCGTCGCTCGCTGCTTGGGTCATCGTTGTTTCTCCCCGGATTTTCCGGTCTTTATGGTTTGTCGGTAGTGCTTGTCAGAGCTTGAACAGCCGCTCGGCATTGCCGCGCAGGAACTTGGGCCAAACCTCGTCCTTCAGCGGCACGTTCTCCATGTCGGACATGATCCGCTCAAGGCTGAGGCCCATCGGGAAATAGCCCGCGTAGATCACCTTGTCCGCGCCGCGGGTGTTGGCATAGTCGATGATCGCCTTGGGGTAGTGCTTGGGCGCGAAGGCGCTGGTCGAATAATAGAGGTTCGGCCACTTCAGCATCAGCTTGACCGCCAG
>CALMJG010000129.1 GCA_937864195.1 uncultured Novosphingobium sp.
AAGAACCGGGTGGCGAACTATACGCAGGTGGAGCGGCTGCCGCTGCGGTTGAAGCGGATGGTGGCCCAGACGCGTTCGATGACCATCGTCACCACCAATTCCGAGGCCGAGGCGCTGCTGCTGGAAGCCCAGCTGATCAAGCGCTACCGTCCGCCCTACAACGTGCTGCTGCGTGACGATAAATCGTTCCCGTTCATCCTGCTGCGCGCCGAGCACGACTTTCCCCGGATCACCAAGCATCGCGGCGCGCGGCGGGCCAAGGGCAACTATTATGGCCCCTTCGCCAGCGCCGGGTCGGTCAACACCACGATCAACGCGCTGCAGAAGCTGTTCCTGCTGCGATCGTGCACCGACAGCTTCTTTGCCCGGCGCGACCGGCCGTGCCTGCTATACCAGATCAAGCGCTGCTCGGCCCCCTGCGTCGGGCGGATCGACGCGGCGGGCTATGCCGAACTGGTGGGGGAGGCCAAGGACTTCCTTGGCGGGCGCTCCTCGGCTGTCCAGGCCAAGATCACCGCGCAGATGGAACAGGCGGCAGAAGCGCTGGATTTCGAACGCGCGGCCATGCTGCGTGACCGGCTGCGCGCGGCGACCTTCATCCAGGGCAGCCAGGCGGTAAATGCCGAAGGGGTCGGCAATGCGGACGTGTTCGCGGTCGCCCAGCGCAATGGCCAGTTCGGGGTGCAGGCGTTCTTCATCCGAGGCGGCCAGAACTGGGGCCACCGCGCCTTCTTCCCGGCTCATACCGACGGGCTGGACGAGGCCGAGGTGCTGACCAGCTTCCTGGCCCAGTTCTACGAGGAAGTACCTCCGCCGCGCCTTATCCTGACTGACCGCGCGCTGCCGGAAGCTGCTTTGCTGGCCGAGGCGCTGGCCGGTGCGGCGGGCGGCAAGGTCGAGGTTTCGGTGCCTCAGCGCGGCGACCGGCGGCGCCTGATCCAGCAGGCCATCCGCAACGCGGAGGAAGCGCTTGAGCGGCGCCAGGCGGAAAGCGGCACCAAGGCGCGGCTCAACCGCGATCTGGCGGAATTCCTCGAACTGCCCGAACCGCCGCAGCGGATCGAGGTCTACGACAACAGCCACGTCCAGGGCGCCCATGCGCTTGGGGCGATGATCGTCGCGGGACCGGAAGGCTTTGTGAAGGGCCAGTACCGCAAGTGGAACATCAAGACCGCCCAGACCAATGATGACTTCGCGATGATGCGCGAGGTGTTCCAGCGCCGCTTCGCGCGTGCGCAGGACGAGGATCCCGACCGCGACGGCGGGATGTGGCCCGACCTGGTGCTGATCGATGGCGGCAAGGGCCAGATGAGCGCTGCGCGCGACACACTGGAGGAGCTGGGGATCGAGGACGTCCCCCTGATCGCTATCGCCAAGGGGCCGCACCATGGCCGCGAGGGGCGCGAGGTGTTCCACTTCCCCGACGGGCGAGAGAAGATGCTGCCGGTCAATTCGCCGCTGCTGTTCCATCTCCAGCGGCTGCGCGACGAGGTCCACCGCTTTGCCATCGGCGCGCACCGGGAAAAGCGCAGCCGGGCGATCACCGCCAGCCCGCTGGACGAGATTCCGGGCATCGGCCCGGCACGCAAACGGGCATTGCTGCTGCACTTCGGCACGGCGGGCAAGGTCCGTGCCGCCGCGCTGGAGGACCTTCAGCGCGCGCCCGGCGTCAGCGCGGCCGTTGCCCAGGCGGTTTACGATTTCTACCATCCTGGCGGCTAGGCCGCTCGATACAAAGGAGAAACGCAGATGAGCAACAGTCCCTGGAGCCACCATAGCCGCAGCACCGGCGTGGCCGATGATATCGACTTCGAGATCAAGGGCCAGGAGCTCCAGTTCCTCGAAATCGAACTCGATCCCGGCGAGAGCGCCGTGGCCGAAGCGGGGGCGATGGTCTGGAAGGACGCCAGCGTGCAGATGAGCACAGTGTTCGGCGACGGGCGCGGCAGCGAAGGCGGCTTCATGGGCAAGCTGCTGGGCGCGGGCAAGCGGCTGGTGACCGGCGAGAGCCTGTTCACCACGGTCTATACCCACCAGGGCCAGGGCAAGGCGCGCGTGGCGTTCTCGGCTCCGGTTCCGGGCGCGATCCTGCCGATCAAGCTGGATCAGGTCGGCGGCGCGCTGATCTGCCAGAAGGACAGCTTCCTCGCCGCCGCGCGCGGCGTGTCGATCGGCGTCCACTTCCAGCGCCGCATCCTGACCGGCCTGTTCGGCGGCGAAGGCTTCATCATGCAGCACCTGTCGGGCGATGGCTGGGTCTTCGTGCAGATGGGCGGCACCATCGTTGAGCGCCAGCTGGCGCCGGGCGAGGAACTGCACGTCGATACCGGTTGCATCGCGGCGATGACCGCCGATGTCGATTTCGACATCCAGACGGTGGGCGGCGTCAAGTCGATGCTGTTCGGCGGGGAAGGGCTGTTCTTTGCCCGCCTGCGCGGACCGGGGCGGGTGTGGATCCAGTCGCTGCCGTTCTCGCGCCTGGCCGGGCGGATGCTGGCCGCGGCAGGCAGCTCGGGCGGGCAGAACCGCGGCGAAGGCTCGCTGCTCGGCTCGCTCGGCAACCTGCTCGACGGCGATTGAGCAGCGGGGCCTCGATCGCTAGGCTCTTCAAACAGTTGAGTCGGAGGAGCGGGGCATGTTGGAACGGCGGCGGAATATCGCGATCGGCGCAGCGCTGGCCTGCGCCGCTACACCCGCCGCCGCCCAGAACCTGGGCGCCTATGAAGGGGTGATCGAGGTCAGCGGCGTCCAGTCTGGCCCCGCAGTCCGCTACAAGGCAAGGATCAAGGTAATCATGCCCGTATCCTCGCGCGACAGGGACTCGATTTCCGCAGAGTTCCTTGCGGGAGAGGCGCCCGAGGGCAAGATCGAGATCAGCCAGTGGGACGAGAGCGACACGGACAAGCATCCGGATTCCGAAGGCCAGCGCAACAGCTACCGCTGTTCGCTGGCCGCACCGGTAACTCTGCCCGTTTCCGTGACCGGCGTGCTCAATGTCGATACCTCGGCGATGGAGCACAGCTGGTCCGTGACCGTGCTGTCGCTGAGCAACATGAAACTGGACTGTGTCCACTCGCGCTCCGGCCCGTTCAAGAAGGATATCGGAGTGGCGATCACCACCGGAACCGGCGTTCCGGGCGATCAGGGGCGCAACCCGATCCGCATCGCCAGCCCGTCCGGCATTTCCGCCCAGTACGTGCTTGATCCGACCGAATACACCCAGGGGCAGTTCGGTCCGATCAGCCAGAAGTGGCAGTTCTCGCTGAAGTAGCCGGTCAGTTGCCGGCGTCGATCAGCGCCTGGACCTGCTTGTAGAAGGCCTCGCGCGCGTCGGGCTCCGGCCCCTTCGAGGCGCGGGTCCAGTCGGCATTGCTGGCGATCACCAAGCGGCGCTTGGGGTCGATGAAGATGCCTTGGCCGAAGATGCCCTGCGCGGCGACCGAGCCGTCGTCATAAGTCCACCACTGATAGCCATAGCCCTTGCCCGGCTCGCCGATGTCCTTCTGCTTCACCGTCGCCTGGCCGAACCAGTCGACCGGCACGATCTGCTTGTCCCCCGCCTTGCCACCCGCCAGCACGAACAGGCCGAAGCGCGCATAGTCACGCGTGGCGGCCTGGATGCAGCAGCCGGCGATCTCGTGCCCGGTCTTGCCCAGCAGCCACGTGGCCTGGCCTTCCATTCCGGCGGGTTGCCAGATCTTTTCCTGCAGGTACTGCGCCAGCGGCTTGCCCGTGGCAGAACTGACCAGCACGCCCACCAGGTTGGTCTCGCCGGTGTTGTAGTGCCAGACCTCGCCTGGGGGGTGGGCGCGGGGCAGCTTGCGCATATAGCTGACGGTCGCGTCCATGCCGGGTTCCGGCTCGGCGTTGTTGAACATCGCGACGTCGGATTTCGGGTCCTCATAGTCCTCGTTCCAGCGGACGCCGGAGCTCATCGTCAGCAGCTGGCGCACCGTCACGTCATCATAGGCCGACCCGCGCAGGCCCGGCACGTATTGGCTGACCATGTCGTCAAGGTTGCGGATCTTGCCGTCCTGGATCGCCGCGCCGACCAGGGTGGAGGTGAACGACTTGGCAACCGAGAAGCTGGTCCAGCGGCCCTTGGCATCGAAGCCGAGGCCATAGCGCTCGAAGCGCACCTTGCCGTCCTGCAGGATGACAATACCCGCCGCACGCTGCCGGGCCATGTACTGGTCGATCCCGGGGATGGTCAGCGGCTTGCCCGAAGGCAGGGGAAGGGGTGTGGCCGAGGGGGCGACAATATTGCCCTTGGCGAGGAACGGCAGGCGGTCCATCGCTCGGAAGGCGGCATCGCGCTGATCCTGCTTCCACATCAGCACATCGCGGTCTGTCGGCAAGGCGGCGAGCAAACCCCGCGTTTCCTTGTCGAGACTGCCGAACCATGCTCCGCCCGCGATCAGCGCGGCGCCCAGCGCGCCTGCCAGAATCGTGCGCTTCCTCATCCCTCCCTCCCTCTCCCGTCGGGGTCAGCCCTTTGGCTTGATCTCCCGGATCAGTCCTTCCTGTGCCGTTTCCGCGACCAGCCTGCCATCGGCCGAGAAGATCCGCCCGCGATTGAACCCGCGCGCGCCGCCCGCCCAGGGGCTGTCGGTCGAATAGAGCAGCCAGTCGTCAGCCCTGAAATCGTCGTGGAACCAGACCACGTGGTCAAGGCTGACGCCCATCAGGTTGCCGACTGTCCACGACAGACCGTGGGGCAGGGTGCAGGTGCCCAGCAGCGACATGTCGCTGGCATAGGCGAGCACGGCGCGGTGGATGCGCGGGTCGTCCGGCAGCGGCGCGCAGGCCCGGAACCAGGTGTTGGAGCGCGGCTCGGTCGGCTCGGCACCCATCCAGTGGCGCTTTTCGACCGGGCGCAGCTCGATCGGGCGCGGCGCGATCATCTGCGCGCGCTTGTCTTCGGGAACGAGGTGCAGGAACTGGCGGCGCAGGTCGGCCTCGCTTGGCAAGTCTTCGGGGCGGGGGACATCGGGCATCGCGTCCTGGTGGCGAGGCCCTTCCTCGCGCCGATGGAACGAGGCGACGAGGTTGAGGATCGGAGTGCCGAGCTGGCTGGCGACGACCCGCCGGTTGGAAAAGCTGCCGCCATCGAGATCGCGCTCCACCTTGAAGTCGATCTCGTGGTCCTCGTTGCCGCCGCGCAGGAAATAGGCGTGGAGCGAATGGACCGCGCGGTCTTCTGCCACGGTGCGCTCGGCTGCGGCCAGGGCCTGGGCGATCACTTGTCCGCCGAACACCCGGCCGACTCCGCCGCGCTTGCGCCGTCCGGCGTAATGGCCTTCCTCGGCGCCAGGCTTGACGTCGAGCAGCTTGACCAGCCAGCGGACCAGTTCTTCGGAAGTCGGTTGCTTTTCCATACCCTTTGCCTTTGCGGTGCAGGGCGGGCGGCGTCAACCGGTCTGCCGCGCAATTCCCGCAGGATTTCGCCCCAGTTCGGCCCGCACCAACTGGCCGAACAGCGCCCGCCGCAGGGCTCCGCCGATGGCAATCGACAAGCGCCCGATCTGGCGCCGCTCGCGCCAGATATGGTCGATCATCGGATGGTCGGCCGAGGCGCAGCTGTCGCACCATTCGATCCCCGCGCGGTCCAGCAGGGCCAGGTTCTCGCGTTGCAGCAGCACCCCGGGCGAGTAGCGGGCATAGCGCTCGTCGAAGGCGGTCTTGAAGGAAAAGGCGCCCGGCGGGGTGACGAAGTTGGCCAGCATCGCGATCGGCTCGCCGTCGAGCGACAGGGTCAGTCGCTCGAGCCGGCCGCGCGCCGAAGCGCCCGACAGTGCCTCGCGGAACATCCGCGCGGTCGCCTGGTGGGAGGCGAGGGCAGAGCCTGCAGCCCCCTTCCAGCCTGAATGTTCGAGCGCCAGGAAATCGTCGATCCAGCGCGCCAGGCGGTGATCGTCCTCGCTGCGTTCGAAAGTCAGTTCGCCCAGTTCTCCCAGCCGGTTGTGCTGGCGGCGCAGCTCCTTGCGTTTCTTTCCCGAAAGCGAGGCCTCGAAATATTCCGCCGCAGACAAGGGCGAGGCCAGCATCGCCCGCTCCTCGCCGAGCACCAGCGCCGCCGCGCGGCCTTGCTCCGCGAGGACCGCCTGCAGCGCGGCGTGGAGTGGTCCGTCCAGCGGCATCTGCACAAGGTGCAGGAACAGGCCCGCGCCGGGATTGCCGTCCAGCCACGCGAGCAGCGCACGCCAGAAGGGTCGCTCAAGTCCCGCTGCGACCAATGGTGCGCCCAGGAAGCAGTTGCCGTGTGCCCAGTTGCACCATTGCGGAAGCGGCCAGCGATAATAGCGGTTCTCGCGCCGCAAGGGCAGCAGCCCGGCCAGCTCGCCGTCATGGTCGAAGCGCAGGATGGCGACGCTGCCGTGCGGATCGAGTGCGCGCAGCGCCGGGAGCAGGTACCAGCTTTCATGGAACGGGTTCGGTTCGCTGGCCCATTGCGCCAGCGCATCCCACGACAGCCGCGCCTCGGGCGTGTCGAGGCTTTGCCAGGGCATGAGCCGGGCGCGCGACTGGGCGGCGGCCACCTGACCGGGTGCCTCCGAACTTTCGCGCTGCAATCCAGCCGCAGTGGCCAATATGCTGGTCCCTCGATTGATCGGGGCCGCAGCGCCCCTTCTCCGCAGGCGGACATAGCGGTCAATCGCCAAGGAATGGCTAACGGCGGGGCGGTGGTCCCGAAGCATGCAAAACCCCGCCCGGATCGCTCCGGACGGGGCTTGCATTCACCAGCGGTGTTGCGCGCGGGGATCAGCCCGCGACGTGACCTCCGGCCAGCGCCGCGAGCAGCAGCAGCGCGACGATGTTGGTGATCTTGATCATCGGGTTGACGGCCGGACCGGCAGTGTCCTTGTAGGGATCGCCGACCGTGTCGCCGGTCACCGCGGCCTTGTGGGCTTCGCTGCCCTTGCCGCCGTGGTGGCCGTCCTCGATGTACTTCTTGGCATTGTCCCATGCACCGCCGCCCGAGGTCATCGAGAGGGCGACGAACAGGCCACCGACGATCACGCCCAGCAGCAGAGCGCCCAGCGCGGCGAAGCCGTTCGCCTTGCCCGCCACCATCGAGATGATGAAGTAGACCGCGATGGGGGCCAGCACCGGCAGCAGCGAGGGGATGATCATTTCCTTGATCGCCGCCTTGGTGACCAGGTCCACGGTACGGGCATAGTTGGGACGGCTGGTGCCGGCCATGATGCCCGGATCGTTCTTGAACTGCTCGCGCACGTCGACCACCACGTCGCCGGCAGCGCGCCCAACGGCGGTCATGCCCATCGCACCGAACAGATACGGGAGCAGCGCGCCGAGCAGCAGGCCGACAATGACATAGGGGTTCTCAAGGCTGAAGTTCACCGCTTCCGTGAGGCCAAGAGCTTCGGAGAAGTATTTGAGATCCTCGGTGTAGGCGGCGAACAGCACCAGCGCGGCAAGGCCGGCAGAACCGATCGCATAACCCTTGGTGACGGCCTTGGTGGTGTTGCCCACCGCATCGAGCAGGTCGGTCTTTTCACGGACCGAATCGTCGAGGCCGGCCATTTCGGCAATCCCGCCGGCATTGTCGGTAACCGGGCCATAGGCGTCGAGCGCAACGACCATGCCGGCCAGAGCGAGCATCGCGGTGGCGGCATAGGCGATGCCGATCAGGCCCGCCAACTGGTGGGCAATGATGATGCCTGCGACGATCACCAGGGTCGGCAGCGCTGTCGCTTCGAGCGAAACCGCAAGGCCCTG
Source organism: uncultured Novosphingobium sp. (assembly GCA_937864195.1). Lineage (GTDB taxonomy): Bacteria > Pseudomonadota > Alphaproteobacteria > Sphingomonadales > Sphingomonadaceae > Novosphingobium. The sequence continues at coordinate 7,741 of CALMJG010000129.1, forward strand.
GATCACGTTGGTGCCGTGGCCGGTTTCAGAGGCCTTGGCGATCGACTTCACCGGGCGATAGTTGGTTCCGGTATAGTATTCGGTGATCCAGATGATCAGCCCGGTAATCACCAGTCCCAGCAGCGCGCAGTAGAACAGCGAGCGGCCAGTGTAGGTGCTGCCATCGGCAAGTGTGCCCACCACGGTTTCGATATCGCCCAGCGCAAAGCCGGTTGCCCACCAGATCGCCGGGATCGAGAGCATCGCCGAAACGAGGAAGCCCTTGTACATCGCGCCCATGACGTTCTTCGAACCGCCGAGCTTCACGAAATAGGTGCCGATGATCGAGGTGACGATGCAGACGCCGCCGATCAGCAGCGGCAGTGCCATCAGGTTGGGCAGCAGATCGCCCGCGCTCTTCAGCAGCAGGGCGGTCAGCACCATGGTCGCGCCGACGGTGACGACGTAGGTTTCGAACAGGTCGGCAGCCATGCCGGCGCAGTCGCCCACGTTGTCGCCGACGTTGTCCGCGATGACGGCCGGGTTGCGGGGATCGTCCTCGGGAATGCCGGCCTCGACCTTGCCGACGAGGTCGGCGCCGACGTCGGCGGCCTTGGTGAAGATGCCGCCGCCGAGACGCGCGAAGATCGAGATGAGCGACGCGCCGAAGGCGAGGGCGACGAGGCCATCGATCACCGTGCGGCTGTCGACCGCGAGGTTCATCGATGTGGTCAGGAACCAGTAGAACACCGCGATGGCCAGCAGCGCGAGGCCGGCGACCAGCAGGCCGGTGATGGCGCCTGAGCGGAACGCCATGGTCAGGCCTTCCTGCAGTCCCTTCTGGGCGGCAGCGGCCGTGCGCACGTTCGCGCGTACCGAGATGTTCATCCCGATGAAGCCCGCCACGCCCGACAGGATCGCGCCAATCAGGAAGCCCGCAGCGGAAATCTTGCCGAGGGTGAGGACGATGATGATGGCCACGACCACGCCGACAATGGCGATGGTGGTGTACTGGCGGCGCAGATAGGCCTGCGCGCCTTCCTGGATCGCGCCAGCGATTTCTTGCATTTTCTCATTGCCTGCCGGCGCGCTGAGCACCTGGCGGCTGGTTACGAAGCCGTACAGCACGGCAAGCAGTCCCAGTATTATCGAGATCGTGACGAGACTCACAGGACCTCCCCCTTTTTCCAAGACAATCCTCTCATGGCCCTCAAGTGGAGCCTGAGGGGGAGGCTATAGGTGGATCAGGGGCAATGCAACGCTTTCGGCGCGGACAACGAAAGCCGCCGCCAGATGGGCGATTGCGCCCTCCGTACCAGTCCGGGACGACCCTCCCTCAGCGCGCAAACTGCGGAATCTTGCCAGACATAATGGTTTATGAGAAGTTAACCATCATGCAGACCGCACTCAGGCAACTGTTCCACTGGATGCCCTTCCTGTTCGGGATCGGCTTCATCGCTCCGCTCATCGCCCAGACCATGGCCTATTGGGACATTCCGGCACCGCTGGGAATCAGCCGGATCGCCTTTGGCCTGATGATCGGAGCGCCCTGGGGGCTCTACGCGACGCTGAGGGGGCGCTGGCTGTGAACGAGATCACCAAACTTCAACCCGGCCTTGAACCGGGCGTTGGCGTATCTTCGGGGGGCGGCCCGGCGATCACGCTGAGACAAGGCGACGGTCTCGACGCCCATACCCGGCGCACGCTCTTGCAACAGGAGCGCGCGATTGCCCGTAAGTACTCCTCCAACGGCAAGGCGATGTGGCCCTACACGGTCATAACGCTTGGCTGTTTCGCGATGTGGCTGGCGTTCTGGCCGCTCGCCATGCTGGACATCATGCCGCTGTGGATCGGCTTTCCGCTGTCCTGCATCTTCGCAGCGGGCGGTTACATCACCAGCCACGAGGCGATGCATTCGAACATCGGCCGTCCAGGCACTCCGCAGCGCTTCTGGAACGAAGCGGTTGGCGAGGTGGCGACGATCATCCTGATCTTCCCGTTCTCCATGGCGCGGATGATGCACCTGCATCACCACTATTACACCAATGATCCGGAGAAGGATCCGGACTACACCGATGCCGCTCCGGGCAAGTATTCGGCCTGGTACAAGACCTGGCTCAACCGCCAGCCAGGCGTCGACGGCTCGATCCACCACTACAAGCGCGTGCTCGAACGGATCGGTACGCCCGCCGCCAAGAAGGCGCTGCGCGACACGATGCTGTTGCAGCTGTTCTCGATGGCGTTCTTCTTCGCGATGTCGTGGGCCGGCTATGCGATGGAAGTGGCCCTGCTGTGGTGGCTGCCGCGCCACATCGGCCTGTCCTACATCCGCTACTGGCTGAGCTGGGCGCCGCACCATCCGCGCACCGGCACCGGGCGCTATGACAATACCCGCGTGTTCAGGACCTGGATCGGCCACTGGTTGTCGATGGGGATGCAGTACCACGTCGTCCACCACCTCTATCCCGAGGTGCCGAACCATCTGACGCGCTCCGCCTACCGCGAATTGAAGCCGATCCTCGAAGCGCGCGGGGTGGATTGTTCGCCGCTCAAGGATTAGGCCGAGGCTGCGGAAACCACCCCGTCATCCCGGACTTGATCCGGGATCGTGGGCCGGGGCGAAGCCGCAAGGTGTAGTGCGGTGCCGGTTCGCCAGCGATCCCGGATCAAGTCCGGGACGACGGGTCTGACAGTGGGGGCGCAGCTTGTGGCTACCCGTGTTGATAGCCAAGCGTGCCTGATGGTGCAGCGCCGTCCAGCAACAGTGGGGTAGCGGCGCGGGGTAGCGCCTCACCAATCCGGTGCGCGGCGACAGGCAGGGGCGTTCCGGCGGGGACGCAGAACAGCAGCTGATAATCATCCCCCCAGCGTAGCGCGTCGTCGCGGCGTTGCTCCGGCGCGGCAATGGGAACGGCCATGCGGTCCAGCGCGAAGGTGACGCCAGAGGCTTCGGCCATCCGCGCCGCATCCAGCAGCAGCCCGTCCGACACGTCCATCATCGCCGTGACCAGCGGGGCAAGCGCTTGTCCGGTGGCCAGCAGGGGCGCCGGCCTGCGGTAGGCCGCGCTGTCTCCGCCCCCGGTCTGCAAGGCCTCGAACCCCATCATCGCCGCGCCGACCGGGCCGGTCAGATAGAGCTCATCACCTGCGCGGGCGCCGCTTCGGGCGGGCACGGGGCGATGGGTGGCGCGGCCCAGCGCGGTCAGGCCCAGCACCTGCGAACCCGCGCCGCCGATGGTATCTCCGCCCAGCAGCGGAACGTGGTAATGCTCCAGCACTTCGCGCAGTCCCTGAACGAAGCGCGCATCGTCACCGCCGAAGCGATAGCCCAGCAGCACGCCCAGCGGCTGCGCCCCCTTGGCGGCAAGGTCGGAAAGATTGGTGGCAACGAGCTTCCAGGCGATGTCCGCCGCGTCCTGGCCGGGCAGGTAATGCACCCCCTCGGCCATGGCGTCATGGGTCAGGACCAGCGCTTCGCCGCCGAATTCCAGCACGGCACAATCATCGGTCAGGCCGCGCGCCGCAGGGTGCGTCGCCAGCGCGCGCAGCGCTTCGATGAAGGCGGCCTCGGTGCTCAGCGCACCGCCTTGGCGACGGCATCAAGCACACCGTTGACGAACTTCGCCTCGCGCTTCTCGAAGAAGGCGTGGGCAACATCGACATATTCGCTGATTGCTGAACCGGTCGGCACGTCGGCGCGCGCGATCAGTTCCCAGGCGCCCGCGCGCAGGATCTGCAGCATGGTCTTGTCGAGCCGTTCCAGCTTCCAGCCTTCGGCCAGCTTGTCGGAAATGACGGCGTCGACCTCGTCCTTGCGGGCCTGGACGCCGGTGACGATGGCATCGAAGAAGGCGACCTCGGCCTTGGCGTATTGCGCGCCTTCGATTTCCGCGCCGAGCCGGTGGCGGTGGAATTCGTCGAGCAGCGAGGCGAGCGGCGTGCCTTCCATGTCGAGCTGGTAGAGCGCCTGGACGGCAGCAAGGCGCGCGGCGGCGCGGGCCTGGACGGTGGACTTCATATGCCGAGCCTCGTTTCGATGGAGCGGGCGTGGGCGGGCAGGCCCTCGGCCTCGGCCAGCGCGATGGCGGCCGGGCCAATCGCTTGCAGCGCCGCCTCGTCAAGTTGGATGAAGCTGGTGCGCTTCATGAAATCGAGCACGGAAAGGCCCGAGGAAAACCGCGCCCGCCGCCCGGTGGGCAGCACGTGGTTCGGCCCGGCGACATAGTCCCCGACCGCTTCGGGTGTCATGCGACCGAGGAACACCGAACCGGCGTGACGAATCCTGTCGAACAGGGCCTGCGGATCGTCGGTGGCGATCTGGACGTGTTCGGCCGCCAGCGCATTGGCAAGCGCGGGGGCTTCGTCCAGACTCGCGACCTCGATGATCACGCCGTGGTTCTTCCAGCTCTCGCTCGCCACTCTGGCGGTGGGAAGCATGGCCAGTTCCACGCCCACGCGGTCCGCCACGGTATCGGCAAAGACGGGGTCGTCGGTGATCAGGATCGACTGGGCGGATGGATCATGCTCGGCCTGGCTCAGCAGGTCGGCGGCAGTCCATTCGGGATCGTTCCTGCCATCTGCGATCAGCAGGATTTCGCTCGGGCCGGCGACCATATCGATCCCGACCACGCCGTAGAGCTGGCGCTTTGCCTCGGCCACCCAGGCATTGCCAGGGCCGGTGACGACATCGACGGGGCGGATGCGCTGGGTGCCATAGGCAAGCGCGGCAATCGCCTGCGCGCCGCCGACGCGCCAGACCTCGTCCACGCCGGCAAGGTGCGCGGCGGCCAGCACCAGCGGATTGACCTGACCCTTGGGGGTCGGCGTCACCACGGCGAGGCGCTCCACGCCTGCGACCTTGGCGGGAATGGCGTTCATCAGCAGCGAGGAGGGATAGGCCGCGCGCCCGCCCGGGACGTAAAGGCCGGCGGCATCGACGGCCCGCCAGCGCGCACCCATCCGCACGCCTGTGGCATCGGTCGCGTCGCGGTCAGCGGGAAGCTGGGCTTCGTGGTAGGCGCGGATGCGCTGTGCGGCGAGTTCCAGCGCGGCGCGCAGCGCCGGGTCGAGCGCCTCGAAGGCTTCGCGGCAGGCCTCGGCGGGGATCCGCCAATCGTCGTCACTGACCAGCGCATGGCCATCGAACCGCTCGGTCAGTTCGGCCAGTGCCTCGTCGCCGCGCGTGCGGACATCGTCGAGGATCAGGGACACGTCGCGCGCGACATTGCCGTCGCTCTCGCGGCGGTCGGCCACGAGTCGGCGGAATGCGCGCTCGAAATCGGGCGAGGAAGTGTTCAGCCGCAGCATCAGGCAGCAGCCTTGTCAGCGGCAACCAGCGCCCGGAACCGCTCAACCAGCGCGCCGACGCGCGGATCGGTCTTGAGCGCGGCGCGGTTGACGATCAGCCTGGCCGAAACGTCGAGAATCCGGCTGGTTTCGACCAGGCCATTGTCCTTGAGCGTGCGGCCCGTGGAAACGAGATCGACGATCCGGCTGGCCAGGCCAAGCCCCGGGGCAAGTTCCATCGCTCCGTTGAGCTTCACCACTTCAGCCTGGATTCCCAGGCTTTCGAAGTGCTTGCGGGTAAGCCCCGGATACTTGCTGGCGACCCTGAGGTGGCTCACCCGCGCTTGATCGCCCACCTGCTCGGCAGGCTCCGCAACCGATAGGCGGCAGTGGCCGATATCGAGGTCTATCGGCGCATAAAGGTCGGAATAGGCGAATTCCTCGACCACGTCGGAGCCGACGATCCCGGCCTGGGCCGCGCCGTGGGCGACGAAGGTCGCGACATCGAAGGCTCGCACGCGGATCAGGCGCATGTCCGGGTCTTCGCAGGCGAACGAGAGGGCGCGGTTGCCCTTGTCGTGAAAGCCGGGTTCGGGCACCACTCCGCCACGCGCCATCAGCGGCAGCGCCTCGTCGAGGATACGGCCCTTGGGCACGGCGAAAGTCAGCGGTCTGGTCATGGCTGGCCGGCGTTTAGGCGGGGCAGGGCGAAAGGGCAAGGAGCGGCATATGGCTGACGATTTTCGCAACGTGAATTACACGGCCAGCGGAGCGCAGGCAATCGCCGACAGCTTCGCCAACCAGGTTGCCTATTGCCGCGCGAATGGCGCGCCGATCACTGGCAGGATCTGCGCGGCGCTGCTGGACCTGTTGCGCGGCGAGAAAGGCGGGGCTGTGATGGAGCGGATCAGGTTCTGGCCGGGTTCACCCCTGGCTGACGCCTTGCCGCTGCGGATCGCTGGCGGCTTGCACGCGCTGCACCTGTCAGGCCGGGAACCGGCGCTTGCGCCGGTCTACTCCGGCGAAGCCGAGGCCGATGTGGAGGGGATCATTGCCGATGCCCTTCATCGCCATGAGGGCGAACTGCTGCCCTGGCTGGATGGGCCGCCCCAGACCAACGAGGCCGGCCGCTCGGCCAGTTTCGTTGCGGGCATGCTGTGGCTGGCGGGGCAGGGGCTACCGCCGCGCTTCGAATGCCTGGAGATCGGGTCGAGCGCGGGAATCAACCTGATGCTGCCCAGCTATCATTACGATCTGGGCGGGGTGGAAGTTGGCCCGAAACTGGCCGCGATGCAGATCGCGCCGCGCTGGATTGGCAATCCGCCTCCCGCCGGAGACATCGCCTTCGCTGCCCTGCGCGGGTGCGACGTTGCCCCGGTGGACCTGACCGACCCGGCAGAGGCGCTGCGGCTGCGTGCCTATATCTGGCCAGAGGCCACCGAACGTTTTGCCCGGATGGATGCCGCGATCGAGGCGGCGCGGGCGCACAAGCCGGACGTCGCCGCGATGAATGCCGCCGATTTTGTCGAGGCGGAACTGGGCCGGCCGCAGGAGCAGGGCACGACCCGGGTGCTGATGCACTCGATCGTCTGGCAATATGTCCCGGCCGACCAGCAGGCGCGGGTTGCCGCCGCGATGGAAGCTGCGGGAAGGCGGGCGACGCCGCAGCGCGCACTGGCCTGGATCGCGCTCGAGGCGAACCGGGCGGAGCTCAAGCATGAGCTGGTGGTCCGTTTCTGGCCGGGCACCGGCGAGCCCAGGATGCTGGCGCGCGGCCATGCCCACGGGGCCGAAATCGAGTGGCTGTGATCGCTGCCTATGGTTCAGCGCGCTCGCGCCGCCGCCGTTCGAACCGGTCCCGCACCAACTGCGGATAAGGCAGGCCAAGCCGTTCCATACGCTCCATCCACCCGCCGTGGTACGAGACCCATTCCCACACGGCCGTGGCCAGCAGGATGCCAACGCCTCCCGCCACAAAGGACAGGGCGCCGATCGGAACGAGCCAGGCCCGCAATCCCAGCAGCAAGAGCGCGGCGATCGCGACCATGTGGGACAGCGGAAAGTTGCGAATCGTGTTCGCGAAGCGCTTGAACAGGCCAATTCCGCCAAGGAACAGCACGGTTCCGCCGGTCTGGACCAGGACCAGGTCATGGCCGGCCGTATCGTGCCAGTGCTCCAGCAACAGCGCATCGCCAACCGCCGCGATGATCACGCCCAGCACGATCGGCATGTGCAGATAGGTATAGGCGTTGCGCGCCACGCGTCCCGCCTGAGCGTGGCCAGAGATCAATTGCGCGCCGCGCTGCGCCCCGAGATCGAAGTAGAGCCACCACATCAGCGCCGACCCGGCAAAGGCGATGGCCAGGGCCAAGGCCAGCCCCGCGCCCCACGGGGCATCTGCCACTGCGCTGCCGGTCACGACGATCCCCTCTCCCAGCGCGATGATGATGAACAGGGCGCAGCGTTCGGCCATGTGGCTGCCCGAGATGTCCCAGTCGCTCCCGCTCGATCGGCCCAGGACAGGCGTGCGGAACATCGTCATCGGCCCGGCATATTCGATGGCCAGGGCGAGCAGCCACAGCAGCAGGCGCAGGTTGGGATCGCTGGCCAGCGCGCCGCCGATCCACAGCGGCGCCGAAGCCACGAACCACGCGGTGATCCGCGCCATGTTGCGCATCCGCGCCGCGCCCTCGGGCCGAAAGATCAGCGTCGCCGCGAAGGACCGGCCCAGTTGCAGGGTCACGTAGCTGCCGGCGAACAGCAGGCCATTGCCCGCGAAGGCATCCGGAATCGCAACCGCCATGGCCAGGCTGGCCAGCATCACGCCCAGCAGCAGCAACCGGATCGGCAGGCGGTCCGGGTCGGCCCAGTTCGAGACCCAGGCGGTGTAGATCCAGCCCCACCACACCGCCAGGAACAGCACTGCGTTCTCCGCAAGGCCGTGCCAGGTCAGGTGATGATGCAGGCTGTGCGACAGCTGGGTGATCGCGAAGACGAACACCAGGTCGAAGAACAGCTCCAGATAGCTGACCGGCGCATGCCCTCCGCCGTGGCCCCGCAGGACTGATTTGCGGGCGCGCAGGTTGGCGGCGGCGACCGCCGCGCCGATGCCGCCCGCGGGCTGGCCTTCAGCCGGTGCGGCCAAGGAACTCGTCCATCGCGGCATTGACCGGTCCGGGCGCCTCCCATGGCACGAAGTGGCCGCTGCCGGGGACGCGCACCAGGGTGAGGTCGGTCACCAGCTCCTCGATGCCTTCAAGGTTCTCGGGCGGCAGCGCGAAGTCCTCCAGCGCCCAGACCACCAGCGTCGGGATGGCAAGCGGCGGGACGGCGGGGAGGGGGCGATCGGCCGGAATCTCGTAAGGTTCGTCCATTGCCGGGACATAGAGCGGGCTGGCGCGGTACCAGTTGAGCATGCCGAAGGCGGCATCCCGGTCCAGCCAGTCCTGGGTCAGCGCCGCGCGTTCTTCCGGCTCCATCCTGTCCTCGCCGCCGTCCAGACGGTCGCCGAAGGCCAGCAGCAGCATGGCCCCCAGGCCATGTTCGCGCACCAGGTCGTCGTGAGAGGTATCCTTGAAGGTGCGCATGTACTGGCTGGCCTCGCGCTGGTGGCGGTTGAGCCAGACCAGGCGCGAAAAGCCCAGCGGATGCGGGGCATTGGCAATCACCGCGCGGGTCACCCGGCCATTCATCTGCCCCATCAGCGCCACGCCCCAGGCGATCGCGCCGCCCCAGTCGTGGCCGACGATGGTGAATTTATCGACCCCCAGCGCGTCGGCGAGCTGGAACACGTCGCCGATCAGCTTGTCGGGCGTGTAGCTGGCGACGTCCTGCGGCTTGGACGAGCCGCGATAGCCGCGCTGGTCCGGGGCGATGCAGCGATAGCGGTCGGACAGGTGGGCGATCTGGTGGCGCCAGGTGCGGTGGCTTTCGGGAAAGCCGTGCAGGAAGATCAGCGCTGGCGCATCGCGCGGACCCTGGTCCACCACGTCCAACTCGATCCCGCTGGCCAGTTTCACTCGCTGCATGGTCATTTTCCCCCTGCGTTCATCTTCTGCGCATAGCCGGCCGCGACCAGCCCCGCGACATAGTCGAGCAGGCTGTCGGACGTCTTCCGTTCCTCGCCCATTTCGCGTTCCTTGCCGATGGCGACGATGATCTCGCGCTCGTCGCGCGCCATGGCGGCCAGCATGTCTGCGGCGGCGACGTCCGGATCGATCCCGTTCTCGATCGCGGCATCGCTGGTGCCGCGTACCGAGCCATCGGCCGTCAATGCATTGCGCGATACGCCGGTGCGGATCGAGCCGGGGTAGATGGTGTGGACCTTCAGGCCCAGGTGCGCTGTCTCGGCGCGCAGCGCGTCGGCATAGCCGGCCAGGCCGAACTTCGCGGCGCAGTATGCGGTGCGCATCGGTACGCCGACCTTGCCGGCGATCGACGAGATCATCGCGATCCGCCCCGTTCCCCGTGCGGCCATGCGCGGCAACAGTTCCTGCGTGAGCGCGATGGGGGCGAGCAGATCGACGTCGATGATCCGGTCATAGACCGCCATGGCCGTGTCGACCGCGAGCGAGCGCTGGGAAATGCCCGCGTTGTTGACCAGCAGATCGATCCCGCCCGACCAGTCCCAGGCCCGTTCGACCGCCCCGGCCAGGGCCGAGCGATCGGTCGTCTCGAACGGCAGGATCAGGGCATTCCCGCCGCATTGCGCGGCGACTTCTTCCAGTGCCTCCACGTTGCGGCCCGACAGCACCAGCCGGGCGCCTTGCCCCGCCAGCCCCCGGGCGAGTGCCGCGCCGATCCCCGATGAAGCGCCGGTGATCCACGCGGCCTGTCCTGCAAATGTCATGTCCTCTCCTGTTATGTCTTTGTTTTCAGTCGCTGTTGGTCAGCGGTACGCTCGGTATCGGGATGAATTCCTCCTCGTCACCGGGAACCTTGGGGAAGCGTCCGGCGCTCCAGTCGGCCTTGGCCTGCGCGATCCGCTCGCGCGAGGAGTGGACGAAGTTCCACCAGACGTGGCGGGGGGTGCGAAAAGCCTCGCCCCCCAGCAGCATGACCCGCCCGCCCTCGGCCGAATCGAGCCGCGCCGCCGCGCCGGGAGCCAGCACGGCCAGGGTATAGAGTTCCAGCGGCTGGCCATCGATGCTGGCCGCACCGCCAACCAGCATCACCGCGCGTTCGTCCGCTTCGGCGTCGACCGGGATCGAGCCGCCGGGCGCGAGGAGGATTTCGGCATAGATCGTTTCGGCATGGCAGGTGGTCGGCGCGCGCTTGCCCCACAGCGAGCCCATGATCACGCGGGCCGAGGCGCAGGCATCCTCGACCAGCGGCAGGTCGGCGTGGGCTTCGAAGGCGGGGGCGATGTCTTCCTGGCCGTCCGGCAGGGCCAGCCAGGTCTGCATTCCGTAGATCGGCTTGGGCAGGTCGCGCTGGGCAGGGAGGCCGCGTTCGGAATGGACAATGCCTGCGCCCGCAGTCATCAGGTTGACCTGCCCGGGCCGGATCGTCGCGAACGAACCGAGGCTGTCGCGGTGGTCGATCGCGCCTTCGAACAGCCAGGTGACCGTTGCCAGGCCGATGTGCGGGTGCGGCCGCACGTCCATCGATTGCCCCGCCGGGATCACTGCCGGGCCGAACTGGTCGACGAAAATGAACGGACCGACCATTATCCGTCCGGGAGAGGGCAGCACCCGCCGGACCTTGAAGGCGCCCAGATCGTGCGTGACCGGCCGGATCGTGGCCTGGGGGTTCACCGCATTTCGCCCGGGGCGCGAGCCTTGATGGCCAGGGCATGGACGCGCGTTCCGGGAATGTCGCCCAGAGCGCGGTTCACCATGCGTTGTCGCTCAAGCCGCGAAACGCCTGAGAAGGCAGGGCTTTCGATCTCGACCGTGAAGTGCGATTCGCCCGACCCGTCATCCCCCGCGTGGCCGTGGTGGCGGGCAGTATCGTTGATCACCGCAAGGTGGGTGGGGGCGAGGGCGGCTGTCAGCAGACGCTCGATCTCTGTGGCAACTGGGCCGTTCATGCTCATGCTCCTTGGTCTTTCCTTCTAGCCGAACAATCGCCATGTGGAAGGGTGTGAAGCACGATCGGTTCCACGGGCGCGTCAATCGCGCCGGCCAGCATTGCGAGCGCCCGGGCTGTCCCGAGGCGGGGGAATTCCGCGCACCCGGCGCGCGCGGCAGCAGTTTCGACGGACCGGGCGACTACCGCTGGTTCTGCCTCGATCACGTCCGCGAATTCAACGCGGGCTATGACTGGTTCGAGGGAATGAGCCCGGAGGAAATCTTCGCGGCCCAGTCTCCGGTTCACGGCTGGGAGCGCCAGACCCGGGCCTTTTCGCCCACTGCGGGGATCGACGTGGCGCCGCGCTGGGCCGACTTCAAGGACCCGCTGGAGGCGATTGCCGCCCGGGCCAGGGCGCGGCAGCCGGCGCAGCGCAGCGACGGGCGGGTCGTGACGGCGGAAGAGCGGCAGGCGCTCGATCTGCTGGACTTGCCGGTCGACGCCTCGCGGCATGATCTGCGATCGCGCTATACCACGCTGGCGCGGCGGTATCACCCGGACATCAACCAGGGCGATCGTTCGATGGAAAAGCGCCTGCAGGCGGTGGTCGAGGCCTATCAGCTGCTGCGCAAGTCCGCGCTGTTTGCTTGAGTGGGTGGGCCAAGTGTCTGCCGCGTAAGGATAAAGATCGGCAGGCCGACAAGCAGGACGTGGGGCGCGAGGCCGATTGCGAGGCGGAGGCGGTCGGGATTGGGAAAAGGCACTCCAAAGCGCCACGGCAGCACCAAGCCGTACATCAGCATGTAGAGAGCCAGGCCATAGAGCGTGCCTGCCTTCCACGGCGCCACCTGGCCCAGGATCGTCCTCTGGGCAAGTACCAGTCCAACCCCGGTCATTGCCGCCATGAGCGCGAAGTGGACGGCAATTCCCAGCAAGGCGCCGGCCGGGCCCCAGCCCGACGCCGCGTCGCCGAACGGTCCGGCCGCAACCCTGGCCAGGGTGCCCGGCACGCTCCCGCCCAGCAGCTGCGCCGCGAGCAGGGCATAGGCAAGATCGGCCAGGCCGCACAGCGCGGTGAGGCGGAGCCATAGCGCAGTCACCTGCTCAGCCTGCCTCGCACAGCGCTTTCAGCTGGTCGGCGCAGGCGCCCCAGCCTTCCTCGAAGCCCATCTCGCGATGGTGGGCCATGGTTTCGGGAGTCCAGTGGCGGGCGCGGGCGGTATAGCGGGTGCCGCTGCCCTCGGGCTCGATTTCCCAGATGCCCAGCATGAACGGGCCGGCGGGCTGGAGCCCTTCCTGGACCGCGTCGGTCATCGCAAAGCGCCGGCCCTCGTCCCAGGCCAGCAGGCAGCCGGGATGCTCGTTCACCTCACCGTCGGGGCCGTGCATCACGGCCATCGAAAAGCCGCCCGGCTGGCGCGAGCCGAAGTCCATCTCCGCGCGCCACGGCCTGGGGCACCACCATTCGTTGGTCCGGTTGACCATCGCATCCCACACCCGGGCGGGCGGGGCGTCGATCAGGCGGGTGACGGAAAGTTCGTACATCGGCTGGTCCTCTCTCAATCCCGCTCCGGCGCGCCGAGCGGGAAGAACCCACGATAGGGGCGCGCGTCCTCGACGCAACGGCTAACCGCCGGCAGCGCCAGCAGATGCGCGCGCCATTGGCGCAGCCGGGCATGTTCGGCCGGAAGCGGCAGGACCCAGTCGGCATAGAACAGGCTGGGCGCGGCGGCGCATTCGATCAGGGTGATCGCGCCGCGCTGGCCGTATCCCGCCAGCCAGGTGTCGATCCAGCGATAGGCGCGCGCCAGCTGATCGTAGGCCCGCTCGCGCACCGCTTCGGCGGGATTTCCGGAGCTGCGGATCGCCTCGCCCACCAGATCCTGCACCGGGCTCATCACCGACAGGTCGAACACCCGGTCGATCATCCGGACCCGCACCGCCTCGGCCGGATCGGCGGGGAGCAGGGGGGCGGGGCCGGGGTGGTGGCAATGCAGGTGCTCAATGATCGCGCTTGCCTCGAACACCACCTCTTCCCCGTCGTGCAGCACCGGGAAGCGGCCCAGCGGGCTGGCGGCGGCAACGAATTCCGCGTTCTCGAGGTGGTCGGGGTCGACCATCCGGAACTCGAACGGAGTGCCGTTGGCGTAAAGCGCGATCAGCGCCTTCCAGGTGTAGGAGGAAAACGGATGACCATAGAGCGCCAGCATCAGATCTGCGCCGCCTGTCCGCCGGCTGCCTGTCCGCCCGCTGCCTGTCCGCCCGCCGCCTGTCCGC
>CALMJG010000130.1 GCA_937864195.1 uncultured Novosphingobium sp.
GGCGGTGCGGAACGAGAAGATGCGCTCCTTGGCGCGGCTCTTTTCCTCGTCGCGGCGGGCGCCGCCGAAGGCTGCGTCAAACCCATACTTGTCCAGTGCCTGCTTCAGCCCTTCGGTCTTCCACATGTCGGTGTGGAGCGCGCCGTGGTCGAACGGGTTGATCCCGCGCTCGGTCGCTTCCGGGTTCTGGTAGACCAGCAGGTCCATGCCGCTTTCCTGCGCCATCCGGTCGCGCAGTTCGTACATCGCGCGGAATTTCCACGTGGTGTCGACGTGGAGCAGCGGGAAGGGCGGGGGCGAGGGGTAGAACGCCTTGCGCGCCAGATGCAGCATCACAGCCGAATCCTTGCCCACCGAATAGAGCATCACCGGCTTCTCGGCCTCGGCCACCACCTCGCGCATGATGTGGATCGCCTCTGCTTCCAGGCGTTCGAGGTGGGTCAGGTTGCGGCTCATGGGTCACGTCCTCGGGTAAGGTCTGCCTGTGCCGGTTAGGCGCATGGGCTGGACTTTTGACCTCCCATTTGGGAGGGTGGCAACAAATGATCACTATCCAGGATGAAACCGATCTTTTGCCCGCGATCTACGATGGGCCGTTCGAGCAGCCGATGTGGCAGACCTTCCTGGACCGGCTGCGGATCCGCACCCGGGCGGATTCCGCCTCGATCTCCTTCCGCCCGCCCGGTCTGGAAAGGCGCACGATCCATCTGCGCTCCGGCCGCCCGACTGACCCGGACGTGGCGCGGCTCTACCAGGCAGAGGCGTGGCGGCGCGATCCGCTGCCCTATTTCGACCTGCGCGAGGAGCGGGTCTATGCCCTGTCCGAACTGATCCTGCCCGGCGATCCGCAGCATGCGCGGTTTCGGCGCGAACTGCTGGTGCCCAGCGGGGTCGAGGCCCTGCGGATCATGCGGGTGAGCGAACCGGGCGGGGTGAGCGCGTGGATCGACGTGATCCGCTCTGGCGGAGACTTCACGCCTGCGGACGGGGCGCTGCTCAGCCGGATTGCCCCGCATTTCCGCCGGTCCTTGCGCGCCTATGCCGAGATCGAGCGGCAGAAGGCCAGCGCGCGGATGGCGGCAGAGGTGATGGCGCGGCTCAACTTCGGCTGGATCCGGCTTGATGCCCGGGGCACGGTGCTGGAGGAAAGCGCGGAGGCGGCCAACCTGCTGCAACACGGGGCGGGGCTGCGCCGCACCCGCAGCGGCCAGTTGATCGCCAGCGACCCCCAGGTTGACCGCAAGCTGTCCGCCGCCCTGCGCGGGGTGGTGGAGGGCAAGTCCGCCCAGCCGCGCGCGCTCAACATCAGCCACGACCCGTGGGTCGATCTGCTGCTGGTGCCCGCCGCGCCCGATCCCGCCTCGCCCACTCCCGGCGCGGCGGCGGTGGCCTATATCCAGGGCGACAACCGCAGCCTGGCCGACCGGCACGAACAACTGGCCGAACTGTTCGGCCTGCTGCCCAGCGAGGCGCGGTTCGCGCTTGCCCTGTCGCGCGGCCTGTCGATCACCGAGGCGGCGCAGAGCCTTGGCATCACCGTGGAGACCGCGCGCAACTATTCGAAGAAGGTCTATGCCAAGATGGGCGCGCGCGGCCAGGCGGATCTGATCCGCTTCATCCTGACCAGTGTGCTGGCCCTGGCCTGAGCGGCGCGCTTCCCCAGCGGACAGGCTGCAAAGCGCCGCGCCCCGGCTACCGCAGGAGCGATGAGCGGACGCTTGATCCTTGTCCTCGGCGACCAGTTGAGCCCCGGCCTGTCCTCGCTGGCGGCGGGCGATCCGCGCACCGACCGCGTCCTGATGGCCGAGGTCATGGCGGAGGCGAGCTATGTCCCGCACCACAAAAAGAAGCTGGTCCTTGTCTTTTCCGCCATGCGCCACTTCGCGCAGGAGCTGCGCGAAGCGGGCTGGCAGGTCGACTATGTCACGCTCGACGATCCCGCCAATTCCGGCTCGCTCGGCGGGGAAGTGCGGCGGGCGTTGGCGCGGCATGACCTATCGCGCGTGCTGGCCACCGAACCCGGCGAATGGCGGCTCATGGAGGAGATGCGCGGCTGGCCGGATACGGAGCTGCTCCCCGACGATCGCTTCCTGGCCGACCGCGCCGGCTTCGCTGGCTGGGCGGAGGGGCGCAAGGGCCTGCGGATGGAGCACTTCTACCGCCTGATGCGGCGCAAGACCGGCCTGCTGATGGACGGGGGCGAACCGGCGGGCGGGCGCTGGAACTTCGATGCGGACAACCGCTCGCGCGCGGAGCCGGACCTGCTGATGCCCCAGCCGCCGCGCTTCGCGCCCGATGCGATCACCACCCAGGTGCTGGACATGGTCGCGCGGCGCTTTCCGGATAATTTCGGCACGCTGGAGCCGTTCTGGTTCGCCGTCGCCCGCGCCGATGCGGAGGCGGCCTTTGCGCATTTCCTCACCCACGCCTTGCCGCGTTTCGGCACCTATCAGGATGCCATGCTGGCGGGTCGGCCGTTCCTCTATCACGCGGTCGTCGCGCAGTATCTCAACGCCGGACTGCTCGATCCGCTGGAGATGTGCCGCGCGGTGGAGGCCGAGTGGCGCGCGGGCCGCGTGCCGCTCAACAGCGCGGAGGGTTTCATCCGCCAGATCATCGGCTGGCGCGAGTTCGTGCGCGGGATCTACTGGTGGAAGATGCCGGGGTACGACCGGGTCAACGCGCTGGAGGCACACCGTCCGTTGCCGTCGTTCTACTGGACCGCCGACACGCGCATGGCCTGCCTGAACGCCTGCATCAGCCAGACGCGGGACGAGGCCTATGCCCACCACATCCAGCGGCTGATGGTGACCGGCAATTTCGCCCTGCTGGCGGGAATTGACCCGCACGCGCTGCACGAATGGTATCTGGCGGTCTACGCCGATGCCTATGAATGGGTCGAACTGCCCAACACCGTGGGAATGAGCCAGTTTGCGGACGGCGGCCTGCTGGCCAGCAAGCCCTATGCCGCGAGCGGCGCCTATATCGACCGGATGAGCGACTATTGCCGGGGCTGCGTCTATGACGTGAAGGCCAAGGCCGGGCCGAAAGCTTGCCCGTTCAACCTGCTCTACTGGGATTTCATCGCCCGCCACCGCGACCGGCTGGTGCGCAATCCGCGCATGGCGCAGATGGTCCGCACCTGGGAACGCTTCGCGCCCGAGCGTCAGGAGCAGCTAAGGCGCGACGCCGCCCGGTTTCTGGACGCCCTTGCCTGAACGATTTGGGCCTGAACGGCAGCGGTCCGAGCAGTATTTCACATTGTCCCAATCGCGCTCCCACTTGCGGCGCCACGCAAAGGGGCGCTGGCAAGCAGCGCAAATCTTGCTGGGCAGGTCGGCCTTGCGGCGCATCCTGGGCATCGGCGGCTACCAGGGCAGGCGTTCGCCATTCCAGGCGAACAGGCCGCCGCTGTCGGCGGGCGTGAGCTTGTCGATCACCGCCAGCAGATGCCCTGCGGCCTGATCGGGCGAGAACAGCCGCCCGGGCGCGACCCGGCGCTGAAAGGGAGCGGACAGGCGGCTGTCGACCGTGCCCGGATGCAGCGCGGCCACTACGGCGCGCGGGTTGCTGCGTTCCAGCTCGATGGCGAAGTTCCTGACCAGCATGTTGAGCGCGGCCTTGCTGGCGCGGTAGGAATGCCAGCCGCCCAGCCGGTTGTCGCCGATCGAGCCGACCCTGGCGGAAAGCACCGCGAAGACGGCGCGGCGATCGCGGGGCAGGCGCGGCAGGCAATGCTTGGCGATCAGCGCCGGACCGATGGCATTGGCGGCATAGACATTCGCCATGGCCCCGGCAGTCAGCGCGCGCCAGGTCTTCTCGGGCGCGATGGCGCGCGTCTCGTCATGGAGCAGGCCGGTCGTTACCAGAACGAGCGCGGGCGGTTCGGGCAGGTCGGCCATGGCGGCCAGGATCGAGCCTTCGTCCATCGCGTCGAAGCGGAAGGGCCGCGTTCCTTCGGGAACTGCGGCTTCCCCGCGCACCCCGGCGTGGACCGCGCTGTACCGTCCGCTCGCGGCGAGGCGAGCCGCCAGCGCTCCGCCGATGGCGCCGCTCGCGCCGAATACGATGGCCGTGGGAAGGGGAGGGGTGCCGGGCATTGCCTGCCGGGTAGCGCCGCCGCCTGCCGAGGCCCACCTGCCGAAACGGGTAGTGGACCAAGGGCCATCTGGCCGAAGCGGCGCCAAACCGGCATAATGACGAGTATGCAGAACACAGCTGTGCCCCGGCCCGCCGTAACGCTGGGCCTCGCGGGGATCGTCCCGCAAGCCCTTTGCTTCCTGACCGCGCTCGTCTCGACCGAGTGGCAGTGGATGGCGCTGGCCGCCGCCTGCTTCTACGCGGCGCTGATCCTCTCGTTCCTCGGCGGGCTGTGGTGGATGCAGCTCCTGCTGCGGCGCGAGGAGCGCTGGGAGCCGTGGCTGTTTGCCGTCGCGGCCAGTCTTGCCGGATGGGCGGCGCTGCTGCCGTGGTGCCTTGGCTGGGCCTGGCCGGGGCCGTCGCTGGTCTTGCTGGGTGCGGCGCTCGTCTCAAGCCCGCTGGTCGATCGCCAGCTTGCGCAGACGGCCCAGCCGCCCGCAGGCTGGCTGCTCCTGCGCGCCCGGATGGCGGGCGGGCTGGGCACGCTCACCTTGCTGATGGGCCTGATCGCTCCGCTGCTGGGCTGAAATCCGTCCGCTCTGTCTTGCGGTGTCATATTCGGCTTTTCTTCCGCTCGCGAAGCATTAGGCTGCGCGGCAGGGGCCTGATCCGGCGGCCCGGCGGGAGAGTTCGATGCAGGATGCGCGCGAAGGCGGGGGTGCGGCGGTTGGCCGGGGGGCAGTGATCGGGCTGATCGCGCTGCTGTTCCTGGGCAATGCGCTGAACTATGTCGACCGGCAGGTTCTCGCGCTGCTCAAGCCGACACTGGAGGCGGAGTTCGGCTGGTCGGACCAGGACTATGCCCACCTCGGCTCGTCGTTCCAGTTCGCCGCTGCCGCCGCGCTGCTCGCGGTCGGCTGGTTCGTCGACCGGCTGGGGGTGCGCTGGGCCTATGCCATTGCGGTCACGGTCTGGAGCCTGGCCGGCGCGGCGCACGCGCTTGCCAATTCGGTGCAGCAATTCGTCGCCGCGCGGATCGTGCTGGCAGTGGGCGAAACGGTCAGCACGCCAGCCGGCCTCAAGGCGGCGGCGATCTATCTGCCCGCGAAGAACCGCAATCTTGCCATCGGGGTGGTCAACACCGCCAGCAACATCGGCGCGATCATCACCCCGCTGCTGGTGCCGCCGCTCGCGGTCGCCTTCGGCTGGAAGGCGGCTTTCGTGGTAACCGGCGCGCTGGGCTTCGTCTGGCTGGCCGGCTGGATGTTCGGCACCCGCAACCTGAAGCCGATCGGCTCCGTGCCCGAACGTTCGCCGGTGAACTGGGGGGTGATGCTCTCCGACCGCCGGACCTGGGCCGTGGTCGGCGCCAAGTTCCTGACCGACTGCGTCTGGTGGTTCGTGCTGTTCTGGATGCCGGACTATTTCTCGCGCGTTTACGGGCTCAAGCAGGCCGAGCTGGGCTGGCCCATCGCGATCATCTTCACGCTGGCCGCGCTGGGGGCGATCACCTCGGGCGGGCTTTACCCGCTGCTGCAGGCGCGCGGCGCCTCGATGAACCGGGCGCGCAAGCTGTCGATGCTGCTGTTCGCGATTGTAGTGCTGGCCATGCCGCTGGCGCTGCTGATCCACGATCACTGGCTGGCCGCCGTGCTGATCGGGCTTGGCCTGTTCGCCCATCAGGGCTTTTCCACCAACATCTTCGGCATGACCGCCGATGTCGTGCCTGCCACCCGCATCGCCAGCGTGATCGCGCTGGGCGCGGTCGCGGGGAACCTGGCGGGCATGGGGATCATCGAACTGACCGGCTGGAGCCTCAAGAACGGGCACGGCTATGTGCCGATGTTCGCGATCTGCGGCGGGGCTTACCTGGCGGCTCTGGCGTGGATCCACGTGGTGCTGCCCAACCTCGACAAGGTCCACGCCGAGGCTGCCTGATTGGCGGGGCTGGTGGAGGGGATGGCCTCCGCCCCCCATCGCCGTTCGTCATTGCGAGCAAAGCGAAGCAATTCAGGGGCCGCGCAACCCGCACCTGGATTGCTTCGCTACGTTCGCAATGACGAAGCCTGTCAAGGTCTTTGCTCCCAAAGCAAAAAGGGCCTTGCGGGGTGGTCCCGCAAGGCCCTCTGCTGCGCCCGAAGGGCCGGGTCCTAGAAGTTGACCCGTGCCGTCACGCCCCAATAGCGGTCCGCATCGCGCGGGATCTGGTAGCGGTAGGAACCGCTGACGCCGCCGTTGATGATCGCCGCCGCATAGGAGGTGTCGAACACGTTGCGCACCTGGGCGATGATCTTCCACTTGTCCGCCGGATCGACCAGCGCGACCGACAGGTTGACCAGCGTGTAGCCGGGGATGGTGCCGAACTGGCGCTGCACCGCGTCAGGCGCGAACAGCGAGAGTTGCTTCGACTGGAAGTTCATCGAACCGCCCAGCGCGACATCGGCAAAGCCGCCGGTCTCGATCCGGTGGTCGATCGAGAGCGAGCCCTTCCAGGTCGGGGCATAGCCCAGCTTGGTGCCGGCAGGGATGATCGCCGTCGCCGCCGCGCCCGGCGCCGCATTGAAGGCATCTACGTGCGCGTCGGTCAGCGCGACGCCGCCCGCGATCGTGGTGTTCTTGCCCGCGCGCCAGTTCATGTCCAGCTCGATGCCACGGGTCGAAACTTCGCCCGCGTTGGTGAAGCGGGTCACCACCACATTGGCGACAAGGTCAGGGTTGTTGGCCTGGAAGTTCTTGTACTTGGCATAGAACGCCGCGAGGTTCAGCGTCAGGCGGCCGCCCAGCAGCGAGTTCTTCAGACCGACTTCGAACGAGTCCGAGGTTTCCGGCTCGATCACGTTGGTGCCGGTCGCGGTCAGGTTGAAGAACACGTTGTAGGCCGGGCCCTTGTAGCCGCGCGCATAGCTGGCATAGCCCATCACGTCGTCGCTGAAGTCGTACTGGGCGATGACCTTGCCCGACAGGTTGTCGTTGCTGGTCTGCCCGCGCCACGGCACGCCGTTCGACGAGGCGACTGCGTTCGCCGCCGCAGTCGAGGCGCTCTGGCCCGACGCGACCAGCGCCAGGTACTTGTCATAGACGCCCTGGTCGAAGTTCGCCTGGATGCCCGGGCCGGTCAGCGGCGAGACGCGGGCATGGAACACCGACAGCTTGTCATGGGTGTAGCGCAGGCCGCCGATCAGGCGGGCGCGCTCGCCCAGCTTCAGGGTCGCCTGCCCGAACAGCGCGAAGTTGTTGAACACCGAACCGAAAGTGGCGCTGCCGTTGGGCGTGGTCGCCGCCAGGGCATTGGTGCTGCCGCAGGGGATCAGCACGCCGGTGGGGGCGGTCGCCGTGGCGCTGCACTGCACGACGTTGCGGGTGAAGGTCCGCTCGCTCTCGGCGCGCGAGTAATAGGCGCCCAGCACGTAGGACAGCGTCTGGTCGGCGGGCGAGGTCAGGCGCAGTTCCTGGCTGAAGGTGTTCGAGGTCTGCGGCCCGGTATCGTGGAGCTGGGCGAAGCCGACATAGGCGCGGTCGAGCCAGTCGCCGTCGCGGATTTCGGTGTTGTCCCAGCCGCGATAGGCGGTGATCGAAGTGATCGTGTGGGTGCCGACTTCAAGGTCGATCTGGCCCGAAACGCCCCAGCCCTTTTCCTTGGTCGAGGTGACGAGGTTCTGGGCGACCGCGCGGGTATCCGCGCCCGCCGGGGTCGGCAGGACGCCAAAGGCGAGGCTGGTGCTGGGCGCGCCGGCGCCGGTCAGCGGGCCGGTGGCGATAATGTCGGCGCAGCAATCGTCGTCGTTCTTGTAGTAATCGGCGGCGAGGTAGATGCGCAGCGCACTGCTGGGTTCATAGAGGAACTGGCCGCGCACGCCCCAGTGCTTGTAGCCGTTGACCCATTCGTTGGTCGTCACGTTGCGGATGTTGCCGTCATAGTCGCCGTAGAAGGCGGTGACGCGGGCCGCGCTGTCCTGCCCGACCGGCAGGTTGACGGCGCCCTTCACGCGGAATTCGTTGCGATCGAAGTAGCTGGCCTCGAACGAGCCGCCCAGTTCGCGCTTGGGCATCTGGGTGGTGATGTTGATCACGCCGGCCGATGCGTTCTTGCCGAACAACGTGCCCTGCGGGCCGCGCAGGACTTCGATCTGGGCAACGTCGACCAGGTCGGAGAAGGCTTCGCCCGAACGCGCATAGACCACGCCGTCGACCACGGTGGACACCGAAGGTTCGCCCGCGATCGAGAAGGTGGCGGTGCCGACGCCGCGCAGGAAGATCGTCTGGTTGAGCGTGGTGCCCGACTTCAGGAAGTTGAGCGAAGGCACCAGCTGGGCGGCGCTTTCGATGCCGGGGCGGGCGGTGTCGGCCAGGTCTTCGCCCGAGATGACCGAGACGGCGACCGGAACCGATTGCAGGCTTTCCGAACGCTTCTGCGCGGTGACGACGATCTCGCCGGGGTTGGATTCGTCAGCGGCCTGGGCGAAGGCCGGGGCGGCGGTCAGGGCGACAGCCGCGACCGATGCGTAAAGCATGGATTTCATGGAATTCCTCCCGTTATTTGCCGGGTCCGGAGCTTGCCGTCCCGCCTGCGCAAACCCGTGGCTCGGTCCTTGGGGTGGTCCCGTGCCTGCCACTTGTGACGCTTGAAATGCTTTGAATGGCCCGATATGTCAAGCGGTGTCATATGGTTCTGGAGTGTCCGCCGCAGAGCGGCACACAGACCGGGCAGAGGAGCACCTGGCGACGTGGAAACGGGGTTTATCGCAGTCGAGGACGGGTTCGACCTGCTGCTGGCGGGCCGAGTCGTCCTTTCGCACCGCGAAACCTGTCCTGCGGTGGTCATGGCGCGCGGCAATCCCGCCGTGGAAATGGTGCGCGGCAACTTCCGGATCGAGGATGCGCCCGCCGATGAACTGGCCCCGCTTGACTGGTCGCTGGTCGGACATGCCGTCACCCTCTCGCACCTTGGCCAGCCCGCCGCGCGGCTTGAGCTGAGCGGCAACGTCCTCTCCGTCACGCTCCTGCTGCCCGGCTACGACCGGCTGCACCTGCGCTTCCATGCCGAACCCGGCGAGACCGTCTGGGGCGGGGGCGAGCAGATGAGCTATCTCGCGCTGGGTGGCCGCGCCTTCCCGATGTGGACCAGCGAGCCGGGCGTCGGGCGCGACAAGTCGACCGAGCTGACCCGGCTGATGGACGAGGCGGGCATGGCGGGCGGCGATTACTGGAACACCAATTATCCGCAGCCGACCTTCCTTACCTCGCGCTGGCTGGCGGTGCATTGCCGGGCCGAGGCCTACAGCGTGATCGATTGCACCGATCCGGCGTTCCACCGCGTCGAGGTGTGGAGCAGCGCCGCCGAGTTCGAGCTTTACGCTGCCGACGATCCGCAGGACCTGGTCGGCCAGCTTTCCGCCCGCTTTGGCCGCCAGCCGCCGCTGCCCGACTGGGCGATTGGCGGGGCGATCATCGGCCTGAAGGACGGCGCGCGCAGTTTCGAGCGGCTGGAGCGGTTCATCAAGGCGGGCGCTGCTGTATCGGGCCTGTGGTGCGAGGACTGGGCGGGCATCCGCGAGACCAGCTTTGGCCGCCGCCTGTTCTGGGACTGGCGGCGCGACCGCCAGCGCTATCCGGATCTGCCCGAACGCGTGGCGACATTGGCGGCGCGCGGCATCCGGTTCCTCGCCTATGCCAACCCCTATCTCGCGGTTGACGGCATCCTCTACGAAGAGGCGCAGGCCGGCGGGCATTTCTGCCTGCGCCAGGACAGCGACGCAGTCTACCTGGTCGACTTCGGCGAATTCGACTGCGGCGTACTCGATTTCACCCGCGAAGAAACCCGCGCCTGGTTTGCCGAAAAGGTGCTGGGGCGCGAGATGCTGGACATCGGCATTTCCGGCTGGATGGCGGACTTTGGCGAATACCTGCCGACCGACGTGCGGCTGGCCGATGGCTCCGACCCGATGGAAGCGCACAACCGCTGGCCGGTGCTGTGGGCCGAAGTCAACGCCCGCGCCGTAGCCAGCCGGGGCAAGACCGGGGACGCGGTATTCTTCATGCGCGCGGGCTTTTCCGGGGTGCAGGCGCATTGCCCGCTGCTGTGGGCGGGGGACCAGTCGGTCGACTTCACCCGGCACGACGGGATCGGCACGGTGATCACCGCCGCACTTTCGGCGGGGCTGGTCGGCAATGCCTACAGCCATTCGGACTGCGGCGGCTATACCTCGCTCCACGGCAATGTCCGCACCGTGGAACTGATGCAGCGCTGGTGCGAACTGGCCGCCTTCGCGCCCGTGTTGCGCAGCCACGAGGGCAACCGCCCGGACGACAACCTGCAATACGACAGCAGCGAGGAACTGCTGAACTGCTTCGCCCGCTGGAGCCGGGTCCACGCCCACCTTGCGCCCTATGTCCGCCACCTGTGCGACGAGGCGCAGGAACTGGGCCTGCCCGCGCAGCGCCCGCTGTTCCTGCATTACCCGGATGATCCGGCGCTGTTTGCGGTGCAGGATCAATACCTCTACGGCAGTGACCTGCTGGTGGCGCCGGTGATCGAGGAGGGGGCCGTCGCGCGCCGGGTGATCCTTCCGGGGAGCCAGCCCTGGCGCAATGTCTGGACGGGCGAACTGCTGCCCCCCGGGACGCACGACATTCCCGCCCCGATCGGCCGCCCGCCGGTGTTCCATCGCCCCGGCAGCGCCTTTGCGCCGCTGTTCCAGGGCCTTGCGGGGGTAGTGGTAGAATGAGCGAACGCGCCAACATCCGCGATGTGGCGGCCCGGGCCGGGGTGGCGGTGAAGACCGTCAGCCGCGTGCTCAACGGCCATCCCTATGTCAGCGCGGATACGCGGCAGCGGGTGGAAGAGGCGATGCGCGCGCTCGATTTCCGTCCCAGCATCGCCGCGCGGATCCTGTCGGGCGCGAAAAGCAACCAGATCGCGCTGATCTATGACAATCACAGCCCCTACTACATGTTCCAGATACAGACCGGGTGCTGGGAATGCTGCAAGGAAAACGGCATCCGTCTGCTGGCCCAGCCGGTCGACGTGGCCGATCCGCAAGTGGGCGAACAGGTGCGCGGACTCGTCACCGAAACCCATGTCGACGGGATCATCCTGTCCTCGCCCGTCACGGACTGCCAGCCGGTGCTGGCCGCGCTTGACGCGCTCGACATTCCCTTCGTGCGGATTTCGCCGGGCATGAACCACGCGATGACCAGTTCGGTATTCATGGACGATGCCCAGGCGGCGGACGACATGACCACCCACCTGATCAACGCCGGCCACCGCCGGATCGGCTTCATCAAGGGGCATCCCAACCACGCCGCATCGGACGACCGCCTGTTCGGCTATCGCCGCGCGCTCGATCGGGCGGGGATCGCCTTCGAACCCGAACTGGTTCGCGATGGCGAGTTCGATTTCGACAGCGGCGTGCGGGGAGGGCGGGCGCTGCTTGACCTGGCCGACCGGCCGACCGCGATCTTCGCTTCCAACGACGACATGGCGGCGGGCGTCCTCGCGGTCGCCCATGACCGGGGGATCGAGGTGCCGCGCGAGCTGTCGGTGGCGGGCTTTGACGATACCACGCTGGCCCGCACCGTCTGGCCGCCGCTCACCACGATCCACCAGCCGATGGCGCAGCTGGCCCGCAGCGCCACGGAAATCCTCATCACCGGGGGCGACATCACCCATCGCCGCCTGCCCCATACCCTTGTGGAGCGCGCCTCGGTCGCGCCACCAATCAGGAAGAGCCCATGACCCTTTTGCCCGCCCCGCCTGCCACCCGCACCCTCGGAGCATCGGGAATCGAAGTGTCCTCCATCGCCTGGGGGATGTGGCGCCTGGCCGAAGGCGGACGCAGCGCCGCCGAAGCCGCGCGGCTGGTCCACGCCGCGCTCGATGCCGGGATCACCCTGCTCGACACGGCGGACATCTATGGCTTCGACGGCGCGGGCGGGTTCGGCGATGCCGAGGCGCTGCTGGGCGAAGTGCTGGGCGCAGAGCCCGCGCTGCGCAGCCGCATGATCTTGGCCAGCAAGGGCGGGATCATGCCGCCGCTGCCCTATGACCAGAGCGCCGGTTACCTGAGCGCCGCACTCGATGCCTCGCTGCGGCGGCTGCGGACCGATTGCATCGACCTGTACCAGATCCACCGCCCGGACATCCTTGCCCATCCGCAGGAAGTGGCGCGGGTGCTGGACGATGCGGTGGTGGCGGGCAAGATCCGCGTCATCGGCGTGTCGAACTTCACGATTCACCAGATCGCGGCACTGAACCACTTTCTGGGTCACAAGCTGGTCGCGACCCAGCCGGAAATCAGCCCGCTGCGCATCACCTGCTTTGAAAACGGGGAACTGGACCAGGCGATGATGCTGGGCCTGACCCCGCTCGCCTGGTCGCCGCTGGGCGGCGGGCGCCTCGCCAATCCGGAAAGCGAGCGCGACCGCGCCGTCGCGGCGGAACTGGACCGGGTGGCCGCTGAGGCAGGCGTGTCGCGCAGCGTTGCGGCCTATTCCTGGCTGATGGCGCATCCCGCCGGGATCGTGCCGATCATCGGATCGCAGCAGGCCGAGCGCATCGCCGAGGGCGCGGCGGCGCTGTCCGTCCGCTGGACCCGGACCGACTGGTACGCCGTGCTCGTCGCGGCGCGCGGAGAGCGCCTGCCCTGAACGGCGGGCATGACGAAACCGGGAGCATGAGGAGAGGGATATGAGCGAGCAGCAGTGCGAAGTGGCCTGGTTTTCGGCCCTGTGCGACGACGACTACGAATTCCTGGGCGTGCCCGATCCCTATCTCCAGTCGAGCTGGGAGCATTGCCGCAACATCGTGCTGCGCGCGGAAGAGGGCGGGTTCGACAATATCCTGCTGCCATCGGGTTATCAGCTGGGCCTTGATACCACCGCTTTTGCCGCTGCGGTTGCCACGCAGGTGAAGCGGATCAAGCTGCTGTGGGCGACCCGCATGGGCGAGGACTGGCCGCCGCAGCTGGCGCGCCGCATCGCCACGCTCGACCGCATCCTTGGCCCCAATGCTGCCGGCACCGGCGGGCGGCTCAACGTCAACATCATCTCTTCCGACATGCCGGGCGAGAAGATCGAGAGCGGCCCGCGCTATGCCCGCGCGACCGAGATCATGAAGATCGTGCGCACCTTGCTGAACGGCGAGCACCTGGACTTCCAGGGCGAATTCTACCAGTTGAACCTCGATCCGGCGCGGATCACCACGCTGTCGGGCAAGTGCCCCGCCTTCTACTTCGGCGGCCTGTCCCACGAAGCCCGCGAATGCGCGGCGGAGGCGAGCGACGTCTACCTGATGTGGCCCGACACGATGGACAAGGTGCGTGAAAACATCGCCGACCTGAAAGCGCGCGCCGCCCGCTTCGGTCGCACCCTCAAGTTCGGCTACCGCGTCCACGTGATCGTCCGCGAGACCGAGGACGAGGCGCGGCTCTATGCCGACCGCCTGCTTTCGAAGCTGGACGAGGAAGCCGGCAAGGCGATCCGCGAGAAGTCGCTCGATGCCAGGAACTACGGCGTCCAGCGCCAGCAGGAACTGCGCGGCGCGGCGGACGGCGACGGCTTCGTCGAGGAGAACCTGTGGACCGGCATCGGCCGCGCCCGCTCCGGCTGCGGCGCGGCGATCGTCGGCACCCCGGACCAGGTTCTCGCCAAGCTGCGCGCCTACCAGGCTGAAGGGATCGAGGCGTTCATCCTCTCCGGTTATCCCCACGCCCAGGAAGCCGACCTGTTCGCCCGTCATGTTCTCCCGCAGTTGAAGCACGGGCCGCTGGTGATCTAGGCGGGGACTCGCGGGACAGTTGCCGCATGCCTACTTTGCGAGTTCCCCGATGCTGTTTGCCCAGTGTTCCTCGCCGGTTCGGCGCGCCCAATCGAGCGTTCCCTGTCCCGCGACATAGTGTGCGGACAGGAACGGTTCCCGGGACGCTGACTGGCAGGCTTCGAACAGGGGCGTCAGCGCGGTAACATAGGACTGGATATACCTTTCCCGCGCCGCTTCGCGGACCGTCGGATCAAGTGCGGCGGCGGCCAGTGCGTCGCCGGCGGATTGAGCGGCCGAGTTGACGAAATCCTCATCGTCCAGGCGGTTCATTTCGCGCACGAGCTTGCCCCAGCGCATGACCTCGGCGTTCGCGGAATAGGAGTCCTTGAGAAGCAGATGGGCGTAGATCTTCTTCTCCATCAGCGCCGCGTCGACTGACCCGGCCTGCGTGAAGCCGAAGTTCGAGCACTGGCGCGCGAAATTCCTCAGCGCACCGTCGACGGTCTGGCGGTTCTGCTGAACTGACCAGTCAAAGCTTCCGGCGGCGGATGCCGTAAGTGCGAGCACGATGGCAGCGATCATCAGGCAGCCTCCCATCAATGGAAGTCGCAGTCTATGTCCCCCTTGGTGAAATTCGCGTGAAAGCAACGCCGGGACCGCGCCCCACCCCGCCACCGCACGTCACGACGCCGCGAGTGCGGCGCCGAAAAGTGGCAGATTTTTCAGAAAGGTATGGCGGAGACGGAGGGATTCGATTTTTACGATCTAACATATTAATTTTAAGGGCAATTTTTTCTTAACGTGAATGAGATGACCCCAAGAATGCCCCAAGATCGGAGCCGCCTAACTACAAGCTGATTCGGATCGCAATCACCGGGTACCAGAAGCTAACGCAGCGTTGGCCGAAGCCGCTGGCCGATAATCAGGCCGGGGGTCGGGGATTCCCGTCGATCCGGAATTGGCTGGCTGTCTGTATTCGCCAACTCCGCAGCGCAAACGAACCGGTAGGTCATCCCCGATGCGCCGGGCTTGGGGGAAGCAGCTGTTGGGCCTGGCCTGATCAGTACGTTGTTTGAAAGCGGCGAACTGCATTTCTAGGTTCTCAACGGCAATGGTCGGCTCGACCGCTAAAGCCAACGATTGCGCTAACACAAAAGCTCGATTTTCCGTTGTGTCTGAAAGGAGCGTTCCGTGCCTGGATCTGACTATTCAATTATCCAGAAAACGCACGATCTCGTCCAGCGGTGCCCGAGGATTGGGAAAGCTGTTAATCGGCGCCGCGGGGTCCGGATAGCCAATCGCGAGACCGCAAAAGAAGATGTGATCGGGCGGGATATCCGCCACGCGCTTAACGGTTTCAGGATAGGTTGACCAGGCTTCCTGTGCGCAGGACCCAAGGCCTGCTTCGACCAGCAGGAGCATCAGGGTCTGCAGCCACATGCCCAGATCGGCCCATTGCGGTTTCCCCATCCAGTGCGGCGTATGAAGCAACAGGCCGACTGGTGCTCCGAAGAAATCGAAATTGCGGGCGACTGCAGCCATCCGTGCCGCCTTGTCCTCGCGCCCGATACCCAGCGCGGCGTACATGGCCTCGCCATTGCTACCGCGCCGGCTGCGCCACGGGTCGGGCAAGTCGGAAGGATAGATCTGGTACTCGGGCGTCTCCACGCCGTCCCGCCCTTTCAGCATGGCGGCCAGGGTTTCCTGCCGCAGCAGGTCGAGCCGTTTTCCGCTTAGGACGGTGGCGTGCCAGGGCTGCAGGTTGCCTCCGGAAGGGGCGAGGCAGGCCTTGTCCAGCACCTCGCGCAACAGCGCGGGATCGACTGGCCGGCTATCAAATGCCCGGATCGATCTGCGTGCAACAACGGCCTGGCTTACAGTCATTGCTTCCATCTTAGCGGCCACTCCAGTTGGGTTCTCGTTTTTCCATGAAGGCGCGGGGGCCTTCGCGGGCGTCCTCGCTGCTGGCGACGCGAAGCATGGCGGCATCATTGGCGGCCCACAGCGCTGCCTCATCCGAAGTGCTAGCGGCCCGGGCCAGGGCGAGGCTCTCGCGCAGGGCAAGGGGCGCATTGCGCGCAATCCGTTCGGCGAGGCCGAGGGCGGCTGGAAGCACTTCTTCCGGGCCGACCAGCCGGTTGATCAGGCCATGCGCCTGCGCCGTGCCAGCTGCGATGGGATCGCCGGTCATCAACGCCTCGATCGCCAGCGCCCGTGGGAGCAGGCGCGGAAGCCGGATCGCACCGCCCGCCATTGCCATCAGGCCGCGCTTTACTTCCGGTAATCCGAACAGCGCCTTGTCCGATGCGACGATCATTTCGCAGCACAGGGCGATCTCGAAGCCGCCGCCCATGGCAGGGCCGTCGACCGCAGCGATCCAGGGCTTGGCGCGCGGCGCGCGGACGAAGCCGGCGAAACCATAGTCCGGGTCGACGAGATCGGCGCCGCCGCCACGGGCGATTTCGGCAAGATCGGCACCGGCGCAAAACATGCCAGGGGTGCTCGATCCGAGCACAGCAATGGCAATCGAAGGAGACCGATCGATCTCGTCGATAATCCAGCGCAAGGCGCGCGCGACATTGCCGTTGATGGCATTCCGGCTGTCCGGCCGGTTGAGCAGGACCGTGGCAACTTGTCCTGTCACCTGGAAAAGAACGTCCTGGCCCACACTCTCCGGGCGTGCATCGGCATTCATGCGGGTGATCCTCCATCTGCCAGAACCAGATCGCTGCCCTTGTCGCCAATCATGATGGCGGCTGCATTGGTGTTGCCGGAGATGAGGCGGGGCATAACCGAGGCATCGATCACGCGCAGCCCTTCGACCCCACGCACGCGCAACTGGGGGTCGGTGACGGCAGCTTCGTCCAGGCCCATTCGGCAGGTCCCGACGGGGTGGTAACCGGTGTTTCCGGTCCGCCGGGCATAATCTAGCAAGGCTTCATCATCGGCTGCCGCTGGGCCAGGGTAGGCTTCCCGTTCGATCAGCCGGGCGAGCGATGGCGCTTCGGCCAGCATCCGGGTCATCCGCATGGCCTTGAGCGAAAGCTCGCGGTCGGCCCTGGCCTCAAGATAATTGTGCACGATCTCCGGCACGGCGCGGGGATCGGGGCTGGCCAGCCTGACGTGCCCCCTCGATTCCGGGCGCAGCACAGTCGGCGCAAGGGTAAGGCCGGGATAGGTTGAAAGCTGCGGCTTGCCGTCGGCAGCGGCGCTGTCCAGTTCGCCGCTGACCGGTAGGCAGTGGAACTGGATGTCTGGCTGGTCGAGCCTGGGGTCGGATTTGACGAAGGCTCCGGTCTGGGCGGCCGGGATCGTCATGGCGCCCTGGCGCGTGGCGAAATAGCGCAGCACATTCCAGACCAGCCGCGCGCCGGACAGTTCGCGGTTGTAACTGAAGGCTTGCGGGTTGAGCTGCCAGCTCATGGGCAGGATGTAGTGGTCCTGTAGGTCTGAACCGACTGCCGGACAATCTCGGATCACTGGAATCCCCAGGTCGGTCAGGTGGGCGCCAGGGCCAATGCCAGACAACAACAGTAATTTGGGGCTGTGATAAGCCCCGGCCGCCAGGATCACTTCCCGGTGGGCGCGGACAATCTGCACGGCCCCCTGGCGCTCAAGCTCGACCCCGACCGCGCGCTTGCCCTCGAACATGACCCGGTTGCAGTGTGCTTCGGTCACCACGGTCAGGTTGGCCCGGCCCATCACCGGGCGCAGATAGGCATCGGCTGCTGAACAGCGCCGCCCGTTGGCCATGGTGGTCTGATAATAGAACGCGCCGGTTTGCTCTGCTCCGTTGTAGTCCGGGTTCAGCGGCACGCCGATCTCGGCGAAGGCAGCCAGCACCGCATCGTTCGTGGGATCGCGGTGGCGCAGTTCTTCGACGCGCAGCGGCCCGGTGTCACCGCGCAGTTCTTCGCCTCCGCCGGCATAGGTTTCAGCGCGTCGGAAATAGGGGGCAACATCGGCCCAGCTCCACCCGATCGCGCCCAGGTTGCTCCAGCTGTCGTAATCAGCTTGCTGTCCGCGAACGTAGATCAGGCCGTTGATGTTGGAAGAGCCGCCCAGTCCGCGTCCGCGCGGCAGCAGCATTTGTCGACCGCCGATGCTGGATTCAGCAGTGCTGCTATAGTGCCAGGAATGGCCGAACTCTGACGTGGTCTTGCCGTAACCCGCTGGCATGGCGACAAAAGGGCTGGTGCCCTTGCCGCCGGCCTCGATCAGGATGACCCGATTGGCCGGATCGGCGGAAAGGCGGTTGGCCAGCACGCAACCTGCCGATCCGGCACCAACGATCACATAGTCGGCTTCCACCCTGTCGCTCTCCCTGTCCCCGGCCAGTTGCGGTTGCGCCCGGAATGGGCGGCGAACGCATTCCGGGCTGTCTGGTTGGCTGTTATAAAACGGGCGAGGATTGCTGGAGAGGACCTCGATGCCCATTTTGAGCCGTGATCTTAGTCTTGGCCTTGGCCTGCTGGCCTTGGGCGCTGGAACCCTTCAAGCCCAACCGGGGCCGCTAGCTGCAGCGACCGCAGCTCGCCCGGCAACGGCTGCGACGCGGGCCGTGCTGGCCGAGGCATCGAAAACCCTGCCGCCCGAAGATGGCGCAGACTTCGAATTCGCCAACCGCGGTTTCATCGCCACCTGGCCCGAGGCGGTGATCCGCCAGGCCAATGGCAAGCCCTCGTTCGACCTGTCCGGCAATGACTTCATCGAAGGTCCGGCGCCCGATACCGTTAATCCCGCGCTATGGCGCCAGAACCGGGTGCTGCGCGCCGAGGGCCTCTTCCGGCTTGCTCCCGGGCTCTACCAGGTCCGCAATTTCGACAACAGCAACGTATCGTTCATCGAAACGCCGCGCGGCTGGATCGTGATCGATCCGCTGACGGTGGAGGAGGTGGCCAAGGCCGCCTTTGACCTGCTGAAGAAGCATGTCGCCGACAAGCCGGTGCTGGCGGTGATCTATACCCATGGCCATACCGATCACTTTGCCGGCGCGACCGGGATCATCGATCCTCGCGATGTTGCGGCAGGCAAGGTTCAGGTGATCGCGCCCAAGGGCTTCGTGGAAGAGGTCATCAGCGAATGGATGCTGGCGGGTACGGCGATGGGCCGCCGGGCTTTCTACCAGTTCGGCTATTTCCTGCCGCGCGGCCCCCAGGGTCATGCCGGCATGGGCATGGGCACGGCGATCGCGGCGGGCAAACAAGGCTTCATCCCGCCAACGCTGGAAATTGAACGCACGGGCCAAAGCGTGACGATCGACGGGGTGGAGCTGGTCTTCCAGATGACCCCGGGGGCCGAAGCACCGACCGAATTCAACCTCTGGATCCCTTCGCTGAAGGCGTTGTGCCTGGCCGAGACTGCCACTTCGACGCTGCACAACGTGCAAACCTTGCGCGGCGCCAAGGTGCGTGATGCCAAGGCCTGGGCAGACTATCTGACCGAAGCGCTGCGGATGTGGGGCGGCCAGGCCGAGCTCAGCTTTGCCTCGCACCACTGGCCGCGCTTCGGCACCACGGCGGTTGTTCAACACATTACCCATCAACGCGATGCCTACAAATTCATCCATGATCAGGCGGTACGCCGGATGAACCAGGGGCAGACGCCGACCGAAATCGCTGAGGGTCTGAAACTACCTCCAGCGCTGCGCAATGACTGGTCGGTGCGCGAGTACTACGGAACCGTCAGCCACAACGCCAAGGCGGTCTATGATCGCTACATGGGCTGGTACGACGGGGTTCCCGCCAACCTCAATCCGCTTCCGCCGGTCGAGAAGGCGAAGCGGATGGTGCGCGCAGTGGGCGGGGCCAAGGCCTTACACAAGCAAGCCAAAGCCGCCTTTGCGGCCGGCGACTATCGCTGGTCGGTCGAACTGGCCAATTATGGCGTCTTTGCCGATCCGCAGGATCGCATCGCGCGCAATCTGCTGGCCGATAGCTACGAACAGCTGGGCTATCAGGCCGAAAGCGGGATCTGGCGCAACATCTACCTGACCGGCGCCCGAGAGCTTCGGCAGGGCCGCCCGGATGGCTTTGCCGAGGGCGGGCCGAGCTACCTGATGATGGCGACTCCGCTTGGCAGTTTCCTGGACCTGCTGGCGACAACCCTGGTGCCGGAGCGCGCCGCTGAGGCCCGTCTTGGCTTCAACCTGGTCGATAGCATCAGCGGCGATCGCTTTGCCGTGTCGCTTGGTAACTCGGTCCTTGTCAGCGAAAAGGGCCAGACCCTGGCCGGCGCTCCAACGCTGACCGGGCCAAAGCCCGTCCTGCTCGGGATCCTGTTTCGCCAGGTGCCGCTCGACCGGATGGTTGCTGCCGGGCAAGTGACCGTGGCCGGCGATCCCGCCCCGATCCAACAGCTTCTGCCGATGCTGGAGCAGCCCAAGCTGGACTTCAACATCATCGAGCCCTGATCGTCCGGCAGGCAGCGGTTGTCGGCAGGGCCATGATCGCATAAACCGGTCAGCGGCTCCGGCCTTTCCGGCCGGGCCTGGCTGACGGGAGCGGACAGTGGCAGGCGACCGCCTGGAGCGCAATTTCGGCAAGCTGCATGCCTTGCACGTCTCGGCATTCACGCGGCACCTGATCGAATGCCGCCGCGCTTGTGACGGTGACCTCGACCTGTTCCTGGTCCTGACCATTATCGGTGAACGCACCTTCAGCCCGCGGTTCGCGCCCGACGCCATGAGCCACACCGAGTTCCTCGAAGGGACCGTCGAATCGGTCGAGCCGCTGGCTATCAACCTCCAGTCGATCGCCGACTACAGCGGCATCCCGCGCGAGACCGTACGCCGCAAGGTTGAGCAGCTGATCGCGAAAGGCTGGGTGCGGCGCGACGAGCTGCGCTTCGTGACCGCGACCGATCAGGCCAATGAAGAATTGCGCGACCTGACTGCCGCCACACTACGCTACCTGCGCGAGATGGAGTCGGCGCTTGCCGCCTGCGGCAACGACTGACGCCAGCGCCGCCCACCCGCAGACTGAATCCCCGATTACGGCGATATGGTCGGCAAATCCGACACATTCCCGCATGATCAGGGTTAAACTCTGGCGTATTGCGCAACGGCAGTTGACATTTTTTACGCAAATGTGCATTCCGTTCGCACCTTCGTTCAACCGGCGAGACCCAGATCTCGGCACTCTTCAGCTCATCGTCGCTACGGTCGGATTGAGTTTGGGCTAAGATGCTGGCGGCAGTTGCAGCCGCTGCAGGCCAAATTTCTCATGACAGGTCAGATGATCTGGTGATGATAATCGAGCGTGAGCACGTAGACGGTCTAGTCAAACCGTACCGCTATAAAGGTTTCTTTCAAGCGCCAATTTGGCTGTGCACCGTTCGGAATTTAAGTTCATTTTCCCGAAAATCGCGAGCAGCAGCTTTTTGAATTAACTCGCACGAATTGGAAACAGATTCAGGCACACCGTAC
>CALMJG010000131.1 GCA_937864195.1 uncultured Novosphingobium sp.
CGGCTGGCACTACCTCGATTCCGCCGCCACGGCGCAGAAGCCGCAGGCCGTGATCGACGCCGCCACCCGGGCCATGGGCGCGGACTACGCCACGGTTCACCGGGGGGTCTATGCCCGTTCGGCGGAAATGACGCTGGCCTTCGAGGCGGCGCGGCGCAAGGTCGCGGCGTTCATCGGCGGGGCCGAGGACGAAGTGGTCTTCACCCGCGGCGCGACCGAGGCGATCAACCTCGTCGCGCAGACCTGGGGCGCGGCGAACCTCAAGGCGGGCGACCGCATTCTGCTCTCGCTGCTGGAGCACCATTCCAACATCGTGCCCTGGCAATTGCTGGCCGAGCGTACCGGTGTCGCCATCGACGTCTGCCCGTTGACCGAAGATGGCCGGATCGATCTCGACGGCGCCGAGGCGATGCTGACGCCGGCCCACAAGCTGGTCGCCTTTGCCCATGTCTCCAACGTGCTCGGCTCGGTGCTCGATGCGCCGCGCGCGGTGGCGCTGGCGCATGGGGTGGGGGCGCTGATCCTGCTCGACGGCTGCCAGGCCGTGCCGCGCTTGCCGGTCGATGTGGCCGCGCTGGGCTGCGATTTCTACGCCTTTTCGGCGCACAAGCTCTACGGCCCGACCGGGATCGGCGCGCTGTGGGGGCGGCGCGAACTGCTGGCCGCCATGCCGCCGTGGCAGGGCGGCGGGGCGATGATCGACCGGGTCAGCTTCGAGCGGACTACCTACGCCCCTGCGCCGCAGCGCTTCGAGGCAGGCACACCCGCCATCGTCGAGGCGATCGCGCTGGGCGCGGCGGTAGACTATGTCTCGGCCATCGGGCTTGATGCGATCCATGCGCACGAGGCGGCTCTGGTCGCGCAGCTGCGCCGCGAGCTGGCAGCGCGCAACGACGTCACGCTGTTCGGGCCGGAAGATTCGGCCGGAATCGTCAGTTTCGCGCTCGATGGGGTTCATCCCCACGATCTCGGCACCATATTGGACGAGGAAGGTGTCGCGATCCGCGCCGGCCACCATTGCGCCCAGCCGCTGATGGACCACCTTGGCGTGCCGGCCACCGCGCGGGCCAGTTTCGGGCTCTATTCGGATGAAAGCGACATCGCCGCGCTGCTGCGCGGGATCGAGCGCACACGGAGGATTTTCGGGTGAACGAGGAAACCAAGATCGCCGTCGAACAGGTGGACAGCGTCCCCGCGCCGCCCCGCGCGCGAGTCGACGACGCGGAATCGCCTGCTGAGAAGCTGGAGCGCAAGCGCGACTATCTGGAAGGCTTCCTGGCCGAAAAGCCCAGCGGTGCGGCCCCCGGCGAGCCCGGCGGGGACATCTACGAAGGCGTGATTGCGGCGCTGCGCGACATCTTCGATCCGGAAATCCCGGTGAACATCTACGATCTCGGCCTGATCTATGGCGTGGACGTGGACAACGATGGCGGCGTGGTCGTCACCATGACGCTGACGACTCCGCACTGCCCGGTGGCCGAATCGATGCCGGGCGAGGTCGAACTGCGCGTCGGCGCCGTGCCGGGCGTGCGCGATGCCGAGGTCAACCTCGTCTGGGATCCGCCGTGGGATCCCGCCAAGATGAGCGACGAGGCCCGGCTCGAACTGGGAATGCTGTGATGGCCACGACCACCCGCCAACGCCCCGCCGCCGTGCTCCTCACCCCTTCGGCCGAGGCGCGCATTGCCAAGTTGATGAGTGGGGCTCCCGCAGGCACGATCGGCGTCAAACTCTCCACCCCGCGCCGGGGCTGCTCGGGTCTTGCCTATTCGGTCGACTATGTTTCCGAAGCCAACCCGATGGACGAGCGGATCGAAACGCCGGGCGGCACCTTCTTCATCGATGGCGCATCGGTGCTCTACCTGATCGGCAGCACGATGGACTGGCAGGAGGACGATTTCACCGCCGGCTTCGTGTTCCAGAACCCCAATGCCAAGGGTTCATGCGGCTGCGGCGAGAGTTTTACGGTTTAAGTTCGTGGGCTAATCGCCTCCGCGATTAGCAAGGACAGGCCGGACGGCCTGTCCGCACCGCCGTAAAGCGGACAATAACTCGGGAGCAGGCCAACCAGGCCAAGCTCTTCGCGGAGGCGAAGAGCGCACCAAACAGGTAAAGTAACCACGATTTAAGGATACCCGGCGATAAGGCCCGCTGATTGGAATCAGAGGGCCAAGGCGCCATGAGCATGCATTTTCGCGATATCGCCGTCCAGGCGGCGAGTGACGGGGCGATCGGGCCCGAGGAAATTCTCGCGCTGCGCCGTGCGGGCTGGGTCGATGGCAGGATGGATCCCGAAGAGGCCGAAGCCCTGTTCGTCGCCAACGACCATATTGCCGAACCGAGCGCGGAATGGTGCGACTTCTTCGTCGAAGCGCTGGGCGAGTTCATCGTCAACACGGTCGAACCCAAGGGTTACGTCGATCAGGTCATGGCCGACGAACTTGTCTCGCGGATCGACCGGGACGGGCGGGTCGAGACCATGGCCGAGCTGGAACTGCTGGTCCGGGTGCTGGAACGCTCGCAAAGCGTGCCCGGCAGCCTGCGCACTTATGCCTTGCGCCAGATCGAGGATGCCGTGCTGCACGGCGAAGGCGCGACCCGGCGCGGCGAGCTCGACCCCAAGGGCATCAACGAAACCGAATGCACCCTGCTGCGCCGGCTGATCTTCTCCGCTGGCGGCGATCGCCCTGCCGCGGTCAGCAAGGCCGAGGCCGAAATGCTGTTCCGCATCAAGGACGCCACGCTTTACGAACTCAATGCGCCCGACTGGGACAAGCTGTTCGTCCAGGGCGTAGCCAACTATCTGCTTGGCTTTGGCGGCCACGAACCGCTGACCCGCGACCGCGCTGCCGAGCTGGAGCAGTTCCTGGCGGCAGAAGGGGCGGGCATCAGCGGTTTCCTTGGCCGGATGGCCATGGCGGAACCGGATTTCAAGGGCGCCTTCGGCAGCCTGCTCGACATGGGGCCGCAGGGGCTGGACACCGAAGGCGCCGCAGCTGAAGCCGCTGCCTTCACCGAGCAGGAAGACCTCTGGCTGCTCGACCGGATCGATGCCGACGAGGAGCTTGATCCACTGGAAAAGGCCCTGCTGGCCTTCATCGCCGAGGAAACCGGGGACGCCCCCGCGCTTTGACGCCCCCGCGCCTTATCGCTTCCTGAGCGCGGCGATGCAGGCGGCGCGGTCAACCTCCTGGCCGTCGCTGGCCCGTCGCGCCTCGACATAGGTGGCCTGCAACTCGCGCCCCGTGGCCTGCGGATAGAGAAAGACGTCGAGCACGCAGGCGGTGGCGCTGAACTGCAGCTTGCGTGCATCGCCTTCCAGCACGTCGAGCCGGGCCGGACCGAACTGGCGCTCAAGCTCGCCGGCACCCTGGCCGATCACGCCTTCGAGGCCCGGCGCGACCTGAAGCCTTGCCGGGGGCGGAGCGGTTCGCACCGGCGTGCGTACCGGCACGCTGGCGCGCGGCGGCGGCGGCTTCGAGGCACTGGCAACTTTGCCGGACTGCCCGCCACCACAGGCCGCGAGCAGCGGGACGAGAGCAAGCGCGAGGGTGTATCTAGGCAGCATCGAGGGCTGGATCCTTGCGATGGATAAGATGGGTTGCCGCCGCCGCGCCCAGGAACGGGGCCAGCAGGTTGGCGACCGGGATGGTCAGCAATGCGGTGACCACGCCGCCCAGCGCCAGGCGCTCGAAAGCGCCGAGCGGCGGGCGCTGGCCGGGTGAATGGCGGTGGCGCAGCCAGACCATGTCCTGCAGCTCCGCGCCGATCAGCACCGCGTTGACCAGCAGGAACACCAGCGGCGCGCCGATCCCCGTGACCAGCAGGACCAGCGCGACCGGCAGCGCGAGCAGGTTGACCAGCAGCGCGCGGCCGGCGCCTTTCGCGCCATTTCCCAGTTCCTCGCGCCATCCCAGCTGGCGCGCGCGCGCCGCGGCGGCCGGATAGTGGCGGCTTTCCACCGCCAGCACGACCTCGTCGGCGTAAAACTGCAACACGGCGAGCGCCAGGATGCGCCACAGCAGCCAGCCGCCGATCAGCCCGAGTAACAGGCCGATCGCCGCCCCTGCCTCGCGCGGGATCAGGTCCGGTGGGAGCAGCGCGGCCACTGCCCAGGCGGCGAGAGCGCCGATTGCCAGCAGCAGCGCCAGCACCAGCGCGGCGCTTTTCGCCAGCAGGCGCAGGACGCGCGGGTCGGCCAGTTGGGCGGCGGCGAGAGCGAAAGCCTTGAGCATGAGTGCGGCCCGGGATTGCCTGCCTGCGCGGTGCTGTCAACGCCCGCGCGGGCGCGGTCGATGCCCGTGCCCCTTGCCCTGCGCCCGGGCGGCGGCTAGGCGCGGCGCGTTTTCGCACTCTTGCAGCGGGATTTTTCCATGACCGAGCCTACTACCGACGTCATCGCGATCGGCAACGCCATCGTCGATGTGATGGCCCCCTGCGAGGATGAACTGATCGAGCGCTTCGGCCTGGTGCGCGGCGGGATGACCCTGGTCGACACTGACCGCGCGCACGAGCTTTACGGCGCCATGGGCCCCGCGCGCGAGATTTCCGGCGGATCGGCGGCGAACACTCTGGCGGGCCTCGCCGCGCTCGGTTCGCGCTGCGCTTTCATCGGCCAGGTTGCCGATGACCAGCTGGGCGAGGTCTTCGCCCATGACATCCGCGCCGGCGGGATCAGCTTTGCCACTCCGGCCCGCGCCGGCGATCCGCCCACGGCGCGCTGCCTGATCTTCGTGACGCCCGATGGGCAGCGCACGATGAACACCTATCTCGGCGCTTCGCAGTTCCTGCCGCCCGCCGCGCTGGACGAGCAGGCGATCCGGGATGCGAAGATCCTCTATCTCGAAGGCTACCTGTGGGATCCGGAAGAGCCCCGCGCGGCGATGCGCCGGGCGATCGCCGCGGCCAAGGGCGCGGGTCGCAAGGTGGCTTTCACCCTGTCCGACGCCTTCGTGATCGAGCGCCACGGCGCCGATTTCCGGGCGATGATCGAAACCGGAGAGATCGACATCCTGTTCGCCAACCATATCGAGCTTGCCGCCCTGACCGGCAAGGAAGACTTCCACGCCGGGATCGACGCGCTGAAGGACAAGGTGCCGTTGGTGGTCGTCACCCGCAGCGAGAAGGGCGCGGTTGCCGCATGGAACGGCAGCCTGGCCGAGGTGCCCGCCGCCCCGGTCGAGAAGGTGGTCGATACCACGGGCGCTGGCGACCTGTTCGCCGCCGGGTTCCTCCATGGCCACGTCCGGGGACTGCCGGTCGAGCAGTGCCTGCGGCTGGGCGCTATCTGTGCGGCCGAGATCATCTCGCACTACGGCGCGCGGCCGGAGGCCGATCTGAAGGCGCTGGTCGCGGAGCACGCGGGCTGATTGGCCCCGGGCGTTCCACGTGAAACCTTTGACCTGAGCCGGGCCGAGGGTGCCAGGGGAGCGGGCTGGTGCCCGCTTACTCGTCCCACTTGGGATAGCGCATGATCGGGCTTTGCCCGCGCAGGAAATGACCGGGTGAAATCCCCGTCAATTCCTTGAAATCCCTGATGAAGTGGGGCTGGTCGGCATAGCCCGCTTCCAGCGCCAGGGTCGTCCACGAGGCATCGGGCTCCAGCTCCTTGCGGTGGACCGCGTGGCCGATCCGGCAGATCCGGGCGTAGAGCTTGGGATTGAGCCCGGTCAGGTTGCGAAAGCGGCGCTGGAAATGCCGCAGCGAGAGCCCGGCCGATTCCGCCAGTTCCTGGATCGCGACCGTTCCGCGTTTCAGGCGCAGGCGGCTGGCCTCTCGCGCCACGGGATCGTCGGCGTCCTTGTCCCTTGCCAGATGCGCGAGCCAGCGGTCGGCCGGCGGTGCCATGGCGTTCCAGTCGGGCGCGGCCAGCAGGCTATCCAGCAGGCCTTCGGGCAGGTCGAGCGCACGAAAGCTGTCGACCATCGCCAGCGGATCGATTCCGAACAATTGTCCCGCTGCCGCCGGTTGCAGGCGCACGCAGAAGGTCTTGAGCGCGGCGGGTATCACCATGTCGTAGCGGTAATGGGTCAGCGGCCCGAACAGCGCGGCGCGCGGCACCTCTACCGTGGTCCCGGCGACCACGTCGTAAAGCGCATGGCCGCCCTCCAGCACGATCTGGATGAAGCAATTGGGGCGCGCGGGGATCACCCGCCGTGCCTGCTCTCCGCGTTCGGCATAATGGCCGCCGACGTATCCGATCACCCAGGGAGACAGGGAAGGCATGCCGCTTTCGATCAAGGTGATCCGCATCGCCCCCGAGCCCCCTTGGCTGGTTCAGTCGTTCGCCTCGCGGGCAACCTCCCGCCAACCGATGTCCCGGCGGCAGAAGCCCTGCGCAAAGTCGATCGCATCGACCGCCGCATAGGCGGCGCGCTGGGCCTCGGTCACCCGTTTCCCGGTCGCGGTTACATTTAGCACACGCCCGCCGCTGGCAACCAGTCCATCTTTACCCAGCGCGGTTCCGGCGTGGAACACCTTGGCGCCGGTTGCCTCTGCCGCCTCGATCCCGCGAATCGCGCCGCCCTTGGCCGGGGTTCCCGGATAGCCATCGGCGGCCATGACCACGGTCAGTGCCGTGTCGGGCGAGAACCGGGGGGCAGGCAGGCTCGCCAGCCGGTTTTCGGCACAGGCCAGCAGCAGTTCGGGCAGGTCCGATTCCAGCCGCATCATCAGCACCTGGCATTCCGGATCGCCGAAGCGGGCGTTGTATTCGATCAGCTTCACGCCCTGCGGGGTCAGCATCAGTCCGGCATAGAGCACCCCGCTGTAGGGCGTGCCTTCCTGCGCCATGGCCCGCACGGTCGGCGCGACGATCCGCTCAATCGCCTCGCCTTCCAGCAGCGGGGTCAGGACCGGGGCCGGGCTATAGGCGCCCATGCCGCCGGTGTTGGGGCCGGTATCGCCATCGCCGACACGCTTGTGATCCTGTGCGGAGCCGAAGGCGACCAGCGTGTGCCCATCGGTCAGGGCGAAGAAGCTCGCTTCCTCACCCTCCAGGAATTCCTCGATCACGGCTTCCGCCCCGGCCTCGCCGAACCGGCCGGAGAAGATTTCGCGCACCGCTTCCTCCGCCTCGGCGGCGGTCAGGGCAACGGTCACGCCCTTGCCCGCAGCCAGGCCGTCGGCCTTGATCACCACCGGCACGCCGAAGCGGGCGAGCGCGGCAAGACCCTCGGCCTCGCTGCGCACGCGCTCGAAATCGGCGGTCGGGATGGCGTGGCGCGCGCAAAGCTCCTTGGTGAAGGCCTTGCTGCCTTCGAGCTGGGCCGCGGCCTTCGACGGGCCGAACACGGGCACGCCGGCGCCGCGCAGCGAATCGCCCAGCCCGTCGACCAGCGGAGCCTCCGGCCCGACGACGACCAGGTTGATGCCGCGCGCCTCGCAGAATGCCAGGACCGCGCCGTGGTCGGTGACGTCGAGCGTCACCAGTTCCGCGTGCTGGGCAATTCCGGGGTTGCCGGGCGCAGCGAACAGCTTCGTGCAGCGCGGGGATTGCGCCAGCTTCCACGCCAGCGCATGTTCGCGGCCGCCCGACCCCAATAGCAGGATATTCATGTCGCCGCCGCCCTTCCCAGATGACAATTCCGCCGGGCTGGTAGCGAAGGACAGCGCCGGGGACAACGCCGCGCCGCTTTCCGTGAGCGAGATTTCCGCGCGGCTGAAGCGCACGGTGGAGGATCGGTTCGGCTTCGTGCGGGTACGGGGCGAGCTTTCGGGGGTGAAACTGGCGGGGTCCGGCCACCTCTATTGCGCGCTCAAGGATGAGAGCGCGCGGCTGGACGGGGTGATGTGGCGCGGCACGGTGCAGCGCCTGAATTTCCGCCCCGAAGACGGGCTGGAAGTGATCGCCACCGGCAAGCTCACCACCTATCCCGGCCGTTCCAACTACCAGATCGTGATCGAGCGGATGGAAGTGGCGGGCGAGGGCGCGCTGCTGGCCCTGCTCGCCAAGACCAAGGCGCGGCTGGAGGCGGAAGGGCTGTTCGCGCCCGCCCGCAAGCGCCGCCTGCCGTTCCTGCCGCGCACCATCGGCGTGGT
>CALMJG010000132.1 GCA_937864195.1 uncultured Novosphingobium sp.
GGGGCTGGAAACGAGGTCGATGCCCACAGCAGGATTTCTTCTGGCAAGGCCACCTGATCTTACAGCTTCGCTGCCCAATGAAAAACGGCGGGCCGTCAGGCCCGCCGTTCTCATTCCAGGGTTGCTCCGGATCAGAAGCGATATTGCAGGGACACGGACCCGCGGCGATCGTTCGACCCGTCACCCGTGACGAGGCCGACGCCCGCGCCAATGCTGAAGTTGGCCGATGGCCGCCAATCCACCTTGAGATCGAGCACAGCTGCATCGCGGCCGGCATCGGTGGTCAGCACGGTGAACGCCGATCCGCCCGCCAGGCGGTGCGTGCCGGGCGCGTCCAGTTCGCCAAAGGCATGGCGCCAGCCGGCCGAACCCGACAGGTCGAACGCGCCGAGCGAGACCCCGTTGAGGCGGAGGCCGGCAGTGGTCAGGACCAGGTCGTTCGTTGCCTTGGTGACGCCCAGCGCGGCCGAACCGCCGGTCTCGGTGAAGGCTTCCGTCTGCGCGGCCGCCATCGACACATTGGCGAACGGCGCGATTTCCGCGTCGCCGACCGCAATGTCATAGCTGGCATCGAGATAGCCGTGGATGACCGAACCGTCATAGGCGGCGGAGAGCCGCTGGCTGACGGCCAGCACCGGCGAAACGAAGGCCGCGGTGCGCGCGGTCTTGAGGTCCGCCTCGGTATAACCGACGCCGCCCCGCAGGGTCAGGCCGCCCAGATCGCCGTCGAAGTAGGCAAGGATATGCTTGCGCGTGATGTCGGCGCGGGCATCGCCGCGGCGGGACACGACCTTGCCTTCGTCATAGCCGATCGCGGCGCCGATGCGCAGGCCGCCGCCGACATGGACGTCCCCACCGATGAAGACACCGGTGGAATCGCTGTCCAGCCGCTCGGCATTGCCATTGCCGTTCAGGCGGCCATCGCTGGTCCAGCCGCTCGCCCACACGCGGCCGGCGGCTTCGTGATCGCCGGTCACGCGGTTGCCGAGCGCCACCTGCTGCAGGCGATAGGCATCGCGGGCGAGCACGCTGCGCGCACCCGGATGGATCTCTCCGGAAAGCGCGTCGAACGCGGTCCGGGCCGAGGCATCGTTGGGCATGTGGGCCACGGCATTGAACAGGGGCGAAGCCGCGCCCAGGCTCTGGATGCCGCCCGCCGCAGCGCGCTGGTTCGCCGTCAGCGCCGCAGCCGCGAAATCGCGGACCTGCGCCACCTCGACAAAGGCCTGGGTTGCCGAATAGCCATCGCGCAGGCCCAGGAACGTGCTCAGCACGCGCGGGCCGCCTTCCAGCGTGAATTTGCCGGTCAGGCCGCCCGCCGCCGACAGGACCACCGCGCGGTCGCCCGCACGATAGGTGGTGCCGGTGGGAGTGACGACGCGCAGGGTCG
The DNA here is from genome assembly GCA_937864195.1 of uncultured Novosphingobium sp. Taxonomy (GTDB): domain Bacteria; phylum Pseudomonadota; class Alphaproteobacteria; order Sphingomonadales; family Sphingomonadaceae; genus Novosphingobium. The sequence continues at coordinate 1,391 of CALMJG010000132.1, forward strand.
ATCCGCTGGCAATGGTGGCGGTGCCGCTCACCGCGATGGAATCGGCGCTGGCGTTGCCGGCAAAGTCCACCACATAGAGCGAGCCTGCATTGAACGCCGCCGAAGCCCCGCTCAGTTGGCCGATCGTGCCATTGCCGCCCAGCCGGACCACGCCATCGACGCCCAGCGCGCCGATCGTGCCGACGCCGCTCAGTTCGCCGCCCGCCCGCACGTTCAGGCTGCCGCCCAGGCTGCCGTTCAGGTTCAGTGCCGCGCCGCTCAGCACCTCGCTGGTGCCGGTGAAGCCGAGGCCATTGGTGTTGAACGTCGTGCGCCCCGCTTCGAAGCGGATATTGCCTGCGCCCGGTGCGTTGCTCGTAATCTCGCCGGTGTGGGCGTAGCCCGCAGAATTGTGATTGAAGGCCAGCACCGCAGAGCCTTGGCCCATGAAGATGGTGCCGTTGATCGAACCGGCCGCAGCAGCCGCCGAGCCCGAACGTCCACCCACCGAAAGCACGCCTTGGGAATTTGCCCTAGAAGCCAGAAAAATGCCACTCTGACCGGCTGCCGTCGCGCCATTCGAAACCGTCAGTTCGCCACGTCCGTCATATCCCACAGTCAGGAAACTCCCGGCCGTCAGCGACGAACCGGCCCCACTGACAGTGACCGCGCCGTTGCCCGTGGCTCGACCGCCGATCACGGTATTGCCACCGGTCTGAACAGTGGCGCCATTGGCCACTGTGAGGGTTCCGGTGCCACGCTCGCCAACGCCCATGAAAAGATCGGTGCTCAACGACGACCCGGTCCCGGTCACGGTCACGGTGCCAACGCCGGTCGATTGGCCGGCGATCGTGATGTCGTCCCGAACATTCACCTTGCCGCCATCCGATACGGTCAGGTCTCCCCGGCCGGAAGCGCCGATAAATGCTTTGCGCTGCGTGCCAAGCACCGTGCCCGCCCCGGTCACGGTCGCCGTGCCCACGCCGCCGGCCGTAACGCCAAGCGCAAAGCCGTCCACCAGGGAGACCTGCGCACCGTTCGATGCAATCAAGGCGCCGCTACCGCTATAGCCGAACTCGGTGTCCCCAGTTACCGTTAGCGACGACCCGGATCCGCTGACTGTGACCGTGCCGGTGGAGCCTGCGCCGCCAGCGATGATGGCTCTGTCCCTCACACTGACGCTTCCGCCGTTCGATATGGTCAGGTCTGCCCGGCCGGAACTGCCGATAACCGCAAGGCCGTTCGCGCCAAGCGTCGTGCCCGCCCCGGTCACGATCATCGTGCCCACGCCGCTGGCCGCAAGGCCAAGCGCAAAGCCGCCCGCCAGGGAAAGGGTCGCACCGTTCGATGCAGTCAACGTGCCGTTACCGGCGTCGCCAACCTGTGTGAATCCGTTTGCCGCCAGTGACGATCCGGATCCGGAAACTGTCACCGTGCCGGTGGAGCCCGCGAAGCGTCCGATGTAGGCATTGCTTCGGGCAGTGACGCTGGCGCCGTTCGACACGGTCAGGTCTCCCCGACCGGCAGCGCCGATAGCTACATCCCCGTTCGCGCCAAGCGTCGTGCCCGCCCCGGTCACGGTTGCCGTGCCCACGCCGCTGGCTGCGCCGCCAATCGCAAAGCCGTCCGCCAGGGAAACCGTCGCCCCCCCCGATGCGATCAGAGTGCCGTTACCGGCGTCGCCAACCTGTGTGAACCTGCTTACCGCAAGTGACGATCCGGATCCGCTGACGGTGACCGTGCCGGCGGAGCCTGCGGTGTATCCGATGAGAGCATTGCCTCCTGCACTGACGCTTCCGCCGTCCGATACGGTCAGGTCTCCCCGGCCGAAATTGCCGATAATTGCAGTGCCGTTCGTGCCAAGCACCGTGCCCGCCCCGGTCACGGTCGCCGTGCCCACGCCGGTCGAGGCATTGCCGATCCCGATTGAAGGGCCGGCATTGACCTTGCCGCCATTCGATACGGTCAGCGTACCCTGACCCTTGTCGCCGATGTACAAACTATTTCCGGCGGTCAGCGACGATCCGGTCCCCGTTACCGTCGCCACGCCGATGCCGCTCGCCTCGGTGCCGAAGCGGAAGACACTTGTGGACGCAACGCTGCCACCGTTGGAGACGTCAAGGGATCCGCGCCCCGCATTGCCGAGATAGATGTACGAGCCCGAACTCAGCGACGATCCCGCGCCAGTCACCGTGACAGTGCCTTGCCCGGCCGGGTTGGCGCCGAGCATGACGCCGTTTGCTGCCGAAATCGCCCCGCCGCCGGAGGCCGTCACCGTGCCGCTCCCGTCGAATCCGACATAAAGGATCGGGTCCACGCGCAGCGAACTGCCCGCGCCAGTGACGGTGATGATACCCTCGCCGCTCGGCCGTGCTCCCACGTAGGTAGAGTCCGAGGTGGTGAATGTACCGCCACCCTGGACCGTCAGCGTGCCGCGCCCGCTTTCGCCGACGAACACCCTGGACGCTGTGCCATTCTGGCCAGTCCCCACAACGCGGATGTCGTTGTCACCCGCGTTCGCGCCCAGAACGATATTCTGCGCGAGGGCCTGGCCCGGCAGGGCGGCAAGCAGGGCGACGGCCATCATGCTGGAACCGGTCAGGGCGGTGTGGCGGATTTTGGCGTTGGTCAATGTGGTGATCCTCGATGAGGGTCGGGCGCTGCCGGGGCATTGCCTGACGCATGAAACGTGTTCTGCCGGAGGTGCGCGCGCTTGTGCCGACAAGGCGCATGGGCGCGCGGGGGCAAACCCCAGCCGGGGGAGGGCCCGCCTGGCTGGGGTTCGCTACTGGTCTGGAGTCTGGATCAGAAACAGCGGGTGTAGATGCTTACCGCGCCGGTCTGCGTCTGGGTCAGCGTCATGTTCCGGGGGCCGTTCGTCTGGACCGCGAAATCGGTGTCGGTGCCGGTGACGCCCTTGATGCGCAGAACATTGCCGAACAGCGTCCAGCTACCCTGATCGCCGTTGCTGCTGTTAAGCTGCCCGTTGACCAGGAAGACTTCGGGACGCGCGCAGTTGCCGTTCTGGCCCCAGCCGCCGGTGACGTAGGCGGGCGAGAGCACCCCATTGTAGTTCGGTCCAGGATTGTAGTTCGGCCCGGGATTGAAGTTCTGGCCGGAATTGTATCCGCAGCGGAACAGCACGGTCCTGCCGCCCTGGAAGCTGACGATCATGTTGTTCTGATGGATGGTCTGAATGTTGATCGGAACCACGCCGCCCGGTCCGTGCATGACGATCTGCGAGGGGCCGGTCACGGCATAGCTGACGGCAACCGATCCGGCAGACGACATCGTGTCGTTCGGAAAGAAGACCATGGCTTCGTTGCCCCGGCACTGCTGATCCTCTTTCCAGACCCCGGTCAGGTAACCCGTCGTCACGCCGCCGTTCTGGGCAAGGGCGGGGGTGCTGGCGCAGGTCAGCGTCATCGCCGCGGCGGCTATGGCCAGGGCTGCCGCCGGCTGAGCGCGCAGTCGATTGCGCCTGAACAAAGCTGTCATGTATCGGATCTCCTAGCCACCTGTAATAGAGCCTGGGACATCAATGCCCTGAGGCCTCCCGAGGAGGCCTGGAGCATTCGGTCCGCTGGGACAGACTGTCCTTGAGGCTGCAAGACACTAACAAACCGGACGAATGCGCAGCAACAGGTAACCAACGGTAGATTCATGAAAAAAACTCGCATCATGAGTTTAATTCACTGAATTCTCCTCGGCGGCGATCTGCTGCAGCCAGGCCGAGAACTGACTGATTGCGGGATCCTGCCGCCGCTCTACCGGGACATGGATTTCGTAGGATAGACCGGTCGGAAGCGCTGCCCCGGGAAGCCGGTGAAGCGTTCCGTCCGCAATCTGGCGCGCGACCAGGAAATCGGGCAGCAATGCCGCGCCCATGCGCGCCTGCACCATTTCCAGCGCAAGAATATAGTGCGAGCAGCACAGCCATGCGCCCGATCTGATCGACGAGATCTCCAGATCGTTGAGGTGCGCGAAGGCCTCCCATGCACGGCCCATCAGGTTCGTCGTCGCTTCGGCGCTGATCAGTCGCATCGGCGACGAGAAGTCATCGATGCTGCCTGCGGCGCAGACCGGGACGAGCTGCTCTCCAAACAACCGCTTGGCAGAGTAGCCGATCTCCACCGGTTCCGAAGTGATGAACACGTCGGCGATCCGATTGGAGGTTTCATGCGGATCATAGAGCATGATCAGCCGGAGATCGAGGTCCGGATAGGCGGCGTGAAACGGCGCCATGCGGGGGATCAGCCAGCCGGTTGCGAATGATGAATAGACGCCCACCCGGATGACCCTGCGGTTCCCCTCAAGCGAGGTGACCTGCTGTTCGATGATGTCGAACGCGCTTTCGAGGGATGCCGCGAGCCGGCTGCCGACTTCGGTAAGGTGGATCGCGCGTCCGCGACGCTCGATCAGATCCTCCCCCGTCCGCTCGGCCAGATTGCGCAACTGATGGCTGATGGCGCTCTGCGTAACGCCGAGTTCCGTCGCCGCCTCGGCAATCGACTTGTATCTCGCAACAGCTTCGAAGACCTGAAAGTTTCTCAGGTTCAGAAAACGGCGGTTCTTGACCATGGAAGAAATGACATTCTGTTCGACCCGGATAGGCGTTTATTCGCCTATGCATAAGAGATTGTTCGGTTATGTCCATGGGAATGCCGGCAAGTCGATGTGCAATCGAACATATCGTAATATCATCATATACGCAGGGTCGTCTTTCTAGTCCCGACGATCGCCATCAGGCCCCGATCCGCCCCCGGCGTGATCCGAAGGAGGTCTCGTTTCCTGAAAAGGCCGCAGTGGCAACGCGAAAGGGGCGCCTGAAGGCGGCCTGGTCGGGCGGGCTGCGCTGAGTTGAACTGAGCGGATCGGCCCGCTCAGTGGTCTTGCCGCGCTCCGACGTGGCTCTCCCCGCGGGCGATCGCCAATTGCACCTGACGGTGTCTCTCCCTGGCAGAGGCGCGCTGCTCGTCGGTCCGCTCCGGATGGCATGCCGCACAGCTCACGCCTTCTTCATGGTGAGGGGATCGGCGGTCCTGCTCACCCAGAGGGCGCCGACAGGCGCGGCACAGGGTATGTGTGCCCTCGGCCAGGGCGTGGCCGACCGCTACCCGTTCATCGAAGACAAAGCATTCTCCCTGCCAGAGACTTTGGTCCTCGGGCACCGTCTCCAGATACTTGAGAATGCCGCCCTTGAGGTGAAAGACATCGGTGACGCCTTCCTGCTTGAGAAAGGCCGTCGATTTCTCGCAGCGAATGCCGCCGGTGCAGAACATTGCGACCTTGGGCTGTCGTCCCTCGCCCAGCAGTGCCTTGCGTTGCTGGCGGAACCATTCGGGAAACTCGCGAAAGCTGGTCGTCCCCGGGTCGATCGCACCGGCAAAGGTGCCGATCGCGACTTCGTAGCCATTGCGTGTGTCGATGACGATGGTTTCGGGATCGGAGATCAGTGCATTCCATGCATCGGGCTCGACATAGGTCCCGGCATTGGCGCGAGGATCGATGTCGGGCTCGCCCATGGTGACGATCTCGCGTTTCAGCCGGACTTTCAGGCGATGAAAGGGCATGACCGCAGCCGACGACAGCTTTACGTCAAGGTCCGCGCAACCGGCTAACGACCGGATGTGCTCCAGCACCCGGGCGATCGCCGCCGGGATGCCGGCGATCGTGCCGTTGATGCCCTCAGGCGCCAGCAGCAAGGTGCCTCGCACCCCCGCTTCGCGGCACGAGCGCTCGATCGCAGCGCGCAAGGCGGCGCAATCGTCGAAGCGGGTGAAGCAGTAAAGTGCCGCCACGCTGAGGGGCGGCGACTGTTGCAATTGTCGGTCCATGCCGACCCCATAGATCCGGCCGAGAGCTACGTCAGCCCTTGGCGCACACCCGTCTCGCTGTTGCCGCCATCGCGGCGAGGTCAGTCGACAGGTTCCGGCGGGTTTACCCCGGCGCGCGCGGCAGCAGTCGCTGGAGCGCCTCGGCCAGTCGGTCGCAATCGGCCATCCGGTTGGCCAGCGCCGGGGTGACCCGGATGCAGGCTCCTTTCGCCAGGCCGGTGCGGACCACCGTGAACAGGCCGTAATCGTCAAGCAGGCGGGCGGCGAATTTCTCGTGCGCCTGCGCTGAACTGTCTTCCTTGAGCCGGAACGAGGTGATTGCGCCGTAGAGGCGGGGATCGGGCGGGGTGAGCATGTCGATCGCGGGATGGCCATCGAAGGAGGTGGCCCACCGGTCCCGCAGCGCGCGCAGCCGCGCCGCGCGCCGTGCAGCGCCGATGCCATCCTGAAAGGCAATGGCCGCCGGCAGGGTCAGCACAGCGGCGAAATCGACCGTTCCGGTGTGAACCAGCGCGGCGACACCGCTTTCGCGGACCGGATCGGAGGCGGGGTCGCGGGCGATCTCGCCATGGCGGCCGCGCCGCACGATCATCGCTCCCACGCCCAGCGGTGCGCCGATCCACTTGTGGAGATTGACCCCGATGAAGTCCGCGCCCAGCTCCGGCAGGCGGAAATCGAGCTGGCCCAGGCTGTGCGCGGCATCGACGATCACGTCCGCGCCGTGGCTTCGCGCCAGCGTCGTGATTTCCGCCACGGGAAGGACCAGTCCGCTGCGATGGCCGAGATGGGTCAGCAGCACCAGCCGGGTGCGCGGGTTGGCCTTGAGTGCCGCAGCGTAGACATCGATCAGCCCCTGATGGCTCGCGGGGTGGGGCAGGGCGATGCGCACCACCTCCACTCCGCGCCGCGCGGCCAGCGCTGCCATGCAGTGCTGCATCGCGTCGTAATCATGGTCCGCCAGGATGACCGTGTCGCCGCTGCGCAAGCCCTCGTAGCCCAGGATCAGGGCCTTCAGCGCCTCGGTCGCATTGCGGGTCAGCACAAGCTCATCGGTCTCAACGCCCAGCAGCGTGGCAACGGCGCGGTGCGCTGTGCGCAGGTCCGCGCTCATGGTCCGCCGGGAATAGAAGCTGGTGTCGCGGTTAACCCGTTCGACTTGCCGGACATATTCCTGCCGCACCGGGCGGGCCATGGCCCCCCAGTTGCCGTGCTCCAGCTGGATCACGCCGGGCGGCCGATCGTAGAGCGCGGCGATCCGGTCCCAATAGGCCTCGCCCGTTTCGCCTGCCGCCGCCGCTTGCGGCAGGATCCCGGCCACGGGGGCCGCTGCCGCCGCGGCCAGGAGATCGCGCCGCTTCATGCCCTGCCGGCCGCTCAGAAACGGATGTCCAGGCGGGCGTAATACTGGCCGCCATCGGTGTCATAGGGGGCGTTGCGCGAATAGATCAGCCCGCGCACCGCCTGGTTGGTGGCCTCGTCCGGATAGGTGCCGAACAGGTTCTCGGCCCCGACCTTGACCGACAGGTTGCTGCCCAGCTTAACCGTGACCGCCGCGTCGAACAGCGCCATCCCGCCGAAGCGCTGGAACAGGTCGCCGGTCGCATTGCCGCTCACGTCGGTCCACGCGTCGTAATAGCGGGCGCGCAGCATCAGGTCGACCGGGCCCATGGCATAGGCGATGGTGCCGGTCGCGTTGTGTTCGGGCAGGCGCTCTTGGAAGATCCGCGCCTGCGAGGCGTTGGCGATCGCCGCCGTGGTGCCGCTGCGCACGCGGGTCTGGTTGTAATTGTAGGCCAGCGTGGCGTTCAGCTGGCCTGGTCCCACATCGCGGCGCAGGTTGAATACCACGTCGACACCGCGCGTGCGGGTTGCGAAGTCGTTGGTGAAATAGCGCACGGCGGTGAAGCTGTTGGGGTTCTGGAAGCCGGCGGGCACTGCGAAAGTCCGCGATTCTCCGAAGCGGTCGCGAACGTCGATCTGGTAGGCGTCGACCGTCACGCTCAGCCCGCCATCGGTGCGCCAGACCAGGCCGAAGGTCGCGCTTTTCGACTTCTCCGGCTGAAGCGGCACGGCCCCCAGTGCGATCGCCAGCGGATCGCCCGGCGAAAGGCGGCCTGTGTTGAAGATCTGCATGGTGGTCGTGTCGAGGCCCTGATTCACGCTTCGGCTGTTGGACTGCCCCGGCGTCGGCGCGCGGAAGCCCGTGGCATAGGTGGCGCGCAGGGCCAGCTCGGCGACCGGCTCGACCCGGGCGGAAAGCTTGTAGGTGAAGCTGTCGCCGAACGAGGAATAGCTTTCGTAGCGGCCGGCCGCGCCCAGGGTCAGGATCGGCGCCGCCTGCCATTCAAGGTCGAGATAGCCGGCGTTGCTGGTCTGCTTGAAAGTGCCCGCCTGCAGGGGGCCGAACCCGGGGTAGCCATTCGAATTGGGCGCAAGGCCAGTCGCCGCACCGGGGCCGACGGCATAGGATGCCGGATCGCCCAATCCTACCTTGTAGGTTTCCTCGCGCCGCTCGTATCCGAATGCCGCGTTGAGCGGTTCCGCGCCTCCGAGGTCGATCCGGTAGACCATGTCGGCGTTAAGCGTGAATTCGCGCTGCTGCAACTGGCCGATATAGAACGCCAGCGGGCTTTGCGGCCCGAGCGAGGCGTTGAGGCTTTCGGTCATGTCATAATCGATCGTGCTGCGCCCGAACGATGCCGACAGGTCATAGGTGAGCGCTTCGTTCAACGATCCGCTCAGCCCGCCATTGGCTTGCAGGTCATTGTATCGGGTGGCGAAACGCGGGGTGAAGCCGGTGGGATAGACCGTGCGGAACGAGAAGCCGGGAAAAGCGCTGGAGGCGTTGAACACGCTGCCGGTCGTTGCCGGGTTGCGCCAGTTGAAGTCGGTCACGCCTTCGCCCTGCTGGGCGATGGCGAAGGCATGGAATTCGGCCTTGGGGGCCAGTTCAAAGCGCAGGCTGGCCGATCCCTTGATCGATTCGAGGTCAGGCTGGCCCCAGCGCTGGACCGGATTAGGCACGGCAAGAGTTGGATTGGCTGCCTGAAAAGCAATCGCATCGGGCCGCTGGCGGGTGCGCGAGGTGGCGTTCTGCTTGTTCCATTCGCCAGTGAAGGAAAGGAAGCCGCGATCCCCCAGGCGCGCGCCGCCGCGCAGGCCGACCAGGTATTCGGTGCCATCGCCCGCGTAGTAGCGGGACACCTGGCTCACCGCGTGCATGCCGGGCTTTTCGTCGAGGATGATGTTGACCACCCCGGCGATCGCGTCGGAACCATACTGGGCCGAAGCGCCATCGCGCAGCACTTCGATCTGGCCGACCGCAAGGTTGGGTATGCCGGCGAGATCAGGCGCCTGGGCACCGCGCGAACCCAGCAGTGCCGAGCGGTGGAAGCGCCGTCCGTTGACCAGGACCAGCGTGTGATCCGCCGACAGCGCGCGTAGCGTCGCAGGGCGAACGAAGGCCTGGCCGTCCGCCGCTGGCAGGCGCTGGACGTTGAACGAGGGAAGCAATTGCGCCAGCCGGTCGTTGAGATCGCCCGAGACGCTGGACGCGACGAGGTCCTGCGACAGAACGTCGACCGGGGCCATGGCATCGAACTGGGTGCGGTTCGCCTCGCGCGTGCCGGTGACGATGATGGCCTCGGAACTGTCGGCAGCGGCAGCATCTGCGGCAGGGTCAGCTGCCGCGTCAGAAGCGGCTGCCTCGGCGGCGAACGCCGGAGCGGACAGCGCGAATGCAATGGCGATGGCGGACGCGAGATTCGATTTCGACATGATACCCCTTGGCCCCTGTTATGCTGCAAGTGCGAGCAATCTGAGTGGCCGCGAAGTGGCAGGCGAATGTTGCAGTTGCGCGTCTCGAATCCCCGAAAGGTGCCGGGAGCGCGGCGCGGAATCAGGTGCTGCCAGAGCACGTCAGGCGAAGACCCCCGGCCCTGGAACGCATCCGCTGGGTCAGGCAAGCGTTACGAATATTTCCGCCTCGATCACCCAGTCATCCCCGGCCTTGCGCCATTTTGCCGAGTAGTCGCCCGAGGCGAGCACCTCTCCCGTCGTGCTCGAGGTGCCGCGCCATGTGCCATGCTCCAGCGCGATGGGCTCGACTGCCGATGCAACGATCGAGCTGGGCGTACGCAGGTACACAAGGCGGGATCGGGCGCCGAATTCGCGCTTCCAGGCCTGCAGCTGTGCCTTGCGGCTGGAGATCACCGCGCTGTCGGTCCCCGTGACCAGCACCGCATTGGGGGCAAGTATCGCGCCGATTGCAGCAAGGTCCGCGTCTGCCAGGGCCCGGTTGAAGGCCGCGCGGTGCAGTCGAATGGAAAGATCCGGGCCGGTCATTGCCGCCTTTCGCCAGAGCGGATGGATGCAGTCAATAGACCGCATTCCGCCGGTTTGCGTCGACAGACGGAGGCATCGATATCGGGGAGCATCCAGCTGTGAGGTGGCCGTGGTTCAAGCCGGCGGTCCGGACCGCAAGGGGATTTCCGGCAAAAAAGAAGGGCCAGCAAAAGCTGGCCCTTTGGAAAGTCTTGGGAGAGGATGCCTAAAAGGCAAGGCTGCAAATAGGGATGGATTGTCGGGGTGCAATTGCAAAATAGGCGGGCAGTGCTGCCATTTTTGCAAGAGTCGGTGAGTCCTGCTTCAGTCCGCTCAGCCAGCTGCGGATGCGCCCCGCGCCACGGATATTCCCTCTCCCGGCGAAGCGCCAGGCGGGTGTCGGCCATTTTGCGCCGTGCAAACAGGCCTGATGGATGGCGCGAACCGGTCCCGGATCAGGCGCCGAGCCGCATTCCGGCTGGCAGCGCGGCCTGTTTGCAGGCGGCCGCGCTCATTTTCGCATATGTGATTCTGAACTGAAGTTCATGGAAATGTCTCGAAACGCCGGGCCGTCGAAAGCACTCGGGCAATTGACGACAGCCGGCGCGCATGCCGGACTGCAGGGGAAGGGGAGACAAATGTCCACGAAATCGGTCTTGATCCATGGCGCCTCGCTGATGGCGTTCGCGATGGCCTCGCCTGCCTGGGCACAGAATGCCGAAGCTGCGGAAGGTGAGATCGTTGTCACGGCTTAGCGCCGCGAGGAAAGCCTCCAGAAGGTACCCATCGCGGTTTCCGCCTTCAACAGCGAAAGCCTGAAGGCGCAGAAGATCGAAGGCGGCCCGGACATCCAGACCGGCGTTCCCAACGTCACTTTCGCGCAGGGGCAGCGCGGCAACAACGTCACCATCCGCGGGATCGGGACCAAGGCTTTCTCGGGCGCGAGCGATTCCGCGACCGGCATCCACTTCAACGGCGCGCCGATGTCGGACAATCGCCTGTTCGAGATGGACCTCTATGACATTGAGCGGCTGGAGGTTCTGCGCGGGCCGCAGGGCACGCTCTATGGCCGCAACGCGACCGGCGGCGTGATCAACGTCATCAGCGCCAAGCCCAAGGGCGAATTCGCAGCTGATCTCAACGCCGAATACGGCAGCTTCGAGACGCGCAAGTTCCGCGGCATGGTCAACATTCCCCTTGCCGGGGACCAGCTGGGCATCCGCCTGGCGGCAAGCCACTTCGATCGTGCCGGACTGGCGACCAACACCGTGAACGGGGAGAAGCTGGATTCCCGCCACATGTCTTCCTTCCGCGCAACGCTGGGGTTCCAGCCTTCGGATTCGCTGCACGGCTACATCACCTGGCAGCGTTTCCGGGAGGACGACACACGCCTGCTGACCGGCAAGGGGGCCTGCGTGGCCGATCCGGGGCCGGCTTCGGTCGGCGGCACTGCCGTGACCGATCCGCTGGTGCGCGCGCTGCTCAGCCAGGGCTGCGCCAATGCCAGGCTGGACCCGAAGGCCGGCAACGCGCTGCCGAATTCGCTGACGACCTTCTTCGGTCTCGCCGCGTACCGCTCGGGGCTGGCATCGGGGAACGTGTTTGCGGGGCAGAACTTCTCTTCCGACATCGATACGGTGTCTGCCAGCCTGCCCGTGGTCTACAAGGCGCGCGAAGACATCTGGGAAGGCGGCCTGACGCTGGACCTCAGCGAAGGCCTGCAGCTCAACTACCTTGGTTCCTACCAGAAGGACGAGGTTGAATCGAGCCAGGAGGGGCTGCTCGAACAGCCCGGCGCCGCTTTCCTGTCGACGGCCTTCGCGCCGGGTGGTTTCGTCAACGACCCGCAGCTGGGCGCATCGAACCGCCTGACCTATCTCAACGCCAACTTCCGCACGAGCGAGCAGCATTTCCATGAGCTGCGGCTGTCGTCCAGCTTCGCCGGTCCGTTCAACTTCAGCCTGGGCGGGAATTATCTCGATTACAGCCTGGAGCAGGTCGCGGGGGTCTATTCGCACACGCTGACCGCCTTCGCCAACACGGCCAATGGCGGTGCGCCCTGCGCCGCGAACGTCGCCACCTGCATCTATATCGATCCGACCAACGACCTTAAGGGCAACGGCCACAATTACTTCCTTGGCTACGCCCCCTACAAGCTGAAGTCCTATGCCGCGTTCGGCGAGGCCTATTACGAGCTTAG
>CALMJG010000133.1 GCA_937864195.1 uncultured Novosphingobium sp.
TCGTCGCCTACCTGGCCAGCGACTATGCCGCCTATGTCACCGGGGCAGTGATGGGCGTAGACCTGAATGACTGATCCGCTCGAAGCCAGGCTCGATCTCAACCTCAGGGTCGCGGATCTTGAAGGTTCGGTCGACTGGTACGAGCGCACGTTCGGCGCGCCGCCCATCTTTCGCGGCGAGGACCGGACGCTTGAAGGCAAGGCGACCGCGATGGCCTGTTTCCGGCTGGGCGGAGTCAAGCTCTGGCTGCTGCCGGCGAAAGGCGCGGCGGAAGGCGATCAGCGCGTCGGGATCGCGCTGATGACCCGCCAGCCGCTCGGCCCCCTGCGCCGCGAACTTGTCGCGCGCGGCGCCCGCTTCGACGATGCCGAATTGCCGGGCTTTCCCATCGACGCAGACGGGGTGCGGCAGGGCAAGGACGCGGAATTCTTCTACCTGCTTGATCCCGACGGGCACCGCATCGAATATTGCCGCGCCTTTCGCGGCGCCTCAGGAGCATGACGATGAACCAGCGCGGACGGCTTGACGGACAGGTCGCCTTTGTCACCGCGGGTGGGGGCGGGATTGGCCGCGCCATTGCACTTGGACTGGCCGAGGCGGGGGCCGACGTCGCCGTGTTCGAGATCGTGCCCGAACGCGCCGAGGAAACCGCCGCGCGGATTCGCGAATTGGGGCGGGAAGCGCTTGCAATCCCCGGCGATGCTATGGAGGCCGAGGCGATCCGCGCCGCTATTGCCGCAACCGACGCGCGTTTCGGGCGGCTCGACATTCTCGTCAACAATGCCGGCGGCGTATCGGCGCGCCCGTTCCTTGAGCAGAGCGAGCGCAGCTGGCGCAGGCACATCGACATCAACCTCGTCTCGATGCTGGCGGCGACCCACGCCGCCGCGCCGCTGATGATCCGTGGCGGGCAGGGGGGGGCGATCCTCAACGTCGCCTCGATCGAGGCGGAGCGCGCCGCGCCCAACTTCGCGGTCTATGCTGCGTGCAAGGCCGGGATGGTCAGCTTTACCAAGTCGATGGCGGTCGAACTGTCCGGCCACGGCATCAGGGTCAACTGCATCGCCCCGGATCACACAGTGACGCCGGGCAACCAGGGCAACCGGGCCGGACCGGTCGACCCCGCCGCCTGGGTGAAGCACAGCCCCGAGGCGGTCGATGCGATGAACCGCCTGATTCCGCTCGGGCGCGAAGGTATCGACACCGAATGCGGCGATGCTGCGGTTTTCCTTTGCTCTGCGCTCGCGAGCTATGTAACGGGCGCTGTCCTGCCGGTTGATGGCGGGACCTGGGCGGCCAGCGGCTGGGTCCGGGGCCGCAACGGCAAGTGGACGCTGAACGAGGGGCTTTCGTTCGGTGGATAATTCCGCCTTTCCGCGTTAAATCGCTTTAGTTGTAAAACCAAGTTGCCTATCTAGACGGTTGGAGACCGCCATTTCGGCGGAGGGGAACTCGTGATGGCGCTTGGCTCGGACGACGATTTCGGCTTGCCTCAGCGTATCCACGTGCCCAAGACCAGCGAGATCGTGGCCGACAAGATCCGCGCCCAGATCGTGCGCGGCGAAATCGGCGAAGGCGATTCCCTGCCCCCCGAAGGCCAACTCATGGAGAGCTTGGGCATTTCGCGCCCGACACTGCGCGAGGCGTTCCGCATCCTCGAGGCCGAAAGGTTGATCAGCGTGGTGCGCGGATCGCGCACCGGGGCCAAGGTTCACAAGCCCTCGGTCGATCTCGTGTCCCGCTATGCCGGTTACGTGCTGGAATCGCAGGGGACGACAATTGCCGACCTCTACCAGGCCCGCCTCGCGATCGAGCCTTCGGTGGTGCGCTGGCTGGCGACCGACAAGGGGCGCGGTGCAATCGGCGATCTGCGCGCGCTGCTGGCCGAAATGGAGCGCATGCTCGATGAGGAAAATCACGAAGCCTTCATCGAGAAGGTGGAATTCTTCCACCAGGCACTGGTCGCCGCGACAGGTCTGAAGACCATCACTTTACTCAGCCGCATGCTCCTCAACCTGGCTGGCAAGCACCAGATCGAATTCCAGAAGCGCTATCCGCGCAGCCGCGAGCAGAGGCAGAAGAGCCACCGCGCTGGCCTGAAGTCCTACATCAAGGTCGTCGACCTGATCGAGGCGGGCAAGGTGGAAGAAGCCGTCGCCCATTGGCGGCTGCACCTGACCAACGCCAACGCGACCTGGACCAGCGAGGGCGAGGGCGCCCGCGTGGTCGATTCGCTGGGGCACTGACACTCGCTCGATACGGCATGGCCGACCGTGCATTCGCGCGGCGATTTGACGCATTCAGGCGTTGCACCCGTGCGTCTGGTGTGATTAATTGACGCATCATCAATTATTGAGTCGCGTCAAGCGCGGCCAGCAGCGGGAGAATACCGATGAACATGGAAGACCTGGTCATCATCAGCATCGACGATCACGCGGTTGAGCCGCCCGAGGCTTTCATCCGCCACTATCCCGAGGCCCACAAGGATCGCGCCCCGCGCATCGTCAAGGAGAACGGCAAGGACATCTGGCTGTGGAACGACCAGCGCTATCCCACCATCGGCCTCAATGCCGTGGTTGGCCGTCCGCGCAGCGAATACGGGATGGAGCCTTCGGCCTTCGATCAGCTGCGTCCCGGCACTTATGACCCCAAGCTGCGGGTCGACGACATGAACGCCAACGGCGTGCTCGCCAGCCTCAACTTCCCGACCATGCCCAGCTTCGCGGGCGGGGTGTTCGTCGCCATGGCGCAGAAGGACCCGGAAGAGGCGCTGCGCGCCTGCCGCGCCTGGAATGACTGGCACGTGCAGGAATGGTGCGCCGCCGCGCCGGGCCGGTTCATCCCGATGTGCCTGGTGCCCAGCTGGGACATGGGCGAGACGCTGAAGGAACTGAAGCGGATGAGCGACCTTGGGGTCCATGCCGTGTCGTTCTCGGACAATCCCGCCAACATCGGCCTGCCCAGCATCCACAACGAGTACTGGGAACCGTTCTGGAAGGCCTGCAACGACAGCCGGATCGTGATCAACTGCCACATCGGCACCGGTGCGCGGGCGATGCATCCCTCCAGCGAAAGCCCGATCGACGCCTGGATCACGGCCATGCCGATCTCGATCGCCAATTCGGCCGCCGACTGGACCTTCGCGACCTTCTGGAAGCGTTATCCCGAATTGCGCATGGCCCTGTCGGAAGGCGGGATCGGCTGGGTGCCCTACTTCCTCGAACGCGCTGACTTCACGCACGCGCATCACCACGAATGGACCTTTACCGACTTCGGCGGCGAGCGGCCTTCGGATCTGTTCAAGCGCCACATCATCAGCTGCTTCATCGACGACCAGTTCGGGGTGAAGAACCTCGATTACATGAACGAGAACATGGTCGCCTATGAATGCGACTATCCGCATTCCGACACGGTCTGGCCGAACGTGCCCGAATACCTGTGGGCTTCGGTCAATGGGCTGAAGAAGGAGACGATCGACAAGATCACTCACCTCAATGTGATGCGCGAATACAGCTTTGATGCCTTCGCCCTCAACGGCGGGCGCGAGAACTGCACCGTCGGGCACCTGCGCGAACTGGGCAAGGACGTGGACGTCAGCCCGCGTCATAACCTCGGCGGGCTCAAGACCGACTCCATGGACGCGATCGGCAAGGCGCGCCGTCCGGTGACTTCGGGCGATATCGAGCGGATGTTCGCCTCGGCGTGACAGCGCGGGCGCACATCGTCGTCGGCGGGACCAGTGGCCTCGGCCACGCCGCCGCGCGGGTGCTGACCGACGAGGGCCACCGCGTAGTCCTCGTCGGGCGGGATTCCGCGCGGGCGGAAGGTGTGGCCGAGGCGATTGGCGCAATGGGCGAAGGCAGCGACCGGGGCGGGCTGGAAGCAGCGCTGCGCCGCGCGGTCGAACGGCTTGGCGGGCTGGACGGGATTGCCGTCACGGCCGGCCCGATCCACGCGCGTGGCGATGCCCTGGCGCTGAGCGATGCCGACTGGGCCGAATGTTTCGACACCCAGCTGATGACCGTGGTCCGTTCCCTGCGGGTCGCGGTTCCGGCCATGGTGGCGCGCGGGGGCGGCTCGATCGTCGCTTGCGCGGCCTATTCGATCCGCGCGCCCAAGCCGGTGCTGCTCCACTATGCCGCGATGAAGGCGGCGATTGCGGTGTTCATCAAGGGGGTCGCCAAGGCTCACGGCTCGCAAGGCATCCGCGCCAACTGCATCGCCCCTGGCGCCTTCGCGACCGAAGCGCTGGACGCCACCCGCGCGGCGCTGGACGGTGCGGACGACCTGCGCCTGTGGCAGGAAATGCGCGACACCTACGGCATGAAGGCGGCGCTCGACCGGATCGGCGAGCCCCGCGAGGCGGGCGAGCTGATCGCCTTCCTGCTTTCAGAAAAGGCGGCCTACCTGACAGGCGCGCTGATAAACATCGACGGAGGAACGGATTTCTGACCATGGCCCAAACTGACACCGCGCCTGCCGCTGCCGAACTCCTTGCCTCCTGGCAGGTCGACGAACCGGCTCCGCCCCACGTCCCGCGCGAGCGGGTGGTCGATATCCGCTTCGCCATGGGCCAGTCGCCCAACGACCTGCTCGACCCCTATGCCGGGACGGACAAGCTGCGCGCGCCGGGCGTGCCGCGGCTGCTCTATTCGCCCTATCCGTTCGGCGACAAGACAGTCGGCACCTGGTGCGTATCGCATTACGAGGACATCCGCCGGGTCTACGAGGACAACGATTACTTCAGCACGAAGGGCGTTGCGCAGTTCCAGGCGCTGGCGGGCGAGACCTTCCCGTCGATCCCGCTCGGCATCGATCCGCCCGATCACGCCCGGTATCGCCGCTTCCTCAACGTCCATTTCACCCCTGTCGCGCTCCAGAAGCTGGAGCCCAAGGTGCGCGCGCTGGCGGTGGAGATGATCGAGGAGTTCGCAGCCAAGGGCGAGGTCGACATCGCCCATGACTTCGGCCGGGTCTATCCGGTCCGCGTCTTCCTCGATCTGATGGGCCTGCCCTTCGCCATGTTCGAGCAGTTCCTCGCCTGGGAATACGAGATCCTGCACTCGCGCGACCACGCCCGGATGGGCGCGGCGGTGAAGCAGGTAATCGCCTACCTGCGCGAATTCATCGCTGAAAAGCAGAAGAACCCGGACGACAAGCTGGGCAGCTACATCGCCAACGGCGTGATCGATGGCCAGCCGCTCACCCCGGACGAGATCATCGGGATGACCTGGTTCCTCTGGCTTGGCGGGCTCGATACCGTGGCCTCGACCATCAGCCAGATGTTCCGCCGCCTGGCGCTTGACCAGGCACTCCAGCAGCGGCTGCGCGACGAGCCGGGGCTGACCAATACGGCGGTCGAGGAATTCCTGCGGATGCAGCCGCTGGTGAACTCGTTCCGGCTGGT
This sequence comes from uncultured Novosphingobium sp., assembly GCA_937864195.1. Classification (GTDB taxonomy): domain Bacteria; phylum Pseudomonadota; class Alphaproteobacteria; order Sphingomonadales; family Sphingomonadaceae; genus Novosphingobium. The sequence goes on from CALMJG010000133.1 coordinate 5,408, forward strand.
GAAGCAGGACCTTGAATGGGACGGCGTGACGCTGAAGGCCGGGGACTACGTCACCTGCCTCAACTCCTCCGGCAATTTCGATCCGGCGCAGTTCACCAATCCGCGTGACTTCGATCCGGCGCGGCCGGTCAACCGGCATTACACTTTCGTCGGCGGCATCCACCTGTGCCTTGGCGCGCACCTTGCGCGGCGCGAACTGCGCATCCTGATTGACGAGTTCGTCAAGCGGGTGCCGGCCTTCACCGTGAAGCCGGGCGCCGATACCACGGTCGTGCCGGGGCTGCTGTCGATCCGCAACCTGCCGATCGTCTGGACCCCCGCAGCATGAGCCACGCGCCGCCGCGTGCCCTGCCGGAAGGCTTCTTCGACCCGCAACTGCGCGGGTTCGTGGCGCACAATGGCACGATCTGGCGGCGCAACGATCCGGGCCACGTGGTGTCCGGTTTCTTCGTGGAGCAGCACCACTGCAACCCGCGCGGGATCTGCCACGGCGGCTGGCTGTCGACCTTCGCTGACATCGCGATGGTCCGGCAGGCGACCGTCAACCGCGCCCACGGCGCGCTGACGATCGGCATGGCGGTGGATTTCCTTGAGGCAGTGCCGCTCGGCTCGTGGGTGGAAAGCCGCTGCGAGATCGTGCGCGAGACGGACAAGGTCGTCCACGTCCAGGGCGTGGCCCTGGTCGATGGGCGCCCCGTCCTCAGAATGAATGGAACTTTCAGGCCGTCGCCGCTGTCGCCGCCGCCTGAACTGGGAGAGTAATGACCATGGAATTCAAGCTCAAGCATCCAGGCTGCGTCTACATCGGCGGCGAATGGCAGCCGACCGACGTTTTGGAAGACGTCATCAACCCCGCCGATGAAAGCCTGCTGGGCCGCGCGCCGGTGGGCAGCGCGGCGCAGGTCGAGGCGGCGATTGCCTCGGCCCGTCATGCTTTCGATTCCGGCGATTGGCCGCGCCTGCCGGTGGCGCAGCGGCAGACGGTTCTGAACCGCTTCCTCGACGCGATCGAGGCGCGCAAGGACGAGCTCGTCCGCTTGATCGTGGCCGAGGCCGGGTCGACGCAGATGCTCGCGGGCTTCCTGCAATACGGCATCCCGATGAAGCACGCTCGCCGCACGGTGGAAATCGCCAGCCGTCCGGCGCTGACCAGCCTGCCGGTCGAACTGACCCCCAATGCGCAGGGGACCACTACGCTCGGCACCGGGGTCGTCAGCCGCGAGCCGGTGGGCGTCGTCGCGGCGATTTCACCCTACAACTTCCCGTTCTTCCTCAACATCGGCAAGGTAATCCCGGCGCTGGCGGTGGGTTGCACCGTGGTGCTCAAGCCTTCGCCCTATACCCCGTTCGAAGCGCTGATCCTGGGTGAAATCGCGGACGAAGTCGGGCTGCCCAGGGGTGTCCTCTCGATCGTTACCGGCGATGTCGAGGCCGGCAAGCTGCTGACCACCGACCCGCGCGTGGACCTGGTCCACTTCACCGGTTCGGACAAGGTCGGCGCGATGATCCAGGCCCAGGGCGCGCCGACGCTCAAGCGGATCGTGATGGAACTGGGCGGCAAGTCGGCGCTGATCGTGCGCCCCGATGCCGACCTGCAGGGCGCGGCCATGGCGGGGCTGGGCGGGTTCACGGTCCACTGCGGCCAGGGCTGCGCGCTGACCACGCGGCACATCGTCCACAATTCGGTCCGTCCGCAATTCGTCTCCATGCTGAAGGGCATGATGGAGCATATCAAGATCGGCAATCCGGCGGACCCCACGGTCAGCTATGGCCCGCTGATCCGCGAAGTCGCGCGCAAGCGCACCGAGGATTACGTCGCCATCGCGCAGGACGAAGGCGCGACGCTGATCTCGGGCGGCAAGCGTCCGGACGGGCTGGACAAGGGCTTCTATTTCCAGCCGACCCTGTTCGACAACGTGCGCAACGACAGCCGTCTTGCCCAGGAAGAGGTCTTCGGCCCGATCGGTGCGGTGATCGGCTACGATGATGACGAGGAAGCCATCGCCATGGCCAATGCCAGCGATTTCGGGCTCTCGGGCGCGATCTGGTCGGCCGATGCCGGCAAGGCCTTCGACATGGCGCTGCGCATCCGCACTGGCGGCGTGTCGATCAACGGCGGAGCGGGGACCATGCAGTCCGACGCGCCGTTCGGCGGGATCAAGCGCTCGGGCTATGGCCGCGAGTATGGCGAGGATGGGCTCAACGAATTCACCTATCAAAAGGTGATCTCGTTCAGCGCCAAGTGAAGGGAGATTAAGCCATGACCCATGTGATGAAGGGCGTGCGCATGCTCGAAGTTGCGCAGTTCACGTTCGTGCCGGCCGCCGGCGCGGTGCTGACCGACTGGGGCGCCGACGTGATCAAGATCGAGCACCCCGTGCGCGGTGATGCCCAGCGCGGGATCAAGGAATTGCAGCGCTTCGCGCTCGACCAGCGGCGCAATGCGCTGATGCAGCACCCCAACCGGGGCAAGCGCTCGGTCGGGATCGACATCTCCACGCCCGAGGGGCAGGAACTGATCTACGAAATCGCCAAGTCCTGCGATATCTTCCTCACCAACTACCTGCCCAGCATCCGGCAGAAGCTGAAGATCGATGTCGAGCACCTGCGCGCAGCGAACCCCAACATCATCTATGTGCGCGGATCGGCGTTCGGTGAGAAGGGGCCGGAACGCGACAAGGGCGGGTTCGATTCCACCGCCTATTGGGCGCGCGGCGGTTCGGCGATCCTTGCCACCCCTCGAGAACTGGAAGGCCCGCTGACCCAGCCCGGGCCGGCCTATGGCGACACGATCGGCGGCATGAACATCGCCGGGGGCATCGCCGCCGCGCTGTTCCACCGCGAGCGTACCGGCGAGGCGCTGGAAGTCGACGTGTCGCTGCTGTCGTCTGGCATCTGGGCTACGGCCTGCTCGATCGACGTCTGCATGGAAATGCAGGTCGATCCCTTTGCCAACGCCCTGCCGGGCAAGGCGGTGGTCGGCTCCAACCCGTTCATGGGCGTGTTCAAGACCAGCGACGGCGGCTACATCAACCTGACGGTTCTCAGCCCGTCACAGCTGATCGAGGACACCTTTACCCACCTCGGTATTCCGGAATGCGCGCAAGATCCGCGCTTTTCGACCATCGAGAAGCTCAACGAGAACTCGGAGGCCGCCCACTTGCTGGTGCGCGAGGCGATGCTGCGCCAGCCCTTTGCCCATTGGCTTGAACGCCTGAAGACGATGAAGGGCCAGTGGGCCGCCTACCAGTCGCCGCTCGACGTCGAGAAGGACGAGCAGGTCCAGGCCAACGGCTGGATCTTCGAGGTCGAAAGCGCCGATGGCGGCAAGCCGATCAAGCTGGTTTCCAACCCGGTCCAGTTCAACCAGGAAGTCGTTACCAACACCCGCGCGCCCGAGGCGAGCGAGCACACCGAACTGTTCCTGATGGAAATGGGCGTGGAGTGGGACCGGATCGAGGAACTGAAGGCCAAGGGCGCCATCGCCTGAGCGGGCGGAGGACATGAGCGTGCGCCCGCTCCGGGTCGGCATCATCAGCGCCGCCTGGGGTGCGCGGGCGCATCTGCCCGCCTGGCGCAGCCTGGACGGCGTGGAGGTCACCGCGATCTGCACCTCGCGCCCGGAAACCGCGGCGCGCGCGGCGGCCGAATTCGGCGTGCCGCGCGCGTTCCACGACTTCCGGGAAATGGCCCGCGATCCTGAAATCGACCTGATCGACTGCGGGACGCGCCCGGCGCTGCGCCGCGATATGGTGCTGGCCGCGCTGGCGGCGGGCAAGCACGTCTACAATGGCATTCCCTTTGCGCGTGACCTTGCCGACGCGCAGGAAATGCAGAAGGCGTGGCAGGCCGCTGGGACGGTGGCTGCGGTTGACGCTTTCATGCAGGCCGTCCCCGCGCTGGTGCAGATGCAAGCGATGGTCGAAGACGGCTGGATCGGTCGCCTCTTCGGCGCGGAGATCGCGTTCGAATCCCCACTGTTTACCGCGGCGCAGGCCAATGTGCCCGGCTACGCCTGGTTCGCCGATCCCGCCAATGGCGCAAGTGCGCTGCGCAACCTCGGCAGTCACATGCTGCACCTGCTCGTCCATTTCTTCGGTCCGGTCAGGTCCGTCGCCGCGGACCTGGACCTCGCCCTGCGCGAATGGCCACTGGACGGAGAAGTCATCACACCCGGAGTGCCCGATCGCGCCTCGCTGCTCCTGCGCCATGCCACTGGCCTGCCCGTACGGCTGGAGGCGAACTGGGCCAAGATCGGCGGCGAGGGCTTCCGCTTTTCGGTCTGGGGCGAGGCCGGCCGGCTTGAGGCGAGGGCTCCGGTGTTCCCGATGGCGCACGATACCCGCTTGTGGGGAACGAACAATCCCGAGCTGGGCGCCGCCGGGTTGCAGCCCATCGCACTGGAGCCGCGTCATGCCGCCGTTCCCGGATGCAGCGCCCAGGCGGACCGGCCCGAAACCGGCCTGCTCGCGCTGGCCTCGATCTTCGCGTCGATGCGCGATGCCATCGCCGGGAAGGGGATGGCCGCACCGGATTTCACCCAGGCTCTCCACGTCCAGCAGGTTGTCGAATTGGCCACGCATGCTGCGGAACAACGCCGCTGGCTTGACGTGCCGGAATGACGAAGCTGGATTGCTTCTTATATAACCTGGTATACTAAGATGCCGCGAAACAGACCGAGAGGAACACGATGAGCGCCGCCGACCCCTATGCCTTCAAGCCCGAGGATGACTGCTACCACCAGCTCTCGGACGATCCCTATGAGACCGAGACCAACTGGTGGTCGTGGAACGTGCCGGAGCGCAAGATCGGCGGCTGGATCCACACGCCTTACTATCCCAACCGCAAGACCCTTACCTCGCGCATCTTCTGCTGGGGGCCGGACGGCTGGGACCAGGCCCGCATGGCCTATTACCGCAAGGTCGAGGAAGTGCCGGTGCCTGAAACGCCGGACCTGCGCGACGTGACCTTCCCGGGGATCGGCTACAGCCTGAAGATGCTGGAGCCGGGGATGAAGTACCATCTCCAGTACGAGGACAAGGACCGCGATTTCGCGCTCGACTTCGTGTTCACCGGCGCCCATCCGCCGCGCCGGTTCGAACCGGGTGAGCCGCCGTTCATCAATACTCCCCACTATGACCAGCTCGGCAAGGTCGAAGGCACGCTGCGGCTGCGCGGCGAGGATATCCGGCTGGATTGCTGGTCGGTGCGCGACCGCACCTGGGGGCCGCGCGGCGGTCCTTACGCGCAGAGCAAGAAGCAGAACTACGCCACCGACCTCGACCGGGTACGCGATCCCGGCGGGCCGCGCTGGCGCGAGATCGAGCGCGAGCGCGGGCGCGGGCGCATCCAGTACATTTTCGGCCATTCGGACGGGGAAACCGGATTCCTCGGCTTCGTCCGCACTCAGGATGGCACCGCTGATGGCTGGAGCCCGATGAACGGCGGCTATCTGCTGCGCGACGGCGTCTATGGCGACCTCGATGCCAGCAAGTGCCGGATGCGCGCCTTCCGCGATCCCGCGACCGGCTGGTGCAGCCACATGCAGGTCGAACTGGCCGACCGCGATGGTCGCACGATGACGATCGAGGGTATGGCGGTAAGCCGGATGAGCGAGGCCGGTTACGGCACCAACCAGCTGATGCGCTGGGAATTCGATGGCAAGATCGGCTGGGGTGAGGACCAGGACGTCTGGAACCCGCGCCACTTCCTGCGGGTGTTTGACGCGCTCCAGGCCACTTCGCGCTGATCCAAGCGTCGCAGGGTTGACGGTCCCTCAGTTTGTTGCGCTAATCTGTGCAATCGGCGAAGGGGACCGTCATGACCGCACCAAGCGACACCGCCGAAGCCACCGCCACGCGCGGGGGGGATTCCGGCTATAACCATTATGGGCAGAAGATCGGCTCCAAGGGTGAACGCACCCGGCAGATGCTGATCGACACCACGATCGAGCTGCTCGAAAGCAAGGGGCTGCGCGACGTGTCTGTGGTGGACGTGGCGCGCGCCGCGAAAACTTCGCCCGCAACGTTCTACGTCTATTTCCGGGGCGTGCCTGAGGTCGTTCTGGCGGCTCTGGAGACGGCCTCGCAAACCTCAAGCGAGCTTGAGGCCCTGGCCGCGCGGGACTGGCTGGCAGGGGGTGGACAGGTCGCCGCCCGCGACTTCATCGAGGCCTATACCGAGCTGTGGAACCGCCACCGCACGATCTTCCGCGTGCGCAACCTGGCGGCGGAGGAGGGCGACATGCGCTTCCTCCAGTCGCGCATGGAGCAGGCCGGGCCGATGATGGATGCGCTGTCCGCAGCCATAAGCCGGGCCCAGGCCGCGGGCCGGCTGCCCGCTACCCTGTCGCCGCGTTCCTGTGCCGGCACGCTGTTGATGATGCTGGAACGGCTTGCCGCCGTTGGCCCGCTCACCCGCGAGTCCGATGGGCTGTCCTACGCGGCGCTCAAGACGGCGGCGGCGTTTTCGCTCGCCGCCATGCTTGGCGCGGCTGCCTGACCCTTTAGCCGGCGGTCGCTTCTGCGATCATCTGCTGCAGGTTGAGCACGCCGGTTGCCAGCCCGCCCGACAGGCCCGCATCGACCGGCAGGCACACGCCCGAGATGAAGCTCGCCGCATCGCTGTTGAGCAGGATCAGCGGCAGGGCCTGTTCGGCGGCAGAGGAATAGCGCCCCTTGGCCTTGGCAAAGGCCGACAGCACGGCATCGCCCGCGACCTTGCGAAAATCGTCCAGCATCGGCGTGTCGATCGGGCTGGGCATGGTGCTGTTGATGCGGATGTCGCGCTCCATCAGCGCCGGAGCGGACTGCTGCACCCAGGTGTTCACTGCTTCCTTGGCGAGCGTGTAGGGATCGCCCGCCCGCTCGGCATTGGCGAGGAACCAGGCCCGGCCGGAGGCGATATCGGGGTTGTCCATGAATTCCTTCAGCAGCGGCTGGCGCGCAAGGTAGTTCATGCCGCCGAGCGAGCCGACCGTCACGATCGCGCCGCCCTTGCGGATGCGCGGCAGCCAGGTGTTGGTCCAGTGACGCAGGCCCAGGAAATTGACTGTCACCACGTCCTCGCCGGGGAAGGTCTGCGGCAGGCCCGAGACGTTGAACACAGCGTCCACCTCGCCGCCGATCGCCGCAACCCCGGCGTCGATCGAGGCGGGATCCTTGAGGTCGACCTGGGTGAACGATGCAAGCTCGACCGGCGAGGGTTTGATGTCGGCCCCGTGGACCTCGGCGCCCAGCGAAACCAGGGTTCGCGCACAGGCCTCGCCGGTGCCGGAAAAGCACCCCATGATAACCACGCGCTTGCCTGCATAACCCAGAATGTCGGCTGCCATTGCTCTCTCCCGCAAATGTTGTCCTCGGGGCAAGGGATAACGCTCGGCTGCTTCCCGGACAACTTGAAACTGAGACTATGTCAACTTTTCGGCGAAACTCCCGGCGGGGTAGTGGCGCCGGCACTGTTCATACCTGCAAGGTCACGCCGCCGCTGACCCGCAGGCATTCGCCGGTCATGAAGCCCGAGGCGGGCGAGACCAGGTAAAGCATGGCCTCGACGATATCGCTGGTCGCCCCCTCGCGCTTGACGATCTGCTGGCTGCTCACGGCTGCGATCACCGGTTCCGGCAGTTCTGCGCGGATTGTGTCGGTCATGATCAGCCCCGGCGCGATCGCGTTCACCCGGATGCCTTGCGGTCCGAGTTCATGGGCAAAAGCCGTGGTGATCCCCCGTACTGCCAGCTTTGTGACGCCATAGGTCGTTGTGCAGGGATAGGACGCCATCGACGAGATGTTGACGATGGCTGCTCCTGCGCGTCCGGCCATGTATGGCGCTGCCGCCAGCGTGCACTGGATCACGCCCCAGACATTCACTTCGAACATCTGGCGCGACCGGGCGAGCCCCATGACGCCGATCGGCTGCGCGCCTTCGGCTGAGTGAATGCCTGCGTTGTTGATCAGGATGTCGATCCCGCCATGACGTGCGGCAATGTCCTGCATCGCGGCGGTGACGGCGGCTTCCTCCGCGACGTTCAGGGCCAGCGCTTCCGCCAGCGGGCCGATCGCTGCGGCTGCCAATGCCGCTTCATCGCTGTCGAGATCGGCCAGCACGACTCTCGCACCGCGTGCTGCGAGCGCCTCGCCGAAGGCCCGGCCAAAGCCGCGCGCGCCACCGGTGATGACGGCAACCTTGCCGGAATGATCGCTCATTTCAGGTTTCCCGCCTGCGCCTGGTTCCGTCAGGCCGCGCTCTTGCGCCGCTGCACCGCAGCTTCGCTCAGCACGGGCGCGAGATCCTTTTTAAGGATCTTTCCGTTGGGGTTGAGGGGCATG
>CALMJG010000134.1 GCA_937864195.1 uncultured Novosphingobium sp.
ATGATCGCGTCGACCGCCAGGCTGTCGCCGACCTTGGCATTGACCGCCTTGACCGTCGCCGATTTTTCCGCGCGCAGGATGTTTTCCATCTTCATGGCTTCCACCACCGCGAGCGGCTGGCCGGCCTCGACCTTGTCCCCTTCCGCCACGTGCAGCGCGACCAGCAGGCCGGGCATCGGGCAGATCAGGAACCGCGACAGGTCGGGCGGGATCTTCTCGATCATGTGCTCGGCCAGCGGGGCAATCCGCTTCGGCAGCACGCGGACGTTATAGATCCGGCCGCGCGTGGTCATCTTGAAACCGGTGCGGGTGCGGGCCAGCTTAACGCCCAGAACCTCGTCCTCGATCTCTGCCTCGACGAAGCGGTCGCCGGGGGTGTAGGCCAGGCTCAGGTCCACTTCCTCGCCGTCGACCTTCACCTTCTTGCGGCCGACCTTGACCTTGTGCGCGGCGCCGTCGACCGCCACTTCCCACTTGTGGACGGGTTCAAGGCGCCCGCCCAGCTGGCCGTCGATCCGCCGCGCGCGGTCGGATTCGGCGGTGGCGATGAAACCCGCGATGGCCGCCAGCTGACGGTTCAACTCTTCGCTCGGCGCGGCGCCGGTGAAGCCTTCGGGATATTCCTCGGCGATGAAACCGGTGGTCAGCTCGCCCGAGCGGAAACGCGGGTGCTGCATGATGGCGCTGACGAAATCGATGTTGTGGCCCAGCCCCTCGATCTCGAAGGCGTCGAGCGCGGCGATCTGCTTGTCGGCAGCCTCGTCGCGGGTCTTGCCCCAGGTGATCAGCTTGGCGATCATCGGATCGTAGAACATCGAGACTTCGCCGCCTTCATAGACGCCGTCGTCCACGCGCACGCCGTCCACGCCGCGCCGTCCGTTCTCTTCGCCGTCATCGGTCCAGCCGGAAACCGGCGGGCTGTAGCGCACCAGACGGCCCGTGGAGGGCAGGAAGCCGCGATAAGGATCTTCCGCATAGACGCGGTTTTCGATCGCCCAGCCGTCGATCTTGACGTCCTTCTGGTCGAAGGCCAGCTTTTCGCCGGCGGCCACACGGATCATCTGCTCGACCAGGTCGACCCCGGTGATGCATTCGGTGACCGGGTGTTCCACCTGCAGGCGGGTGTTCATTTCGAGGAAGTAGAAGCTCTCCCCCGTCGGGTCCGCACCGGAAACGATCAGTTCGACCGTGCCCGCGCTGTAATAGCCCACCGCGCGCGACAGCGCGACGCACTGTTCGCCCATTGCCTTGCGCATCTTTTCGGTGACGAACGGCGAAGGCGCTTCTTCCACCACCTTCTGGTGGCGGCGCTGGATCGAGCATTCACGCTCGTTGAGGTAGACGATGTTGCCGTGCTTGTCGCCGAGGATCTGGATCTCGATGTGGCGCGGGTTGAGGATGAACTTCTCGATGAACACGCGGTCGTCGCCGAACGAGTTCAGGCCCTCGCGCTTCACGGACTCGAAGCCCTCGCGCACGTCCTTCTCGTTATAGGCGAGGCGCATGCCCTTGCCGCCGCCGCCGGCCGAGGCCTTCATCATCACCGGATAGCCGATCTCGTTCGAGATGCGCACCGCGTGCTCGGTATCCTCGATCTCGCCGACGAAGCCGGGGACGACGTTGACGCCGGCTTCCTTGGCCAGCTTCTTGGATTCGATCTTGTCACCCATCGCGGCGATGGCGTTCACCGGGGGGCCGATGAACTCGATCCCCTCGGCGGCCAGCGCCTCGGCAAACGAGGTGCGCTCGGACAGGAAGCCATAGCCCGGGTGGACCGCTTCGGCGCCGGTTGCCTTGCACGCCGCGATGATCTTGTCGGCGATCAGGTAGCTTTGCGCGGCGGGCGACGGGCCGATGTGCACGGCCTCGTCAGCCATCTGCACGAACGGCGCGCGCGCGTCGGCGTCCGAATAGACCGCGACGGTCTGGATGCCCATGCGGCGGGCGGTCTTGATCACCCGGCAAGCGATTTCGCCGCGATTGGCGATGAGGATTTTCTTGAACATTCAGCGGTCCAGTCTGATCAGGATATGATTGAATCGGCAGAACAAAATTCAGCGTCACCCTGAACTTGTTTCAGGGTCCATCGTGCCACGCCGGCCGAAGCTCTGCGCGGAGAGATGGATGCCGAAACAAGTTCAGCATGACGGGTGATGGAGGGCACGGCGCTCACCCTCACACCTGCTCCAGAGCCTGGGCGAGGTCAGCGACGATATCGTCGATATGCTCGATCCCGACCGACAGGCGGACCACGTCGGGCCCGGCCCCGGCGGAGATCAGTTCCTCTTCGCCGAGCTGGCTGTGGGTGGTGCTGGCCGGGTGGATGATCAGGCTGCGGGTATCGCCGATGTTGGCAAGGTGGCTGAGCAGCTTGACCGAGGAGACGAGCTTGACCCCCGCCTCGTAACCGCCCTTGACGCCAAAGGTGAACACCGCCCCGCCCTTGCCGCCAAGGTAGCGCTGGGCCAGCTGGTGGTAAGGATCTTCCGGCAGGCCGGCATAGCGCACCCAGGCCACCTTGGGGTGGTTCTGGAGCCACTGGGCCAGGTGCAGCGCATTGGCGCAGTGGCGCTCCATCCGCAGGGCCAGTGTTTCCATGCCGGTCAGCGTCAGGAATGCGTTCATCGGCGCCAGCGCCGGGCCAAGGTCGCGCAGGCCCAGCACACGGCAGGCGATGATGAAGGCCATCGGCCCGACCGCATCGCTCAGCACCGCGCCGTGGTACGACGGGTTGGGTTGGGTCAGCGAGGGATACTTGCCGGCCTTCACCCAGTCGAACTTGCCGGAATCGACGATCAGGCCGCCCACGGAATTGCCATGGCCGTTGAGGAACTTGGTCGCCGAATGGACGACGATGTCGGCGCCGTGCTCGATCGGGCGGCACAGCAGCGGGGTCGCCATGGTGTTGTCGACCACCAGCGGCACGCCCTTGGCATGGGCCACCTCGGCAATCGCGGCGATATCCTGCACCACGCCGCCCGGGTTGGCGAGGCTTTCGATGAACACCGCGCGGGTCTTGTCATTGATCGCGGCGGCGACATTGGCAGGATCGTCGGCATCGACGAATACCGTGTTCCAGCCGAACTTGGCAAAGGCATGGGCCAGCTGGTTGAGCGAGCCGCCATAGAGCTTCTTGGCCGCCACGATCTCGCAGCCCGGCTCCATCAGGGTGTGGAACACCAGCATCTGCGCGGCATGGCCCGATGCCACGCCCAGCGCGCCGACCCCGCCTTCCAGCGCCGCGATCTTGCCTTCCAGCGCGGCGTTGGTGGGGTTCATGATCCGGGTGTAGATGTTCCCGAATTCCTTGAGCGCGAACAGGTTGGCCGCATGCTCGGCACTGTCGAAGACGTAGCTCGCCGTCTGGTAGATCGGGGTGATCCGCGCATTGGTGGTCGGATCGGGCTCGCACCCGGCGTGGATGGTCAGAGTTTCGAGTTTCTGGGTCATCTGTACTTCCTCAGGCGTCAAGCGGCGGCATGTTGTGGCCAAGCAGGCGCAGCATGTCGGCTGCGCATTCAACCACGTTGGAACCCGGGCCATAGATCCCCTGGACCCCGGCCTCGCGCAGGAAGTCATAGTCCTGCGGCGGGATCACCCCGCCCGCGACGACCTTGATATCGGCGCGGCCGGCGGCTTTCAGGTGGCCGATCAGTTCGGGGATCAGGGTCTTGTGCCCGGCGGCGAGCGAGCTGGCGCCAACCGCGTCGACCGCGTTCTCCAGCGCCAGAGCGCAGGCTTCCTCGGGCGTCTGGAACAGCGGGCCGCTGGTCACGTCAAAGCCCATGTCGCTGAACGCCGAAGCGATCACGTTGGCGCCGCGGTCGTGCCCGTCCTGGCCCATCTTGGCGACGAGCATGCGGGGCTTGCGGCCCAGCCGCGTGGTAACGGCGGCCACGCCATCGAGAACCTGCTGGTAGCGCTTGTCCTCGGCATAGGCCGAACCGTAGACGCCCTTGACCGGGGTCGGCACGGTGCCGAAGCGCCCGAACACGGCCTCCATCGCGTCGGAAATCTCGCCCAGCGTGGCGCGGGCGCGGGCGGCGCGCACGGCGTGCTCCAGCAGGTTACCGCCGGTCTTCGCCGCGTGGGTCAGTTCCTTGAGTGCGGACTGGCACACGCTCTCGTCGCGGGTTTCGCGCACCTGCTTGAGGCGGGCGATCTGCGATTCGCGCACGGCGTGGTTGTCCACCTCCAGCGTTTCGAGCTGGTCTTCCGAAGCCAGGCGATACTTGTTGACGCCGACGATGACGTCCTCGCCCTTGTCGACGCGGGCCTGGCGGGCCGCGGCGGCCTCCTCGATCATCGCCTTGGGCCAACCGGCGGCAACCGCCTTGGCCATGCCGCCTTCGGCCTCGACCCGCTCGATGATTTCCCAGGCCTTGTCGACCAGTTCCTGGGTGAGCGCCTCGATGTAGTACGACCCGCCCAGCGGATCGACCACCTTGGTCATGCCCGTTTCTTCCTGGATCACGATCTGGGTGTTGCGGGCGATGCGCGCCGAGAAGTCGGTCGGCAAGGCGATCGCTTCGTCCAGCGCGTTGGTGTGGAGCGACTGGGTGCCGCCCAGCATCGCCGCCATCGCCTCGATCGTGGTGCGGATGACGTTGTTGTAGGGGTCCTGCTCCTGCAGGCTGACGCCCGAGGTCTGGCAATGGGTGCGCAGCATCTTGGAGCGTTCGTCCTGCGCGCCCAGCTTGGTCATCACCCGGTGCCACAGCACGCGCGCGGCGCGCAGCTTGGCCACTTCCATGAAGAAGTTCATGCCGATGGCGAAGAAGAAGCTCAGGCGGCCGGCGAACTTGTCGATGTCGAGGCCCGAGGCGACGCCGTACTTCACGTATTCCATGCCGTCGGCGATGGTGAAGGCCAGTTCCTGGACCTGCGTCGCCCCGGCTTCCTGCATGTGGTAGCCGGAAATCGAAATGCTGTTGAATTTCGGCATCTTGGCGCTGGTGTAAGCGAAGATGTCCGAAATGATCCGCATGCTGGGTTCGGGCGGATAGATGTAGGTGTTGCGGACCATGAACTCCTTGAGGATGTCGTTCTGGATGGTCCCGTCGAGCTGTTCGGTAGGAACGCCCTGTTCCTCGCCCGCGACGATGAAGAACGCGAGGATCGGGATTACCGCGCCGTTCATGGTCATCGAGACGGACATTTCCCCAAGCGGGATGCCGTCGAACAGGATCTTCATGTCCTCGACCGTGTCGATCGCGACGCCCGCCTTGCCGACATCGCCCACCACGCGCGGGTGATCGCTGTCATAACCGCGGTGAGTGGCAAGGTCGAAGGCCACCGACAGGCCCTTCTGCCCCGCCGCGAGGTTGCGGCGGTAGAAGGCGTTCGATTCCTCGGCGGTCGAGAAGCCGGCGTACTGGCGGATCGTCCAGGGACGGCCCGCGTACATGCTGGCGCGCACCCCGCGTGTGAACGGGGCGAAGCCCGGCAGGCCGGGATCGGCCTTCACGTCATCCGCCGTGTAGAGCGGCTTCACGTCGATCCCCTCGGGCGTGCGCCAGGTCAGGTCCTTGCCCTTGACCTCTTTTGCCGCTGCGGTCTGCCAGTTCTCTACGCTCGGTTTCTCGGTCATTCCAACATCTCGCTTATTCGTCACCCTGAACTTGTTTCAGGGTCCATCTCTCCCCACACCCGTCGCGCTGATCGGCGCGATGGACCCTGGAACGTAGTGACCAAAGGTCAAACAAGTTCAGGGTGACGGGTGTGAGGATCGTGTGTGCCGTTTACTTGCCCTGGAAGTTGGGCTTGCGCTTCTCAAGGAAGGCAAGGCCGCCCTCGGCCGCGTCCTCGCTGTTGCCGGCGATCCGCTGGCCCTCGGCTTCGGCGAGCAGCTGCTCGGCGTAGCTGTTTTCCATCGCCACCAGGATGTTCCTGCGCATCGTGGCGTAGGACACGGTCGGGCCATTGGCGAGCCGGGTGGCGAGCGCGCGGGCCTCGGCCTGCAGCTCGGCATCCTCGACCACCTTGTAGATCATGCCCCAGTCCAGCGCCTTTTCAGCGCTGATCTTTTCGCCCAGCATCATCATCTCGGTGGCGCGGGCCTTGCCGATCAGGCGCGGCAGCATCCAGCTGGCGCCGCCATCCGGAACCAGCCCGATGTTGACGAAGGCCTGGAGGAAGTAACCGCTCTTGCCAGCGATCACGAAGTCGCCGCACAGGCCGATCGAGCAGCCCACGCCCGCCGCCGCGCCATTGACGGCGGTGATGACCGGCATGTTGAGCCGGGCAAGGTTGATCATCAGCGGGTTGTAGTGGCGGGTCAGCGCGACATAGCTGCCTTCGCCGCCCGAGATCGAACGCTCGCCGCGCGCCTGAAGATCGGCGCCCGAGCAGAAGCCGCGGCCCGCGCCAGTGATGATCAGGCACCGCGCATCGCCCATGTCGCCCGCCAGCGCGTCGTTGATCTCGCCCGCCATGTCGAGGCTGCACGCGTTCATCCGCTCCGGGCGGTTGAGCGTGATGGTCGCGATCTTGTCGCTGACGTCGACGGTGATGGTTTCGTAAGCCACTGGACTTCCTCTCTCTTTCATCGTCACCCTGAACTTGTTTCAGGGTCCATTGTGCAGTCCCGCTCCAACTGTGCCAGGGGGCACGATGGATGCTGAAACGAGTTCAGCATGACGGGGTATGACGGGTGCGGCGGATCAGTGATCCCCCTTCGGCGTTTCCATGATCTCGGTGAGAATCCCGCCCATGTCGCGCGGGTGGACGAAGAAGATCAGCGTCCCGTGGGCGCCGATCCGGGGCTCGCCCAGCACGCGCTTGCCCATGGCCTCGAACTCGGCCTTGGCGGCGTGGATATCGGGCACTTCGTAGCACATGTGATGCTGGCCGCCCTGCGGGTTCTTTTCGAGGAAGCCCTTGATGCTGGTGTTGCCGGGCAGCGGCTCGATCAGCTCGATCTGCGTCCCGTTCAGCGCGCCATCCGCACCGGGGGTGTCGACGAAGCAGACCTTCACGCCCTGCGATTCCAGGTCGAACGGCTC
>CALMJG010000135.1 GCA_937864195.1 uncultured Novosphingobium sp.
GGGCGCCCGGCCGAAACGGGCTTACAGTTAAACAAATATCAAGGCTTTTTCCCTAACCTGACATTGCTTGATCCGGGCCACGGGAAAAGCCGGGTAACTGAATACTGCAACAGGAGACAGATCATGAAGTTCATCAACAAGCTGCTGCGCAACGAAGCTGGTGCCACCGCGATCGAATACGGCCTGATCGCCGCCCTCATCGCCGTCGCCGCGATCACCGCCATGCAGGGCATGGGCAGCCAGCTGCAGTCGACCTTCTCCACCACTTCGGGTGCGCTGTCGACCGCGAACGCTTCGGCGGGGTAATCGGCGCCTGACGGCTGAAAACAGAAAGGGCGGCGGGGCAACCCGCCGCCCTTTTGCTGTGGGCCGGGCCCGAAGGCTCAGTAAGTGACGAGCTTGACCTTCTGCCCTTCGGCAATCGTGCTGGTGGCGGTCAGGCCGTTGAGCACGAGGAACCGGTCCAGCGGGGCATCGGCATAGGCCATGCGCGCCGCGAGCGACTTGATGGTGTCGCCTTTCCTTACAGTGATGACCGCCAGCTTGCGGGGCTTCACGGCGGCGGCCTCGCTATCGCTGATCCGGCGCATCGATCCGTACATTCCGTTGAACACCGCGCCGGTGCCGGCAGGCACGATGGTCACGAAGTGATAGGCCTGGGTATCGCTGAACCTGTAGGCAAAGACGGTGACGTCGACCTGGCTGCCATTCGAAGCGACCCGCGCTGTCGCATAGGCGGCGGGAAGACCGTTTACCGTGGACTTCTGGATCGTGCCCGGATCGATGGCCGGCTGGCCCGATTCGGTCAGTCCGGCGAAGGCCGCGCGCACATAGGCATCAAGATCCCCGCTGAATGGCCCGCTGGCAAACTGCCCCTTGCCTGACTGGCCCGAGATCGCCACCGCGCGGGTTCCGTTGACCATGTAGAAGCCATTGGGCGTTTCAAAGGCCAGCCGCAGGTCGGGATGGGTGAACTTGCGCCCATCGACCACGCCCTGCCTGGGATCGTCGCCATAGGTCAGCCCGTTGATTCGGGTGAGGAACAGGTCGCGGTTGGTCTGCCCCTTGGCATTCGTTCCCGCCCGCACCAGCGCGGCCCGCACGCGCGAGGCCGGATCGGGGTGAGTCGAGGCCCAGGCCGGCACCTGGTTCGTCGTCCCCATCAGCCGCGCATCGAGCGCGTTCTGGTTCGCCAGGCTTTGCAGCACGGTCGACATGGCGCGCGGATCGTAGCCCGCCTTGCGAAGGTATTCGACGCCCAGGTTGTCCGATTCGGTTTCCTGCGCGCGCGAATAGCGCAGGGTCAGCAACTGCGATCCTTGCAGGAAGCCCTGTTGCAGCACCTGGCCGATCTGGCTGTTGCCCAGCAGCACGCCCGAAAGGATCGCCAGCCCCGCGCCCAGCAGGGTGTTCTTGGTCGCCGCGCTTTGCCGCTTGTTGGCGTGGCGGGCGGCGACATGGCCAACCTCATGGCCGAGCACGGCGGCCAGTTCAGCCTCGTTGTTCATCAGCGCGACGAGCTGGCGGGTGGTGTAGATGTAACCGCCGGGAATCGCGAAGGCGTTGTTGACCGGCGAATTGAGCAGGGTGACGGTGAAATCACCCTTGGCGTTGCTGAGGCCCGATTGCACCGCGATGTTCTTGCCCACGGTCTCGACATAGGCGGCCTGGGTGCCGGTTTCGGCGCCGCCGAATTCGGCAACCAGATCAGGGTGCGCCTTGGCGCCCGCTTCCTTGTCCTTGGCGCTGATCGACTGGACCGGCGCTGCCTTCTGCGCGCCAAGCATCGCCGGGGTGGCGGCGAGCGACAGCAGCGCGGCGGATACCAGCCAGCGGCCGGCCGGACGAGAGCTGCGCGACATATAACCTCCTGAAACTTATGGTTGCGACCACGTTACGACCTAAGCAACGCGCTGCAAACCGCTAAGTTCCGAAAGCCGTCCTACCCCTCGCCGATGCGCAGGAAGCGTTCCTCGCGGCGGGCGCGCAGCTTGTCGGCGGGCAGCTTGGCAAGCGCGGTCAGCTCCTCGTCGATTGCCGAGGTCAGCGCGCCGATCGCCGCAGCGGGATCGCGGTGCGCGCCGCCGACCGGTTCCTTGACGATCCGGTCGATCACGCCAAGCGCCAGCAGATCCTGCGCGGTCACCTTCATCGCCTCGGCCGCGTCGGCAGCCTTTTCGGAAGTGCGCCACAGGATCGAGGCGCAGCCTTCCGGCGAGATCACCGAATAGACCGCGTGTTCCAGCATCAGCACGCGCTCGGCACTGGCCAGCGCGACCGCGCCGCCCGAACCGCCTTCGCCCACGACGGCGGCCACCATCGGCACTGGCAGGGCCAGGCAGGCCTCGGTCGAGCGGGCAATCGCCTCGGCCTGTCCGCGCTCTTCCGCCTCGACGCCCGGGAAGGCGCCCGAAGTGTCGACCAGGGTAACGACCGGCAGGCCGAAGCGCCCGGCCATTTCCATCAGGCGGATCGCCTTGCGATAGCCCTCGGGCTTGCCCATGCCGAAGTTGTGGCGGATGCGGCTTTGCGTATCGTTGCCCTTTTCATGGCCGATCAGCATCACCCGGCGGCCCTTCAGCCGCGCGAAGCCGCCGATGATCGCCTGATCGTCGCCATAATAGCGGTCCCCGCCCAGCGGCATGAAGTCCTCGAAGCCCAGCGACACGAAATCGCAGAAATGCGGCCGCATCGGATGGCGCGCCACCTGGGTCTTCTGCCACGGCGTCAGCGCGCGATAGGTGCTGACGAGGAGGTCCGCGCTCTTGGTCTCGAGCCGGCGGATCTCCGAGGCAAGATCCACGTCGCCCTGCGCAGCCGTCTGGCGAAGCTCGGTAATGCGGGCTTCGAGCGCCGCGACGGGCTTTTCGAACTCTAGGTAGGAAATCATGCCGCTGCGCTAGCCGCGTGCGGGCCGGACGGCAAGAGGGTGCCGGGCATTGACCAGCGCCACCAACCGCGCCGAATCGACGTGGGTGTAGATCTGGGTGGTGGCAATGTCGGCATGGCCAAGCAGGGTTTGCAGCACGCGCAGGTCCGCGCCGCCTTCCAGCAGGTGGGTGGCAAAGGCATGGCGCAGCACGTGCGGGCTGACCTTCGCAGGGTCGAGACCAGCCCTCAGCGCAAGTTCGCGCAGCAACTGGAACAGCCGCACCCGGGTGAGATGCCCCGCCGCTCCGCTGGAGGGAAACAAAAGGCGTCCGCCAGCTCCTGCCCCCTCCCCGCGCAGCGCCGTCCAGCGCGACAGCGCAGCGCGAGCGCGGCTCCCGACCGGGACCATCCGCTGCTGCCCGCCCTTTCCCGTCACGGTCAGGAACGGCGCATCGCGCGGCACGGCGGCCAGCGGGAGGGAGACCAGTTCGGTCGCGCGCAGCCCGGAGCCATAGAGCAGTTCGAGCAAGGCCAGCAGCCGCACCGCCTCGCGTCGGTCGCTCGCAGCCTCCTCTTCGGCCCGGGCGAACAGGGCCTCGACCTCGGCGTGTGACAGGATGCGCGGCAGCGGGCGGCGGCTGCGGGCGTGCGGCAGGGCGGCGGAGGGATCGTCGGCGCGCCAGCCTTCATCCACCAGAAAGCCGAAGAACTGGCGCAAGGCTGAAGACTTGCGCGCAAGGCTGGAAGGCGCGAGCGAGGCCCAGGCCTGGCCCAGCCGCGCCAGCGCCGCGCCGTCCGCCGCCACCAGGTCGCCGATTGCCTCCTCCGCCCCCGTCAGGTCGCGGCGATAGGCGGCCAGGGTGTTCGCCGCCGCGCCGCGTTCCGCCGCGAGCATGGCCAGGAAGGCGTCGATCGCGGAGGACAGGGCCTAGCCCCGTGCCACTGCCTCGGCCGCGATCATCCGCGCCTCGGCGGTCAGGCCCACGCGGCTCAGCGCGGAGACGATGTGGTAGAGGTGCATGGCGGTCATCTTGTCCCAGCCCGTGCCCTGCATGCCCAGCCCCGCCAGCAGCGCCACCAGCGTCTGGTTGTTGGCATCGGCCGCCTGCTCGATCAGCGTGGACCAGCGCGACTGGCGGTTCAGGTCCAGATCGAGCTTGGCCGCGAACTCGCTCGCCGCGTTCTGGTCGACCCGGCCCAGCCCCATCAGCCCGGCCAGCAGGAAGCGCGACTTGCGATAGTCCGCACTGTCATCGTTGCCGTAGAACGCGCCCAGCGCGCCGCCGTCCACCGGGCTGGAGCGCTGCGGCGCGGCCAGCACGAGCTGCCCCCAGGCGAGCGAACCGGCATCGGCCTGGGCCGCCCAGCGCAGGGCATTGGCATCAAGCCCCGCCGCCAGCATCGACGCGACAAGGTCCGGCGCATCGCCCGCGAAATCGGCGCTGACGGGCATGCGTGCGGCGGCATAGGCGGTCAGCACCTGCCGCGAATAGCGCGCCTGCCCCTCACCCGCGCCATCCCACAGCTGGCGCAGCGCGGCCAGCCGCGCATCGGGCGTCTCCCCGACATAGGCATTGCGCAAGGTCGCCGCGTTGGCCGCCCAGTCGCCGGTGATGTCGTCCTGTGCATAGATTTGCGCATAGAGATCGACCATCGCCGCAGCCGACAGGATCCCCGCCGCCCCCGCCCGGTCGGCCGCCGCCGCGCGCGTCGCCAGCGGCAGCATCGGCGCGGTCGCGGCAGCATAGGTATAGCGCAGCGGCGCGGCCTTCATCAGATTCGCCGGCGGCTCAAGCCCGACCGCGATGGTCAGGGCATAACGCCACGGGTTGAGATCCTTGACCCCGTCCCATTCGATCTTCACCGCGCGCCGCGATTTGCCCGCCGCGCCCGCGTATTTCTGGGCCAGCAGGATGTCGATCCTGGGCCAGGCGCCTTCGTATTGCAGCCGGTCAAGCTGGGCCATACCCGAAGCCCCATCGCCCTGGAACGCGGCACAGACCCCGCGCAGCACCCGCCAGTCGGCATCCTTGCGCGCCCCGCCCTGGACCATCACCACCGGGCAGATGCCGGTAATATCGGCGGTAAAGGCGAAGGCATCGACCGCCGTCTGGGTCAGCGCCGGGGTATAGTTGCCCGCATCGATATCCTGGACCAGCGCCCGCGCCGCCTCGCCCTCGCCCATCCGCAGCAGCAGCGCGGCGCGCGCGGCGGCAAAGTCGGCCGGGTTCATCCCCTCCGGGGCATCGAGCCGCGAGGCCAGCGCGCGGCGCAGCAGGATATGGCCCCAGCGCGAAACCAGCGGCCCCTTGTTGCCATCGAGCGCCGCCTTGACCAGCGCCGCGTTCTGTCCGGCCAGCGATCCGGCGGCAAAACCGCCCTCGTCCTGCGCCAGCACCCCGATCTGCTTCATCGAGCGGCGCGCGGCGGACGGCATGTCGAACTTGGGCTTGAGGCCCAGCGCCTCGTCCAGCTCGTCCGGCGACATCGCCTCAAGCTCTTTCAGGGTCGGCAGCTTGACGCCCGAGGGCAGCGTCGACGCGGCAGAGCCCCCCCCGCCACCGCCGCCCGGCACCTGCTGCACGACTGGCACGGATACCGACCCGCCGCCCGCAGGCGCGCTGGCCGCGGGACGCGGCGAAGGACTGGCCTTGGGACGGTCGAAACCGGGCGGAAGCAGCGATTCGGGTGCGTCCTGCGCGGCGGCCCAGACCGAGGTCAGCGCCAGGGCCGTTCCTGCGGACACCAGGGCAATGCGCTTGATCCGCGCGCTCACGGGTTCGCTCCCGGGATCGTAACCGGCTCGCTGATGACGCGTAGCGGCTGCTCGCCGCCATCGGCCCAGGCCCAGCCCAGCAAGGCCGCCAGCGCCAGAGCCGCGATTCCTGCAACCAGCCCTGTATTGCGCAATCTCAATGCCACGCGAACCTCGTTCCCCGATGCTTGCGCTGGGGACTAGCGCAACTATAGGCAAAGCCGCAATGGACCATGACGCTTCGACATCGCACAGCCCGGCCGAGATCGAGGCGCTGGCCCGGCGGATCGACCGCCCGGTCGTGCTGGTGGGCATGATGGGCGTTGGCAAGTCCAGCGTCGGGCGCAAGCTGGCGGGCCTGCTGCACATGCCTTTCATCGACGCGGACGAGGAAATCGAGCGCGCCGCGCAGATGTCGATCTCCGAAATCTTCGCGCAATATGGCGAACCCTATTTCCGCGATGGCGAGCGGCGGGTGATCGCGCGGCTGCTGGACGGCCCGGTGGAGCAGCGCCGC
Organism: uncultured Novosphingobium sp.; assembly: GCA_937864195.1. GTDB lineage: Bacteria > Pseudomonadota > Alphaproteobacteria > Sphingomonadales > Sphingomonadaceae > Novosphingobium. Next base: position 6,144 of record CALMJG010000135.1, read on the forward strand.
AAGATCATCGCCACCGGCGGCGGCGCCTTCGTCAACGAGGAAACCCGCGCGCTGATCCTGCGTGACGGGATCGCGGTTTGGCTGGACAGCGATGTCGACACCCTGGTCGAACGCGTCGGCCGCAAGGACACCCGCCCGCTGCTGCGCGGCGGCAACCCGCGCGACATCATCGCCCGGCTCAAGGCGGACCGCGAAAGCGCCTATGCCCAGGCGCCGATCCACGTGATCAGCACCAGCGGCCCGCAATCGCGCACCGTGTCCAAGGTGCTCAAGGGAATTGAAGAATGGCTGTAATCCCCGTCGATATCGCCGGCCGTCCCTATGAAGTGCGGGTTGGCACCGGGCTGCTTGCGGGGCTGGTCGAACAGTGCAGCGGCAAGCTGCGCAAGCGCCGCGTGCCGATCGTTACCGACGCGCAGGTCCATGCGGCCTGGGGCGCCGTGGTGGAGAACGCGCTACACCAGGGCGGCCATGAGGCCGTCTGGCGCATCCTGCCCGCGGGCGAAGCGAGCAAGAGCTGGGACCAGCTCGCCGCCACGGTCGACTGGATGCTGGCCGAGGAAGTGGAGCGCGGCGACCACGTTCTGGCCCTGGGCGGCGGGGTGATCGGCGACCTCACCGGGTTCGCCGCCTCGATCCTCAAGCGCGGCTGCAATTTCATCCAGTTGCCGACCAGCCTGCTGGCGCAGGTCGATTCAAGCGTCGGCGGCAAGACCGCGATCAACACGCCTGCCGGCAAGAACCTGGTCGGCGCCTTCCATCAGCCCAGCCTGGTGCTGGCCGACCTCGCGGTGCTCGATACCCTGCCCGAGCGCGAGCTGAAGGCGGGCTACGCCGAGGTCGTGAAGTACGGCATCCTTGGGGACGCGGACTTCTTCGCCTGGTGCGACGAGCATGGCGCTGCCGTGCTGGCGGGCGACGGCGCCGCGCGCGAATATGCCGTGGCCCATTCGGTCGCGGCCAAGGCGCGGATCGTCAAGGAGGACGAGCGCGAGACGCTGGGCCTGCGCGCGCTGCTCAACCTTGGCCACACTTTCGGCCACGCGCTGGAGGCCCAGACCGGGTTTTCCGGCCGCCTGCTCCACGGCGAGGCAGTGGCGCTCGGCATGGTCCTTGCCGCCCGGTTCTCCGCGCAGCGCGGCCTTATGCCAATTGCGAGCGCCGACCACATCGCCAGCCACTTCGCCGCGCTGGGGATGGTGGGGCAGCTTTCCGCGCTCGGCCTGAACTGCGACGGCCAGACGCTGACCCGGCATATGCTCCACGACAAGAAGATGGACGCCGGCACCCTGCCCTTCGTCCTGCTGAAAGGCATCGGCGAGGCCTTCCTGGCCAAGGACGTGGCGCTGGACGAGGTCGCGGCATTCCTCGACGAGGAACTGGCGCGCTAAGCTGCGCTGCTTCCGTAAGCCGGGGGCGCTCTACCCCTGCCCCCCACACACTCTCTCCCGTCACCCCGGACTTGATCCGGGGTCCAGCTTTCCCTTCAGCGCGGCGCTGGAAACACAGCTGGTCCCGGGAATAAGTCCAGGGTGACGATGAAGGGAAAGGTGGGAGCACTCCCGCCCCCCCGTTCGTGTCAAGCGAAGTCGAGACACGCCAGCGCGCGCCCTCCCCGGCAGTCTTGACGCCACTCCCGCTCTGGCGCACCCGTTGCAAACGAAACCAACCGGAGCGCCCATGACCGCCGCCGAAGCCATGCCCGAACTAGACGCCCCCGCGCACGACCGCGCCTTCCTCGGCCATCCCAAGGGCCTGGGCTATCTCTCCTTCGTCGAAGGGTGCGAGCGGTTTTCCTATTATTCGATGCAGTCGCTGCTGGTCCTCTACATGACCAAGTACCTGCTGCTGCCGGAAAACATCGGCAATGTCGCCGGCCTCGCCTGGCTGCGATCGTGGCATTACGAAGGGCTGGAAGGCCAGCCGCTCGCTTCGGCGATCTTCGGGGACTACACCAGCCTCGTCTACCTCACCCCGATCCTTGGCGGGCTGATCGCGGACCGCTGGCTGGGCCGCCGCGTCACGCTGATCCTCGGCGGCGTGGTCATGGCACTGGGCCATTTCCTGATGGCCTTCGAGGGGATGTTCCTGCTCGCACTGATCTCGCTGATCGTCGGCGTCGGCCTGTTCAAGGGCAATATCGCCAGCCAGGTGGGGGAACTCTATGGGCCGAACGACTTGCGCCGGGCGATGGCCTTCCAGATCTTCTACATCGCGATCAACGTCAGCGTGATCGCCGCGCCGCTGATTTCGGGGACGCTGGGCGAGAAGGTCGGCTGGCATTACGGCTTCGGCACGGCGGGCGTGGTCATGGTGGCCGGCCTGCTGCTTTACCTCAAGGCCGGGCCATGGCTGCCGCAGGACAGCCGCGATGCCGCGAAAAGCGGCAATCCCGCCCCGCCGATGACCGCCAGCGACTGGCCGCGCCTGTTCGCACTGCTGCTGCTGATCCCCGTGCTGGCGCTGTCGATGCTGACCAACCAGGAAATCTTCAACGCCTACCTGGTCTGGGCGGACGAGCAGTTCCAGCTGACCTTCTTCGGCACCACCCTGCCCACCACCTACATGATCACCATCGACGCGGCGCTGAGCTTCGCGATGCTGGCGGCGGTTGCGCTGTTCTGGAAATGGCGGACTGACCGGGGGCACTGGGAACCGGACGAGATCGGCAAGATGATCCTCGGCAGCGTGTTCGTGATTGCGGGCGGGCTGTGCCTCTACATGGCGGCGCTGACGCAAGGGGCGGGCAAGATCGGCCTCGGCTGGCCGCTGCTGTTCCACCTGTTCAATTCGATCGGCTTTGCCCACATCATGCCGGTCAGCCTGGCCCTGTTCACCAAGGTCGCCCCGCGTGCGCTCAATGCCACGGTGATCGGGATCTATTACCTGACCTTCTTCTCGGCCAACAAGATCGTCGGCGTGATCGGCGGCTGGTATTCCAGCATGCCGACGCCGCAGTTCTGGCTGATGCACGTCGGCACGGCGGTGGCCGGCCTCGTCGGCTTCGTGCTGTTCCGGCTGGCGATGGGCAAGGTGCTGAAGGAGCCTTCCCCGGCCTGAATCAGCCAAACAGCGCGATCGATTGCATCCCCACCGCCACCGCATTGCCATCGGCGGTCCAGATGCCCATGTCCTGGCTGGAGCAGCCTTTCTCGGCATAGTTGCCCGCCGAGCGCAGGAACCACCAGCCATCGCGGCTGACCGGCAGCGGGGTGAGCAGGTTGACCAGCCAGGTCATCGAACTGATCGGCGCGGCGCTGCCCATCATGAACAGCACGCCCGGCGGCAGGGCATCGCCGCACAGCAGCAGCTCGACCATCGGATCGAGCCCTTCGCGGTCCTTGAGCTGGACCCACCAGCCGATTTCCGGCTCCGGCGTTTCCGTGCGCGGCAAGCCGAAGCGGCGGTTGAAATGAACCGAAAAACCCGCGCCGCGCCCGTCCGGAATGGGCTTGGCCTGCTCGACCGGAACGACATTCGCGGGCAGCGGCACTTCGTGCAGGTGGAGCGAGCTGTCGACCGGGCCCATGAACACGAAGGTCGCGGTCAGACCAACGCCCGCAGCGCTTGAAATCTCGGCATTGATCCAGCTGGCATTGCGCCCTTGCCGTAGCACCCGCGCTCGAACCTCGATCTCGCCGGCCAGAGGCCCGACGAAACTGACCTGCGCCGAACGCAGCGGCGGAAGGTCCGGCGCAAGGGTCCGCGCCGCCTCCAGCGCGAGGGCAGAGGAAAACCCTCCATAGCTGGTGCGCCCCTGCATCCAGTCCTCCGGGACCGTGGTGGCAAAACCGCCGTCGATGCGGCGCAGGCTGGAAAGCGTATCGGGCAGGCTCATGGCGCTTTGCATTGACGTAAACGGAAAGGAGGTCAATCCTCCGCGAATGACGAGCTTCATCGACCTTTCGATCCCGATCACCACCCGCGTGATTTCCGACCCGCCGATGATGCTGCCGCAGATCAGCTATGCAACGCACGAAACCACCTGGGCGCAGATCGCGTTGTTCTTCCCGGGGCTGGAGCAGGCGGACCTGCCGGACGGCGAAGGTTGGGCGGTGGAAACGCTGACGCTCTCCACCCACAACGGCACCCACATGGACGCGCCGTGGCATTACCATTCGACCACGGACGATGGCGCCCGCCGCGCCCCTACCATCGACGAAGCCCCGCTCGACCGCTTCTTCCGCCCCGGCGTGAAGCTCGATTTCAGCCACCTGCCCCACGGCCATGTGGTGAGCGCGGCGCAGGTGGAAGCAGAACTCGCGCGGATCGGCCACGATCTCCAGCCGCTCGACATCGTGCTGGTCCAGTCCGGCGCGGTTTACGGCACGGACAATTTCACCGACCAGGGCGTGGGCCTGGGCGCCGAGGCCACTCTGTGGCTGACCGAGCGCGGCGTCGAAGTGGTCGGCACCGATGCGTGGTCTTGGGACGCCCCCTTCAGTCACACCGCGCGCAAATGGGCCGAAACCCGCGACCCGTCGATCATCTGGGAAGGCCACAAGGCCGGCCGCATCCGGCCCTATTGGCAGATCGAGAAACTGGCGAACCTCGCTGCCCTGCCCGCGCATGGCTTCACCGTCAGCTGCTTCCCGGTGAAGATCGAGGGTGCGAGCGCCGGGTGGATCAGGGCCGTCGCGCTGGTGGAGGATTGACGCAGCGCAAGTCGGCCACCGGTCCCGGATCAAGTCCGGGACGACGTGATGACGCGCCACATCACGGATATATATCGACCACCTCGAACTCCGGCAGAACCGCCTCGCGCAGAAGGGTGCGGTGGCAGCAGGCTGGCTGGCGTTCATAGCACAACAGCGCGACCCGGCGCGTTCCGCACAGGTCAGCCAATTCAGCCGACGCCGCCATCGCCTCGGGCAGGGTCAGCTGCCCCGCATAGATCCGCTCCAGCCTGGGCCGGTTCAGCGCCCGCGCCGCCGCACGCCCTTCGGCAGGCGTGCCCAGCGCGCGGAACTGGCGGTATTCGATTCCCGCTTCGGCAAGGTTCGCCGCCAGCGCGGCCTTGGAGAATCCGGGCCGGCGAGAGGCAGCAATCGCCCGCACGTCCGCGACCACTTCCACGCCCGCACCCTTCAGCGCGGCGAGGAAATCCGGCATCGCCGCGTGTTCGTAACCGATGGTCCAGACCTTGGCCATGGCACTGAAGTGGGCCTTGGCGCTCGCGCGCGCAAGCCTTGCGCGCGGCGTGTCCCACTGTTGCGTTGATCGATCAGCGGTTCCGCACGTCCGGAAATACGTGGATGACGTGGCCGCTCAGGGGATGGCGGGCGGGCAGGCCAAGCACGTGATCGGCCATCAGATAAGCCGCCTCCCATGCCTCAGGGCTGGTCTTGCCCGGCATTTCATCGTCGTTGACGAAGCCCGCCAACACTAGTTTGGCATCGACCCCGTGCCCCCGCAGCCAGCGCAAGTGGGCCAGGCGGTTGGCATACTGGTAGAAATGGGTGCCCCAGGCATCGAGGTGCCGCGCCCCCACTCCCAAGCCGACTGCGGTTTCCCGCAGCGCCGCATTTATCAGCTCAAGCGAGGCCGCGCCCGCCTGCGAGGGCGGCGAGCAGAACTCGCGGATATGGGCCTTGGCCTCGACCAGCAAGACATGGTCGAAATCGGTCACGCCAAGCGCATCCCATTGCGGCCCGCGCCGCGGCCAGAACGCGGCGAGCGAAGCCTTCAGATGCTCCAGCCCCAGAAGGTCCAGAAAGGCCGCATCGCGATATTCGGCATAATCGTCCTCGCGCAGCGGCGAGCGCCATTCGATCTGTCGGGCCTTGCCGAGGCGGCGGAGGATCGGGCCTTCAAGATCGGCCCAACCCTCCGCGACCGCACGCTGCATCCATTTCAGGCTCCCTTTGGAACCTGAAGGCTGGACGGCCCGCAAGCACCTATTCCAGTTCGAGGATGATCGCGTCGACCGCCAGGCTGTCGCCGACCTTGGCATTGACCGCCTTGACCG
>CALMJG010000136.1 GCA_937864195.1 uncultured Novosphingobium sp.
AGCATCGAGGGGGTGTTGATCGTCTCGCCCTTGAACACGCCCTCGGCGAGCTTGCCCTTGGATACGAGGCGGAACACCTTGGGCAGCGGCCAGGCCGGGGTGTAGTTTTCGAGCCGTTCGACCGCGCGGGGGCCAAGGATCAGCACACCGTGGCCGCCCTCGCCGCCCAGCACCTTCTGCCAGGAGAAAGTGGCAACGTCGATCTTGTCCCACGGAATGTCATAGGCGAAGACCGCGCTGGTGGCGTCGGCGAAGGTCAGGCCCTCGCGGTCGTCAGGGATCCATTCGCCGTCCGGCACGCGCACGCCGCTGGTGGTGCCGTTCCAGGTGAACAGCACGTCATCGGCGAAATCGACCTTCGACAGGTCGGGCAGCTGGCCATAGTCGGCGCGGTGGACGCTGGGTTCCAGCTTCAGCTGCTTGACCGCATCGGTGACCCAACCTTCACCAAAGCTTTCCCAGGCCAGCGCGGTCACGCCGCGCGCGCCCAGCATCGTCCACATCGCCATTTCGAAGGCGCCGGTATCGGACCCCGGAACGATGCCGATCCGGTGCGTATCGGGCAGGCCCAGCACTTCGCGCATCAGGTCGATGCAATAGGCGAGACGCGACTTGCCGATCTTGGCGCGGTGCGAGCGGCCAAGGCATTCGGTGGCGAGTTTTTCGGGGGAGTATCCGGGCGGCTTGGCGCAGGGACCGGAAGAGAAGAAGGGGCGCGCAGGCTTGCGAGCCGGAATCGATGCAGTCATGTAGTCTCTCCTTACAGAGAGCACGCGCGGCGTTGGGACCGCGTGGCCCGAAGCCGCAGGTAGAGGCGCCCGGCAGCTTGTCAAGCGATTGCTGCGAAAATCGCAGTCCTTAACGCGGCGCTAACCATTCGATGCAAGGGTTGTCCCATGCGTTACCGGGCGGCCTTTCTCGCTACATTGGCGCTTCTGGGCGGTTGCAGCGCCGTTCCGCAGGGCCGCGCGCCCCAGAAGCAGACTGTGGCCCGTTCCGCCCAGACTTTCACCCCCGGCCCCGAAGCGCGCCAGTGCCTGTCCAGCCTGGGTGCGACTCGCGCGGCCTTCACCCCGTTGCCCGATCAGTATTACGGCGCCGGCTGTTCGCGGGTGAACACGGTCCAGCTGGCCAGCCTCCAGGGCGACCAGGCGCGGCTGGCGCTGGCCAATATCGGCCCGGTCGCCTGCCCGCTGGCCCAGACGCTGGCCGGCTGGGCCCGCTTCGGAGTGGACCGCGCGGCGCGGCAGATCCTGGGCAGCCCGCTGGTGCGGATCGAGACGATGGGCGGCTATTCCTGCCGCAATGTCGCCGGGACCGCGCGGCGCAGCGCGCACGCCACCGCCCAGGCGGTCGACATTTCGGCCTTCATCCTGGCCGACGGACGGCGGATCAGCGTGCTGAATGGCTGGAGCGGCGCCAGCACGGCGGAGCGGCAGTTCCTCACCACGATCCACGCCAGCGCCTGCAAGCGCTTCGGAACGGTCCTTGGCCCCGCCTACAACGCCGCACACCGCGATCACCTGCACCTGGAACTGAGCGGCAGCGCATTCTGCCGCTGATCAGCAGTCCCCGATCCGCTCGCTGGCGATCTCGCTGTCCATCCGCATTCCATCCCCCGGCCTGCCCGAAGCGTCTGTTTCCTCGCTGATCTTCAGCACCGATCCGGTGGACGAATAGGTGCCGGTCACTTTCGAGCGCGCCGTCACTCCCTTGGCGACGGCACAAACCATCACGCCTTCCACCTTCCCGTTGCTGGCGGCGAAGCTTTCATAGCGGCACCTGCCCCGCTCTGCCAGCGCGGCAAAGCGCTGCAGGCCGCGAGCCGCATCATCGGCGGCAAGGCAGCTTTCGCTGGCATGTCCCTGCGTTCCGAACATCGCGGCCGCCTGCCGGGGATCCATGCCGGGGATCGCAACTGCGGTGACCCGCACCCTGGTGCGGTAGCGTCCAGGCAGCGGAGCGTCGCTGGGCCCGGGGCCTGCCTCGGCGGCAGGCGCCTTGCGCTCGCTGTCCTGGCCGCCGCAGCCGGGCAGCAGCGCGAGGGCGGCAAGCAGGACGACAGGGATTGCGCGGCGGCGCATCGGCGGGGGCTCCGGCATTGTCGAATTGCCAAGGCTACCAGTGACCTCTGCCCCTGCCAACCGCCAGGACGGCGATTCGTCAGGCCGCGCGATTCGCGCCTGCTTGCAGTTCCAGAGCGCCGCGATCGCCGCGTCATGGCACCTGTCCTGCGGGACAGGCGCGTCGGGGCCGCCGCCGCGCGCCGGTCAGCTTGACGTAACGGCAGGCGCGCGTTGCGGCGGGACGCCGCATTGCAGCATGGCTGGACGATGCAACGGATGGCTTGCGGCGGCCCCAAAGCTGCGCCAGAACCGCGCCCACACCGCAATCGGGAGAGTTAGCGTGGACCTCGAATTCAGCCCCGAAGAGATCGCCTTCCGCGACGAAGTGCGCACCTTCATCGCCGAAAATTACCCCGCCCAGCTGCGTGGCAAGCAGGATGAGGGCGATGAGCTGACCAAGGAAGATTTCCTGGCCTGGCACAAGGTGCTCCACAAGAAGGGCTGGGTCGCCCCGGCCTGGCCGGTCGAATACGGCGGCACCGGGTGGACCGTCACCCAGCGCTTCATCTTCTCCGAGGAAACCGCCCGCGCCGATTGCGTGCGCCTGATGCCCTTCGGCCTGACCATGGTCGGCCCGGTGATCTACACTTTCGGCACGCCCGAACAGAAGGCGAAGTTCCTGCCCCGCATCCTGTCGGGCGAGGACTGGTGGTGCCAGGGCTATTCGGAACCGGGCGCCGGGTCCGACCTTGCCAACCTGCGCACCCGCGCGGTGCGTGACGGCGATCATTACGTCATCAACGGCCAGAAGACCTGGACCACCATGGCCCAGCACGCCGACTGGGGCTTCTTCCTGTGCCGCACCGATCCCGATGCCAAGGCGCAGGAAGGGATCAGCTTCATCCTGGTCGACATGAAGACGCCGGGCATCGAAGTGCGCCCGATCATCACCCTGGGCGGCGAGCACGAGGTCAACGAGGTGTTCCTCGAAGACGTGCGCGTGCCGGTTGAGAACCGCGTCTACGAAGAGAACAAGGGCTGGACCTGCGCCAAGTTCCTGCTGGCCCACGAACGCGTCGGCATCGCCGGCGTCGCCTCGTCCAAGCGCGGGATCGAGCGGATCAAGGAAATCGCCCAGACCGAGCTGGACGGCGAAAAGTCGCTGCTCGCCAACCCGTTCTTCCGCCGCAAGGTGGCCGAACTGGAAATGGACCTCACCGCGCTGGAATTCACCGAACTGCGCGTGCTGGCCGGTGAAGCCGCCGGCAAGGGTCCGGGGCCGGAAAGCTCGCTGCTCAAGATCAAGGGCAGCGAAATCCAGCAGCGCCTGACCGAACTGACGCTGGAAATGGCCGGCCACTACGGCGCGCCCTATTTCCGCGGCTTTGGCGAGGGCGACAACGAGCACGGCATCGGCCCGGCCTGGGCCAACCGCGCCGCGCCCAGCTATTTCAACACCCGCAAGACCACCATCTACGGCGGTTCGAACGAGATCCAGCGCGGCATCATCGCCAAGATGGTGCTGGGGCTCTGAGCCAGCACCTGCGGCCCTCGTCATTGCGAGGGCCGTAGGCCCGCGGCAATCCAGAGCGGTCCGCAATGACGCCCTGGATTGCTTTGCTCCGCTCGCAATGACGAACTGGTTTACTTCCGCGCAGCAGTGCGGATCGAGAGGCTGAATATGGACCTGAGCTACACCGAAACGCAGGACATGCTGCGCGATACCCTCGCGAAATTCCTGGCCGACACCTATGACTTCGAAACCCGCAAGAAGATGCTGGCCAGCCCCGAAGGCCGCGATCCCGGCATCTGGCGCGCGCTGTCGACCGAACTCGGCCTGACCAGCGCCCCCTTCGCCGAGGAACACGGCGGCATGGGCGGCGGTGCGCTTGAAAACATGATCATGATGGAAGAACTGGGCAAGGTCATCGCGATCGAGCCGTGGCTGCAGACCGTCGTGATCGGCGGCGGCGCGCTCAAGGCCGCAGGCGGCGCTCTGGCTGACGCCACCATCCCGGCGATCATCAGCGGCGATGCGATCATCGCCTTCGCCTATGCCGAACCGACCGGGCGCTACAACCTCGCGGACCTCACCACTACGGCCAAGGCCGATGGTGCGGGCTATGTCCTCAATGGTCACAAGGCCTCGGTCTATGCCGCGCCCTGGGCCACCCACCTGCTCGTCACCGCCCGCACCGGCGGCAGCCAGCGCGAACGCGCGGGCGTCGAGCTGTTCCTGATCGACGCGAAGAGCGCGGGCATTACCCGCCGCGACTATCCGACCGTCGACGGCTTCCGCGCTTCGGAAGTCTATTTCGAGAACGTCGCGATCCCCGGCGAGGCCCTGCTTTCCGGCGGCATCGACCTGATCGAGCGCGTGGTCGATGAAGCCAATGTCGCGATCTGCGCCGAAGCCACCGGCATCGCCCGCACCATGGTTTCCCAGACGGTTGAATACACCAGGCAGCGCAAGCAGTTCGGCCAGCCGATCGGCAAGTTCCAGGTCCTCCAGCACCGCATGTCCGACATGTTCTGCGAGGCGGAACAGATCGCCTCGATGGCGCTGATGGGCACGCTCAAGCTCGACCTGCCGGCCGACCAGCGCAAGGCCGCCGTCAGCCTCGCCAAGGCCAAGGTCGCGCGCGGCCTGAAGTTCACCGGTCAGAGCGCGATCCAGACCCACGGCGGCATCGGCATCACGATGGAACTGGCGATCGGCCACTACTTCAAGCGCGCCACGATGATCGAGGCCCAGTTCGGCAATGCCGACCATCACCTCGACCGTTACGAGGCGCTGACCCTGCCGGCGTAAGTCTGGCGGCTTAACCCTGAATAGCCCCTCCCCTCAGGGGAGGGGTTGGGGTGGGGGTTCCACGCCAGCGCCGCACACCCCCCCACCCAACCCTCCCCCTCAAGGGGGGAGGGCTTTTGCCATCACGCATTGCGCGCCATCTGCCCGCCATCGACCGGGATCACCGCGCCGGTCAGGTAGCTGGATGCCGGCAGGCACAGGCTGAGCGTCATGTGCGCCACTTCCTCTGGCCGGCCATAACGGCGCAGCGCGGTGCGGCGATGCGCATAGGTCTGGCGGTCGGCTTCGGGAATGCTGTCGGTCATGCCGGTCAGGATCGGCCCGGGGCAGATGCAGTTGACGGTGATCTCGTCCTTGCCCAATTCCACCGCCAGCGCGCGGGTCAGGCCGGTAACGCCCGCCTTGGCCGCGCAATAGGGGCTGTCGCGGTTGGTCGCGCCCAGCGCCTCGATCGAGGCGATGTTGACGATCCGCCCAGCGTCCGACCGGCGCAGGTGCGGCAGGGCTGCGCGGATCAGCCGCTGGTGCGCGGTCAGCAGCACGGCCACGGCGCGGTCCCAGATCAGGTCATAGGCGTCGTCGTCGATCGGGCAGAAGGCGCTGATCCCGGCATTGTTGACCAGCGCGTCCAGCCGCCCGAACCGGGCCGCGACTTCCTCCGTCACCTGCCGGATCGCCTCGGCATCGGTGACATCGAGCGCCCAGGCCTCCGCACTGTAACCCTTGGCGCGCAGCTCCGCCGCGATTTCGTCGATGGGTGAACCCGGCAGGTCGGTCAGCGCGACATGGGCGCCATCGGCGGCAAAGACTTCCGCCGTCGCCCGGCCCATCCCGCTGCCCGCCCCGGTCACCAGCACCGCGCGCCCGCGCATCGTGCGCAGGTCACTATGTTCGTTCATCATCCTCTCCTGTCCTGTTCCGGGCAACTTCACCCAAAGTCCCGTTCGTGTCGAGCTTGTCGAGACACGTTTGCGCACCCGTGTCTCGACAAGCTCGACAGGAACGGCGGATTGGGATCAGGGTGGGAGGGGATCAGCGCTCCAGCAGCGGCTTCAGGTAGTGCCCGGTGAAGCTGCGCGGGTTGGCGGCGACCACCTCGGGCGTGCCTTCCGCCACGATCTCCCCGCCGCGCACCCCGCCTTCGGGGCCGAGGTCCAGCACCCAGTCGGCGGTCTTGATGACGTCGAGGTTGTGTTCGATCACCACCACCGAATTGCCCTGGTCGACCAGCCGGTGCAGCACTTCCAGCAGCTTGCGCACGTCCTCGAAGTGCAGGCCCGTGGTCGGCTCGTCGAGGATGTAGAGCGTCTGCCCGGTGGAGCGGCGCGACAGTTCCTTGGCCAGTTTCACCCGCTGTGCCTCGCCGCCCGACAGGGTGGTCGCCTGCTGGCCGACCTTGACGTAACCCAGGCCCACCTCATTCAGCATGTGCATCTTGTCGCGGATCGGCGGGACGGCCTTGAAGAACTCTTCCGCGTCCTCGATCGTCATGTCGAGCACATCCGCGATCGAGTGGCCCTTGAACTTCACTTCCAGCGTTTCGCGGTTGTAGCGCTTGCCGTGGCATTCCTCGCAGGTGACGTAAACGTCGGGCAGGAAGTGCATCTCGATCTTGATCAGTCCGTCGCCCTGGCACGCCTCGCAGCGCCCGCCCTTGACGTTGAAGCTGAACCGCCCCGCCTTGTAGCCGCGCGCCGCGCTTTCCGGCAGGCCGGCGAACCAGTCGCGGATCTGGGTGAAGGCGCCGGTGTAGGTCGCGGGGTTGGAGCGCGGGGTGCGCCCGATCGGCGACTGGTCGATCTCGATCACCTTGTCGCACATTTCGAGGCCGGTGATCTTGTCGTGCGGACCCGCAATCACCCGCGCGCCGTTGAGCGCGCGCGCCGCGCCGGCGTGGAGCGTGTCGATGGTGAAGCTCGACTTGCCCGACCCGGACACGCCGGTCACGCAGGTGAACGTGCCAAGCGGAATGCTGGCCGTGACATTGCGCAAGTTGTTCGCCCGAGCGTTGTGCACGGTCAGCAGGTGGCCATTGCCCTTGCGCCGCTCCGTCGGAACCTCGATCCGCCGCGCGCCCGACAGGTACTGGCCGGTCAGGCTGTTCTTGTTCTTGAGGATGTCCTTGAGCGTGCCCTGCGCGACGATCTCGCCGCCGTGGACGCCCGCGCCGGGTCCAAGGTCGACGATATGGTCGGCGGTGCGGATCGCGTCCTCGTCATGCTCGACCACGATCACCGTGTTGCCCAGGTCGCGCAGCCGCCGCAGCGTTTCCAGCAGCCGGTCGTTGTCGCGCTGGTGCAGGCCGATGCTGGGTTCATCCAGCACGTAGAGCACGCCCGACAGGCCGGAGCCGATCTGGCTGGCAAGCCGGATGCGCTGGCTTTCCCCGCCCGACAGCGTGCCCGAAGTCCGGTCGAGGTTCAGGTAATCCAGTCCGACATTGTTGAGGAAGCCAAGCCGTTCGTTGATTTCCTTGAGGATCGCCTTGGCGATCTGCTGCTGCTGCGCGGTGAGCTGCTCGTTCAGCCCCAGGAACCAGTCGACCGCCGCCGCCACCGACAGGCGGGTGACGCTGGAAATGTCCTCGCTCGCGACCTTGACTGCCAGCGCCTCGGGCTTGAGGCGCTTGCCATCGCAGGTCTCGCACGGCTGGGCGGTCTGGAACTTGCCCAGTTCCTCGCGCATCCAGGCGCTTTCGGTCTGGAGCATGCGGCGGTTGAGATTGCCGATCACCCCCTCGAACGGCTTGTTCACCGTGTAGCTCTTCTTGCCGTCGGTGAAGGTCAGCGGCACCGCGCGCCCGGCGGTGCCGTGCAGGATCACGATCCGCACCTCGACCGGCAGGTCCTGCCACGGCGTTTCCAGGCTGAAACCGAACTCGGCCGCAAGGCTGGCCAGCACCTGCATGTAATAGGGGGATGGCGGGTTGGACTTGGCCCAGGGCACCACCGCCCCCTGCTTGAGGCTCAGCGCCTCGTTCGGCACGACCATCTGCGGATCGAACAGCAGCTTTTCGCCCAGCCCGTCGCAAGCCGGGCAGGCGCCCTGCGGTGCATTGAACGAAAACAGGCGCGGCTCGATGCTTTCGATAGTGAAGCCGGAGACCGGGCAGGCGAACTTTTCGGAAAAGACGATGCGACCCGGCGGCAGGCCGGTGCCCTTCATCGCCCCGCCCTTTTCCGCCTCTTCCTCGCGCCCCGGCACCGGGCCGTCGGCGAGGTCGAAATAGACCAGCCCCTCGGCCAGCTTCAGTGCCTGCTCGAAACTGTCGGCCAGCCGCGTCTCGATCCCTTCGCGCACGGCGATCCGGTCGACCACCACCTCGATGTCGTGCTTGTACTTCTTGTCGAGCGCCGGGGCGTCCTCGATGGCGTAGAGTTCGCCGTCGATCCGCACGCGGGTATAGCCCGCTTTCTGCCATTCGGCGAGTTCGCGGCGGTATTCACCCTTGCGGGCGCGCACCACCGGGGCGAGCAGATAGCCGCGCGTCCCCTCGGGCAGGGCCATCACCCGGTCGACCATCTGGCTGACGGTCTGCGCCGCGATCGGCAGGCCGGTTGCCGGCGAATAGGGCACGCCCACCCGCGCCCACAGCAGGCGCATGTAGTCGTAAATCTCGGTCACCGTGGCGACGGTGGAGCGCGGGTTGCGGCTGGTGGTCTTCTGCTCGATCGAGATGGCAGGCGAAAGTCCGTCAATATGCTCGACGTCCGGCTTCTGCATCATCTCCAGGAACTGGCGCGCATAGGCCGAAAGGCTTTCGACATAGCGGCGCTGGCCTTCGGCATAGATCGTGTCGAACGCGAGGCTGGACTTGCCCGAACCCGACAGGCCGGTGATCACGATCAGGCTGTCGCGCGGCAGCTCGACGTCAAAGCCCTTGAGGTTGTGCTCGCGCGCACCGCGCACGACGATCTTGCTGAGCGACATGAGTAAGCCTGTTCCATATCTGTTCGATTCAGGCAAGGTCTGGCTCGCCGCCTTCCCCTTTGGCCCTGTGCCTGGCCGACCAACCGCCAACCCGGCTCGGCAAACGACATTGACACCTGCCCGCCCGCGCGCGACCCAAGCGCCATATTGGCGCCCGTTGTTTCGAACCGGCGACCATCACCTATCGGAGTTCGCAAGACCATGAAATCGCGCTTCCTGCTCGCCGCCGCATCGCTGGCGGTGCTCGCCGTGCCGCTGTCCGCCCAGCAGACCACCCCTGCCCATGATCACGCCGCGCACGCGGCCCAGGCCGTCCCCGCCAAGCCCGTGATCGGCGCCTGGGGCGTGGACCTGGCCGGCGGCGACGCCAGCGCCCGCCCGGGCGACGACTTCTTCCGCTACAGCGCGGGCAAGTGGTACGATGCCACCGAGATCCCGGCCGACCGTCCCAGCGTCGGCGCGTTCTACGACCTGCGCGAGCGCACTTCGGAGCAGCTGCGCGAACTGATCACCAAGGCCCCCGCCGGCAGCAAGTACGGCGCGCTCTACGCCAGCTTCATGGACGACGCGAAGATCGAGAAGCTGGGCCTCGCCCCGCTCAAGAAGGATCTGGCCGCAGTCGACAAGCTGAAGACCAAGTCCGACTTCGCCCGTTTCATGGGCGGCACCAATGGCAAGTTCGGGATCACCCTGGTCGACATGGGCGTGCTGCCCGATACCGCCAACCCGGAAATGAACATCCTGGGCCTGGGCCAGAGCGGCCTTGGCCTGCCGGAGCGTGAATATTACACGGCGCCCCAGTTCGCCAAGCAGCGCGATGCCTACCGCGCCTACCTCGAACGGACGATGCAGGCCATCGGCAACCCCAACCCTAAGGCCGCCGCCGAAACGATCTTCGCCTTTGAAGCCAAGGTCGCGGAAAAGAGCTGGAAGATCGCCGACCGCCGCGACATCAGCAAGCTCAACAACATCTATTCCACAGCCGACCTTGCCAAGTACGCCCCGGGGATCGACTGGACGGCCTATTTCGCCGGCGCCGGAATCGCCCCGCAGCAGCGCATCCTGGTGGGCGAGAATACCGCCGTGCGCGATCTGGCCGCGCTCTATGCTGAAACCCCGCTCGCGACGCTGAAGCTGTGGCAGCAGTTCCACATTGCCAGCCAGGCATCGCCCTACCTGACCAAGGCGATGGTCGACAGCCGCTTCGAATATACCAGGTCGCTGTCGGGCGTGGGCGAGATCCGGCCGCGCTGGAAGCGCGCGGTGGATCTGGTCGACGGATCGCTGGGCGAACTGGTCGGGCAGGACTATGTCGCCCGCCACTTCCCCGCCTCGTCCAAGGCCAAGATGGACGCGCTGGTCGGCAACCTGAAGCTGGCCATGGCCGGCCGCATCAAGTCGAACGACTGGATGAGCCCCGCCACCAAGGAAGCCGCGCTGCTCAAGCTGTCGCGCATGGAAGTGATGGTCGGCTATCCCGACAAGTTCCGCAGCTATGACACGCTCGCCATCGACGCGGGCGACCTCTACGGCAACGTCCAGCGCGCCGGCAAGTTCAACGCCGACTACGCGATGAGCGACCTTGGCAAGCCGGTCGACCGCAAGAAGTGGGGCATGAACCCGCAGACGGTGAACGCCTACAATGGCGGCCTCGAAAACAAGATCGTCTTCCCGGCGGGCATCCTCCAGGCGCCGTTCTTCGATCCCAATGCCGACGATGCGGTCAACTATGGCGCGATCGGCGCGGTCATCGGACATGAGATCACTCACGGCTTCGACGACCAGGGCCGCAAGATCGATGCGACCGGCGCGGTGCGCGACTGGTGGGCGGAAAGCGATGGCAAGCGCTTCGAGGAACGCGCCAAGGTGCTGGGCGCGCAGTACGCCGCCTATGAGGCCGTGCCGGGCGCTTTCGTCAATCCGGACCTGACCATGGGCGAGAACATCGCCGACAACGCCGGTCTGCAGATCGCCTATGACGCCTACCTGATGTCGCTGAACGGCAAGGAGGCCCCGGCGCTCGACGGCCTGACCGGCAAGCAGCGCGTGTTCCTGGGCTGGGCACAGGTGTGGCGCTCCAAGGCGCGCGAGGATTCGCTGCGCCAGCAGGTCGCGACCGATCCGCACAGCCCGGGCCGCTTCCGCCTGTACGGTCCGGTCCGCAATATCGATGCCTGGTACGATGCCTTTGGCGTCAAGCAGGGCGACAAGCTCTACATCGCGCCTGAAAAGCGCGCGAAGATCTGGTAAGCCAAAGTCAGAAACGCCCGGATCGGGGGTGGCGGAATCCGCCGCCCCCCTTTCCTTTTGAAGGAACCCACGATGCGTAACCTTGCCCTCGTTTCGCTCTCCGCCCTTGCGCTTGCCGCCTGCGCTCCGAAGGAAATGGAAGTGACCCCTCCCCCCGTTGCCGCCGCGCCCGCCCCGGCGCCCTATGCCCCGGTGATCCCCCAGGGCACCGGCGTGTTCGCCCAGCCGTCCAGCCTGCCGTTCCAGACGCCGGACTTCAGCAAGATCAGGGACAGCGATTTCCAGCCCGCGATTGAGCAGGGCATCGAGATCAACAAGGCCGAAATCGAGGCGATCGCGAACAACCCCGAGGCGCCGACCTTCGCCAACACGATGGAGGCGATGGAGCGGTCCGGCCAGATGCTGAACCGCGCCTATGCCGTGTTCAGCGCGCTGACTTCGGCCAACACCAACGACACTCTCGACAAGGTCGACAGTGAAACCGCGCCCAAGCTGGCCGCGCTGCGTGATGCGATCTACCTCAACGACAAGCTGTTCGCGCGGGTGAAAGCGCTCTACGACCAGCGCGCCAGCCTGAACCTCGCGCCCGACCAGTTGCGCCTGCTGACGCTGACGCACGAACGCTTCGTCCAGAACGGCGCGCTGCTCGACGCAGCCCAGAAGGAACAGCTCAAGGCGCTCAATGGCCGCATCTCGACCCTGCAGACCGACTTCGGCCAGAAGCTGACCGCCGCGACCAAGGACGCCGCGCTGGTGGTGGACAGCAAGGCCAAGCTCGCCGGCCTCTCGCGCGCCGACATTGCCGCCGCCGCCAAGGCCGCGGAGGACCGGGGCCTCAAGGGCAAGTACGTGCTGTCGCTGCAGAACACCACGCAGCAGCCGCTGCTGGTCAACCTGACCAACCGCGACACCCGCCGCGCCCTGTTCGAGGCGGCCTGGACCCGCGCGTCACGCGGCGACGCCAGCGATACCCGCGCGCTGATTTCGGAACTGGCCCAGCTGCGCGCCGACAAGGCCAAGCTGCTCGGCTATCCGGACTACGCCAGCTTCACCATGACCGACCAGATGGCCAGGAACCCGGCCACCGCGATCAGCTTCATGGAAGGGCTGGTCCCCGCCCTCGCCCAGCAGCAGGGCCGCGAGGTTGCCGAGATCAACGCGATGATCCGCAAGACCGGCGGCAAGTTCGGCGTCGAGCCATGGGACTGGGACTTCTACGCGGAGAAGGTCCGCAAGGCGAAGTACGACATCGACGAAAGCCAGGTGAAGCCCTACTTCGAGATCACCAACGTGCTGGAAAATGGCGTGTTCTTTGCCGCCAACCAGCTTTACGGACTGACCTTCAAGAAGCGCACCGACCTGCCGGTCTATCACCCGGACGTGACCGTCTACACCGTCTATGACGCCGACGGCAGCGAACTCGCGCTGTTCTATTTCGACCCGTGGAAGCGCGACAACAAGCAGGGCGGCGCGTGGATGTCGAACTTCGTCGAGCAGTCGCAGCTGTTCGGCACCAAGCCGGTGGTGTTCAACGTCGAGAACTTCAGCAAGCCGGCCCCCGGCCAGCCCGCGCTGATCACGTTCGACGATGCCAACACCATGTTCCACGAATTTGGCCATGCCTTGCACGGGATGCTTTCGAACCAGCGCTATCCCTCGATCGCCGGGGCCAACACCGCGCGCGACTTCGTGGAATTTCCCAGCCAGTTCAACGAGAACTGGATGATGGAACCGCGCGTCTTCGCCAACTTCGCCAAGCACTACCAGACCGGCGCGCCGATGCCGGGGGCACTGGTGGACCGGGTGCAGAAGGCCCAGCGCTTCAACCAGGGCTATGCGCTGGGCGAACTGGTGGCCGCCGCGCTGCTTGACCAGAAGTGGCACGCGCTGCCCGCCAGCGCGGGCAAGCAGGACGCCGATGCCTTTGAAAAGCAGGCCCTCGGCACCCTGGGTCTCGACATCGCGCACGTTCCGCCGCGCTATCGCACCAGCTATTTCCGCCACATCTGGGGCGGCGGCTATGCGGCGGGCTATTATGCCTATCTGTGGACCGAAATGCTGGACCACGACGCCTACCAGTGGTTCGTCGACAACGGCGGGATGACCCGGGCCAACGGCCAGCGCTTCCGCGACATGGTGCTGAGCCAGGGCAACAGCCGCGACTATGGCGAGATGTACCGCGCCTTCACCGGGCGTCACCCGGGCATCGAACCGATGCTGAAGGCGCGCGGGCTGAAGTAAGGGCCACGCCACGGCCAAGGCCCTCCCCCTCGAGGGGGAGGGTTGCGTGGGGGTGTTCGGCGCCGCTGTCGAACCCCCACCCCAACCCCTCCCCGGCGGGGAGGGGCATTTGAACGGCGGAGCTTGCCTAGCCCAGCGCCAGCGCGCGGTGGCCCGGTTCGCCCAGCCAGCGCGCCTTGATGCCCCAGACGACGGCAACGACATCCTGATGCAGCGCCTCGTCCGGCGGGCCATCGGCGATCAGGCGTCCGCCGCTGATCACCAGCACGCGGTCGGCATGGTTCATCGCCTGGGCGAGATCGTGGAGCACCAGCACCACCCCCATGCCCCCAGCCGCCAGCGCGCGCAGCCGCGCGATCAGCGCCGCCCCGTGGGCGAGGTCGAGATTGGCGAGCGGCTCATCGGCCAGCAGCCAGCGCGGCTCCCCGGCCAGCACCCGCGCCAGCAGCGCGCGGGCGCGCTCCCCGCCGGACAGGCGCGACAGCGGGCGGCGGCGGAGGTCTTCCAGCCGCATCGCCGCCAGCGCGGCCTCAACCGGCCCGGCCGCCGTGTCGCCCCAGGGAAGGCGGCCCAGCCCGACCAAAGTCTCGACCGAAATGTCCCAGGCGACCTCTGCGGTCTGCGGCAGGAAACCGATCGCCCGCGCCCGGGTGCGCGGCGGCAGGGCCGAAAGCGGCACGCCGCCCAGCCGAACCTCGCCGCCGTCCGGCGCCAGCAGTCCGGCCAGGCACGACAGCAGGCTGGACTTGCCCGCCCCGTTCGGCCCGCAGATCGCGGTGACTTCGCCGGGACGCAGGCTGGCGGACAGGTCGAGCAGCCGCCCCGCCAGCGCGATCCTGCCAGCCTCCAACCCGATCCCGGAATCGCTCACGCCAGTTCCCTCCGCATCCTGAGCAGCAGCGCCAGGAAGAACGGCGCGCCCAGCAGCGACAGGGCGATGCCCAGCCGCAGTTCGCCCCCGGCCAGCGGCAGAACCCGGCACAGCACGTCCGCCGCCAGCAGCAGCAGGGCCCCGGCCAGCGCGCTCGGCACGATCAGTTGGGAGGGGCGACGGTCGGTAAAGCGGCGCATCAGGTGCGGGACGATCAGGCCGACGAAGCCGATGATCCCCGCGACCGCCACGCCCGAACCCACGCACAGGCCCACGCCCGCCACCATCAGTACCTGCAGGCGGCGCGGCTCCACCCCCAGCGAGCGCGCCGCCGCCTCGCCCAGCGTCAGGGCATCGAGCGCCGGTCCCGCCGCGCGCAGCAGCGCGATCCCGGCCATGGTCGGCACCAGCGCGATCCATACATCGCGCCACGACCGGTCGCTGACCGCGCCCATCAGCCAGGTGACGATCTCGCTCAGGGCAAAGGGCGTGGGCGACAGGCTGATGGCAAGACTCATCAGCGCGCCCGCCAGGCTGGCGATCATCATGCCCGCCAGCGTGAACAGCGTGACCGAGCCGCTGCGCCCCGCGATCAGCGCCAGCAGGGCCATGGCCCCCGCCGCTCCGGCAAGGGCAAAGGCAGGCAGGGCAAATGGCGCCGCCGCCCAGCCGGTCCAGAAGCTCAGCACCGCGCCCAGCGCCGCGCCGGGGGCGATCCCGAACAGCCCCGGATCGGCCAGCGGATTGCGCAGATAGCCCTGCATTGCCGCTCCCGAGGCGCCCAGCCCCGCCCCGATCAGCAGCGCCAGCAGGGCACGCGGCAGGCGCAGTTCCAGCAGGATTATCAGGGCATTATCGGGCAGATCGCCAAACGGATCGAGCCACACCCGCCCCGCCAGCAGAGAGAGCGGCAGAGCCAGCGCGAGCGCGATCAGCAGCAGGGTCAGCGGACGGGTCATTGGGCCCGCCGCGCCTTTGCCAGCCGCTCGGCCAGGCGCGGGATGGTGGGGCCGCCGCACCACAGCAGCGCCGGGTCGAGCGGTTCGCGCCGCGTGTCCTTGAGCCGCGCGAGCGCGGGGTGGGACAGCATCCGGTCCTCGTTCGCCTCGTGCGCGCCGGCGGCGAAGATCACGCGCGGCGGGCGGGCAACCATGACCTCCAGCGGCAGGTGGTCTGCCTGCCTCAAACCCTCGGCAGCGGCCATGTTGGCAAAGCCGGTGCGCCCCAGCACGTCGGACACCAGCGTGTCGGCCCCGGCCACGATCCCGCCCGACTGCCAGATCACCGCCGGAACCGGCGCGCCCGCCGGTGCGGCGGCGCGGGCCAGCGCCGCATCGATCCGCGCGACCAGCGCCTCACCGCGTTCGGGGTGCCCCGCCAGCGCGGCAAGTGAGCGCACCTGCGCCTTGCTGTCCTCCACCGTCGCGGCAATCCCGAAGCGTTCCAGCCGCAGGCCCAGCCCGTCCAGCGCCTGGACAGTGGCGGGGGACATGAAGCCGGTGCCCACCACCACATCCGGTTTGAGCGAGAGTATCTCCTCCACGCTCCCCCCGGTGGCGCGGAACCGGCGCGCCTGGGCCAGGTCCATCGAACTCGACGCGGGATCGTGGCTGTAGCTGGAAATCGCCAGCAACTGCTCCGGATCGGCCACTTCGGCCAGGATCGCGTCAGTGCAGGGGTTCAGGCTCACCAGCCTCGGCTGCGCCCTGCCTGCCTCGCGCGCGGGCGCGGCGGCGCAGGCCGCCAGCGCCAGAGCGGCGAGACAGGCAAGGCCCCTCACCACCGCGCGCGCAGCCCCGCATAGGCCGAGCGGCCATAGCTGCCGTAGCCCGCGACCGTCTGATAGCGCTCGTCGGTCAGGTTCTCGACCCGCCCGAACAGCTCGAACCGCTCGCCCAGCGGCAGGCTGGCGCGCAGGGTCGCAAGGCCGTGGCCGTCAAGCGCGGTGAAGTTCCCCGCATCGTCAAAGCTGTCGCCCACCAGCCGCAGGTCAGCGCCCAGCTTGAGTCCGGCCAGCGGGCTGACCCAATCGGCCGAGACGGTCGCCATCTGGCGCGGGCGGCGGGCGAGATCCTTGCTCGTGATCCGGTCGACCGCGCGCACGTAGCTGTAGGCCGCCTGCACCCGGAAACGCTCGCTGACCTTTGCGCCAAGCTCAAGTTCCACCCCGTCGGCGCGGGCGCGGCCGGTGTTGAAGTAGCCGCTGGGCCAGAGGTAGCCGATCAGATTGCGGCTGTCGCGGCGGAACGCGGTCAGGGCGAAATGGAACGCCCCGCCGCGCTCCCCGCGCTCGATCCCGGCATCGAAGCTGGTGCTGGTTTCGGGCTCCAGCGCCGGGTTCCCGCCGTAACCGTAGAGCTGGTAGAGCGTCGGCGCCTTGAAGCCCTGACCCCAGGCCGCGCGCAGACGCCAGCCCTCACCCAGATCGAGCGAGCCATTGGCGCCCAGCGTCCAGTGGCTGCCGAAGCGGTCGTGGTCGGTCAGCCGCGCGCCGGCTGCAAGTGACAGGGCCTTGCCCTGCCAGCCGAGCAGCATATGCCCGCTGCTGAGCCGCGCCGAGCGCTGCGGATCATAGCTGCTGGAAAAGCGCGTCCATTCGCTGTCCGCGCCGAAATCGAGGCTGACACCGCTGCCAAGGTCGGCCCGTCCCGCAAGATCCGCCGCGATCCCGCGCCCCTGCGTCTGGTAATTGGGCGCGGAGCCGCCCGCAGGATCGTAATAATCGCGGCGGGTGGAGGAGAGCGCGAGGCCGGCGCGCAGGCTGACGCTGGAACCGGCATGGTCCAGCCCGATCCGGCCAGAGCCCTGCCGGGTCGTCTGGTATTCGCCGGTGTCGGCAAAGGCATAGAGCGGCGCCGGGTAGCCATCGAAATCGACCTTGCTGTCAGCATAGCGCCCGGCGGCGGTCAGTGCCCATTCCGGCGCCAGATCGAGCCGCCCGCGCCCGCCGAGGTGCCACTGGCGGAAGCCGTCTGGCTCGCTGCCACCGGCATAGGCCGAAATGCCGTCACTGCGCACGTAACCCCCGCCAAGCGTCAGCGCGTGGCCTTCGCCTTTCAGCCCCGCGCTGGCCGAAACGGTCAGGCTGTCGTGCGCGCCATATTCGGCGCTGGCCTGTGTGCCATTGCGTTCCGCCGAAGTGATCGCCAGCACGCCGCCGACCGCATCCGATCCCCAGACCACGCTGTTGGAACCGCGCAGCAGTTCGATCCGGCCGATCCCGCCCGCCATCAGCGTGCCAAGATCGAACCCGCCCGATGGCGCGGCAACGTCGGCCACCCGCACGCCGTCGATCGTGACCAGCAATTGCTCCGAATTGGCGCCGCGCACGAACAGGCTGGTCTGGCTGCCAAGGCCGCCGCTGCGGGCCGCGACGACGCCGGGCAGGCGTTCCAGCGCGCGGGTCAGATCAGGCCCCTGCACAGAGGCAAGTTCATCCTCGCCCAGCACCGCAATCGACTGGCCGGTCCGGTCGATCCCGGTGTTCCAGCCCGTGGCAGTGACAACGATGGATTCGCTGCGAACGGTATCGCCGCCCGCGTCTTCGCTCGCCCGGGCCGCGACCGGGACGGCGGCAACAAGACAGGAACTCAACAAAAACAGATATTTCATGCGCAAACCTCCAGCAATGAACGAATGCCGTTCATGGCGAGAGGCCCCGCGACAATCGCGGGTCCACGCTGCATTCCGGTACACCCCGCCCGGCGCGGAACGACCGTCATCGGCAGGTCTCCTGGCTCCCGGATCAGCACGCCTGCCCCGCCTTCCCGGCCTCTCCCGCAGGAGCGGGGCCAGTGGCATAGTGGAGCGGCGCTCCCCGGTCACAGTTGCGGGGGCAGCGCGGGATTTGGACCCGCTTCCCTCTTAGGCCCGCTTGCGCAGGCAACCCATGACGTGAGGCCGCGCATAGGCCCCGCCGCGCAGCGATGCAAGCACCAGCGGGAATTGCGCCATTTCTTAACCGCTTGACCCTATGCCCGGCAGACGTCCCGGTTCGGCACGGCGCGAAAAGCGCGCTGGCGCGGCGCCGGTCCCCGGGCCTACGCGCGGTGCGCGTAGCCACTCAGAGAACCGATGCAGCACAGGCTGACCTTTCCCTACGAACCCCGCCCGCGCGATTTCACCGCGCGGCTGAAGCGGCGCGCTCCGCGCCGGCTGGGCCAGCGGATGGAACGTCGTCACATGGGCCGGCGCGTGCTGGTCCTGCTGGCGGCGATGGCCGTGCCCGCGCTTGCCGCGCCGGGGGAATGGCCGGGGCGGTGGGACGCGTTCGACATTGCCAACGCCGGGGCGGCCAGCCTCGAGATCGAACCGATGCCGTTCGAACGCGCCGGAGACAGCTTCCCGGGCTCGGCCTTCTATTACCTTGCCCCCAACGATACGCCACTGGTCCCGGGCCTTCAGAGCGACGGCGACGCCGCGCCGGGGGAGGCGGACATCGCCGGGGCGGTTGCCCGCGCGATCCGGATCGACAATTCGGGCGTGGACCGCACCCGCGCGCTCCAGTGCCTGACGGCCGCAATCTATTTCGAGGCGCGCAGCGAACCCGACCAGGGCCAGCGCGCGGTGGCGCAGGTGGTGCTCAACCGGGTCGCCCATCCCAGCTATCCCAATACCGTGTGCGGCGTGGTCTTCCAGGGATCGGAGCGGCGCACCGGCTGCCAGTTCAGCTTCACCTGTGACGGATCGATGGCGAGGCTCCCCAACCCGATGTTCTGGCAGCGCGCGCAAAGCGTGGCGATGGCCGCACTGGCGGGCTATGTCGAACCCAGCGTGGGTCTTGCGACCCATTACCATACCATCGCCATCCATCCCTACTGGGCGCCCAGCCTGCGCTATCTCACCACGATCGGCGCGCACCGGTTCTACAGCTTCATGGGCGCGGCCGGGCGGCCGGGCGCCTTCCGCTTTGCCTATCTTGGCGGGGAGCCGGTGGCGGCGCCCCATGCGCGCGATCCGGCGGCCGATCGCCAGCCCGATACCGCGCTTGACCCGCTGGCGATCCAGCGCGCCTACGACGAAGGGCTGAAGCGCGCAGCCGCAGGCGGGCTGGTCCAGCCGGGCGACGTCGGCGCGCCGCTTGCCGGAACCCGCGCGCTGCCCGTGCCGCGCTATTCGCAGGACATCCAGAACCGCGGCGGCGAGGCGCTCTACCGCGGCGATGCCCTGCCCGGCGCGCCGCAGGAAGTGCGCCCCGAATACCGCGACAGTGGCCGCTGGATCGCCCAGCCAGGCACCTGACCGGCCCTGCCGCCGCACCGCGCGCAAACCGGTTAATTGCCGGAAACCATAGCCCCACACCAAGCCTTAGCCATCCCCGGCCTAAGCAGCGGTTTCCCGCCAAGGTCCAGCGTGGCCGCTTATGCAGAGGTTCAGGATGCCGATCCGTTTCGCCGCCGCCCGAGCCGCGCAGCACCTGACGCTGGCCCGGCACCTCTGCGCACGGCTGGCCCGCAACGCGGCGAACGACAATGCCAGCGACCGCGCCGGCGCGCACGATCCGCTGCTGCGCGATGCGCTGAAGCACTTCGCGCGCCACGGCCTGGGCGGGGCCGAGACCGCCCGCCGCGCCGCCGAGCGCGCCTTCTTCGCCGGCGACCGGCCGGGCTATGACTATTGGCTGGGGATCTGCCGCACGCTCGACCGGCGCATGGCCGGAGCCCTCGCCGCGCGGGTCGACCGCCTGGCACGCTGACGATTGCGAAGAGTTCGCAATGTAAGGGCAGCGTTAACCATTCGGTGACTTCGCGGCTGTAGACCCGGGGGGAACGAAAGGGCGACGAAAATCCGACGCTGGCGAACCCTGTTGCGGGTGCTGTTTCGCACCAATGCCATCGACGACCGGGTCAGGCGAACTCTGGTCGAGACGCTCTATACCCAGCCCGCGAACCTTGCCGTCGGCGCCGCAACCGGCGTCATGGCCAGCCTGCTGACCGCGTCGATCGCCGATATTCCCACCCTGTGGCACATTGCCATCGCGCTCAGCGTGGTCGCGGTGGCCCGCGTGGTGCTGGCGCTGGTCCTGCCGCGCGTGGTCAAGCGGGATTCGCGCCGACTTGAACTGCTTTACGAGATCGGCGCCTTCACCTTTTCCGCCCAGCTTGGCCTGCTGGCGGCCATGGCGGTGTGGTTCGAGGTTACCCCGTCCGCGCAATTGCTGATCGTCAGCTATGCGATCGGCTATGGCGCCGGGATCGCGGCGCGCAACGCCGGCCGGCCGATGATTTCGATCGGCCAGATGGTGCTGGTGTTCTTCCCGATAATCCTGGCGCTGTGGCAGGACGACGATCTGGCCCACAAGGGGCTGGCCGTGGCGATCGTCCTGCTGTGGCTGGGCATGATGTCGATCACGATGCACGTGTTCCGCACGCTGCGCGATTCGATCGCCTCTGCCGAAACGAGCGCGCGGCTGGCCGAAAAGATGCAGCACCTGGCGCGCACCGACGTGGTGACGGGCCTGGCCAACCGCGCGGGCCTCAACCACTATCTGGTGGAGCATCTCTCGCGCCTGCGGACCGCGCCGTGCTTTGCGCTGTTCTGGCTCGATCTCGACAAGTTCAAGGAGGTCAACGACGCGCTGGGCCACCAGGTGGGCGACCGCGTGCTGTGCGAAGTGGCGCAGCGGCTGCGCGCGCTTGGCAAGGCCGAGGCCGTGATCGGCCGGTTCGGCGGCGACGAGTTCATCATGGCCTGCGACGTCAAGGACCGCCGCGAGGTGGAAACCATCGCTCTTGCCGTGCTGGCGGAAATGAACCGCCCGATCCGGATCGACGATGACCGGCTGGAGATCAGCTGCTCGATCGGCGCGGCGATCCTGCCCGATGACGGGCCGGACCTCGACGCGCTGATGCAGGGCGCCGACCTTGCGCTGTATCATGCCAAGGTCAACGGCCGGAACCAGGTCAGCTTCTTCGCCCCCTCGATGAGCCGCGACCTGGTGCGCCGCCGCGAGATCGAGAGCGAACTGCGCCTCGCGATCCAGCGCGATGAGCTCTCGGTATTCTTCCAGCCGATCGTCGACCTGCAAACGGGCCGCATCCGGGCGTTCGAATCCCTGGTGCGCTGGTTCCACCCCGAAAAGGGCGAACTGCGTCCCGACGAGTTCATCCCCGTCGCCGAGGAAACCGGGGTGATCATCACGCTCGGCAACTGGATCACCGCCCAGGCCGCCAAGGCCGCCGCCCAGTGGCCCGAGGACGTGACCGTGGCGGTCAACCTCTCGCCGATCCAGCTCAAGGCGCCGGGCGCCGCGCTGGGCATCCTCAGCGCCCTGCGCGAGGCCAAGCTGCCGCCGCACCGGCTGGAGCTGGAAATCACCGAAACGGTGCTGCTCGACCATTCAAAGCAGACCGAGGACTTCATGGCCGAACTCAGCGCGGCCGGCGTGCGCTTCGCGCTCGACGACTTCGGCACCGGCTATTCCTCGCTCGGCTACATCAACAAGTATCCGTTCGGGAAGATCAAGGTCGACCGCAGCTTCGTTTCGGGCGTCAACGTCGGCAAGAAGAGCGACGCGATCATCCGCGCCGTGTCGGAAATGGCCTCGACCCTGGGAATGCAGATAGTCGCCGAAGGGCTGGAGACGGTCGAGCAGGTCACCGCCGTGCGCGCGGCGGGCTGCACGCTGGGCCAGGGCTATTACTTCAGCCGCGCCGTGCCCGATTACCTTGCCGCCATGCTGCTGGCGCAGGAACGCGAAAAGGATCCCGCGCCCAAGCGCGCGGTCGGCTGAGCGAGCCTCCCCGGACCGGAGCCGGGCGGTTCAGCTCGCGTCCATCCGCCCACCCTCACCCTTGACCGGTTCGTGCCGCGCCGTTCGGCAAGCGTGCGTCCACGGCGCCGTGGGAGCGGGGCATGGACAGCGAAAGCCGAAGCTATCGTCACAGGCGGTTTCCCTAGCGTCGTTCCCGCCCGCGCACCCTTATTGCAATTGAGAACCATTCGCACGAATTAGTTGACGCCACGTGCTTTTCCCGGGTTGCATTCGTATTCGCGCGGGCCTAGGGCACCGGCATTCGCCGGAACGGGCGGCGCCCAGCGGGATGGGTGCGCGTTCTGTCTGCCTGTTGTCGATCCCGCGTTTTCTCTGAAGGACGTCGTCGCACTATGGCTCGCAAGAAGATCGCCCTCATCGGTGCCGGCATGATCGGTGGCACGCTCGCCCATCTCGCCGCGAAGAAGGAACTGGGCGACATCGTCCTGTTCGACATTGCCGAAGGCATTCCCCAGGGCAAGGCGCTCGACCTGTCGCAGTGCGGCCCGGTCGAAGGGTTTGACGCGAAGATCACCGGCACCAACGACTATGCCGACATCGCGGGCGCGGACGTGATCATCGTCACCGCCGGCGTGCCCCGCAAGCCGGGCATGAGCCGCGACGACCTGCTGGGCATCAACCTCAAGGTCATGAAGGCCGTCGGCGAAGGCATCAAGGCGAACGCCCCCAACGCTTTCGTGATCTGCATCACCAACCCGCTCGACGCGATGGTCTGGGCGCTGCGCGAATTCTCCGGCCTGCCGCACAACAAGGTCGTCGGCATGGCCGGCGTGCTTGATTCGGCCCGCTTCGCCACTTTCCTCGCCTGGGAATTCGGCGTTTCGGTGAAGGACGTGAACGCCTTCGTGCTGGGCGGCCACGGCGACACCATGGTTCCGGTGCTCGAATATTCGACCATCAGCGGCATCCCCGTCACCGATCTCGTCAAGATGGGCAAGTCCACCAAGGAACGCCTGGAAGAGATCGTCGCCCGCACCCGCTCGGGCGGCGGCGAGATCGTCGGCCTGCTCAAGACCGGTTCGGCCTATTACGCCCCGGCCACCAGCGCCATCGCCATGGCTGAGGCCTATCTGGGCGACCAGAAGCGCATCCTGCCCTGCGCGGTTTACGTTGACGGCCAGTACGGGCTCGACGGCCTCTATGTCGGCGTGCCGGTGGTGATCGGTGCGAACGGCGCCGAGGAAGTGGTCGAGATCGCTCTCGACGACGAAGCCAAGGCCAACTTCCAGGTCTCGGTCGATGCGGTCAAGGAACTGCTGGTGGCCTGCAAGGGGATCGAGCCGAGCCTGGGGTGATGCGCCGCCTGCTCCCTGCCCTGGCAATCGCCACGCTTGCCGTGCCGCTGCATGCGGCCGGCAAGAAGGCTGCCCCCGCGGCCCTGCCGCCGGGGGTGCCCAGCGCCGACGCGATCGTCGGCCACGTGCGCGATTGCATGGCGGCGAGCGGGACGCCCTCTCCCAGCTTTTCCGTGCTGACCCAGCGCGGCTGGCAGCAGGGCAGCATCACCACTCCCGATGGCAAGCCCCAGCCCGCCGCGCTGTTCAGCAAGCCCAGCGACATGACCATGCTGGTCGTGTTCCAGCAGGGGCCGAACGCGGGGCGCTGCATGGTGATGTCGCCGGTGGTGGATCTGGCGGGCGACCAGGCGGTTCGCGCGCGGATGGCAACCCTGCTCGGCAAGCCGCTGGTTTCCGCCGATGGCCTCAAGCAGGCCTGGAAGACCGCGACGCAGACCGTGGTGCTGGAACCGATGGGCACCGAAAAGGCCCGCGGCGTGCGCATCGCGGTCAAGTTCACGGAAGGGCGCTAGACATGGCGCTGCTTCCCGCGCTTCTGGCACTGGCCGGGGCGGTTCAGTCCGCCCCCTCCGCCGACGAACAGGCCTTGTTCGCGGCATTCAAGGGGGTCTGTGCCAGGGTCCGCAGCCTGCCCGCAATGGCCAGCGCGGCACGGCGGCAGGGCTGGCAGGCGGTTTCGCCCGAGGCTCATCCCGGCCTTGACCGGCTGGTCAATGGCGGACGCGCCGAAGTGCTGGCGCGCGAACCGGATGCGCGGCTGGCAGGCGCGCAGTTCCGCCGCAAGGTCGGCCAGCGCCAGCTGTGGCTGGCGTTGTCGCGCTATCAGGATGCCGAAGGCGCCTGGAGCAACGGCTGCCGGATGTACGATTTCGACGCGGCGGCGCCAATTGCCCCCGCGGCGCTCGAAGCCCTGATGGGGCGCCCCAGCACCGGCACCCAGCCGCTGCCGGGCGGGCAGACCAAATATCTCTGGGAACCCGGCTGGAAGTCGGGCCACGGGGTGGAAGTGAGTTTCATTGCGGGTCAGGATGATCCGCTGGTTCGAAAATTCGGCCTGAAAGGCCAGATACTTACGGCGCAAGCCATTGGAGGGTTCTGAAGATGTCGATTCTGATCAACAAGAATACCAAAGTCATCACCCAGGGGATGACCGGCGCGACCGGTTCGTTCCACACCCAGGCGGCGCTTGACTATGGCACCCAGATGGTCGCGGGCGTGACCCCGGGCAAGGGCGGCACCACCCACATCGGCCTGCCCCAGTTCGACACCGTCGCCGAAGCCAAGGCCGTGACCGGCGCGACCGCCTCGTGCATCTACGTTCCGCCTCCGGGTGCGGCCGACGCCATCCTCGAGGCGATCGACGCCGAGATGGAACTGATCGTCTGCATCACCGAAGGCATTCCGGTGCTCGACATGGTCCGCGTCAAGCGCGCGCTGTCGGGCAGCAAGAGCCGCCTGATCGGGCCGAACTGCCCGGGCGTGCTCACTCCCGACGAATGCAAGATCGGCATCATGCCCGGCTCGATCTTCAAGAAGGGCTCGGTCGGCGTCGTCAGCCGTTCGGGCACCCTCACCTATGAAGCCGTGTTCCAGACCACCAACATCGGCCTGGGCCAGACCACCGCGGTCGGCATCGGCGGCGATCCGGTCAACGGCACCAACTTCATCGACGTGCTGGAACTGTTCCTGGCCGACGACGAGACCAAGTCGATCATCATGATCGGCGAAATCGGCGGCAGCGCCGAAGAAGAAGCGGCGCAGTTCCTGAAGGACGAAGCCAAGCGTGGCCGCAAGAAGCCGATGGCCGGCTTCATTGCCGGGCGCACCGCCCCTCCGGGCCGCCGCATGGGCCACGCCGGCGCGATCGTCTCGGGCGGCCAGGGCGGAGCCGAGGACAAGATCGCGGCGATGGAAGAAGCGGGCATCCGCGTTTCCTCCAGCCCCTCGCTGCTGGGCGAGACGCTGGCCGAAGTGCTCAAGGAACTCGTCTGAGCAGAAGTCCGGTCCGGGGCTTCGGCCCCGGGCAACCCTGTTTCCGGTATCGGCGCCGTCCTCCCCGGGAGCGCGAAGGTTCCGGCCTGAATTGAAGCGAAAGGCCTGCTTGCGATGGGCAGCGAAAGCCACGAATTCCTCCCCGAAGTCCAGGATCTCGGGCCTCAACCCGGTCCCAGCTGGGCGCGCCGCGACTGGCCGCGCTTTGGTGGCACGGAAGAGGACGACCTGACCCAGGCGCTCGATCCCACCGCGATGCAGGTGGCGATCAAGCAGGCCGCCAGCAAGGCCGGCATGGCCCTCGACCAGCGCGCGGTGGAGGAAGCCGCCGCGGATTCGGTCCGGGCGATGATGCTGATCCGCACCTACCGCGTGCGTGGGCACCTGGCTGCCAATCTCGACCCCCTCGGCCTGGCCAGGCGCGACCTGCCCGCTGACCTGACGCCCGAATACCACGGCTTCGTCGGCGCGGCGCAGGACCGCAAGGTCTACGTCGGCGGGCCGCAGGGCATGGGCTGGTTCACGATCCGCGAAATCGTCGACATCCTGAAGCAGAACTACTGCGGCAAGGTCGGCTTCGAATACATGCACATCGCCGACGTGGAGGAGCGCCGCTTCATCCAGGAACGGATCGAGGGCGCGGACAAGCACATCGACTTCACGCCCGAGGGCAAGAAGGCGATCCTTGCCGCCGTGATCCGGGGCGAACAGTACGAGAAGTTCCTCGGCAAGAAGTACGTCGGCACCAAGCGCTTCGGCCTGGACGGCGGCGAATCGATGATCCCGGCCCTCGAAGCCGTGATCAAGTACGGCAGCCAGATGGGCGTGCGCGAGATCGTCTACGGCATGGCCCATCGCGGCCGCCTCAACGTGCTCGCCAACGTTCTGGCCAAGCCCTACCGCGTGATTTTCCACGAATTCTCGGGCGGCACCGCCAACCCCGAGGACGTCGGCGGATCGGGCGACGTCAAGTACCACCTGGGCACCAGCGCGGACCGCGAGTTCGACGGGGTCAAGGTGCACATGAGCCTGCTGCCCAACCCCAGCCACCTCGAAACCGTCGATCCCGTCGTGCTGGGCAAGGTCCGCGCCAACCAGGTGTTCCGTGACGACATCGGCAAGGGCAAGCACAAGCAGGTGCTGCCCGTGCTGATCCACGGCGACGCGGCCTTCGC
>CALMJG010000137.1 GCA_937864195.1 uncultured Novosphingobium sp.
CGGCGAGCAGCGCGGCGAGCGCGGCATCGTCTTGCACTTCCTTAAGTTCATCGTGATAGACGATGGAAACCAACCGGCGAACCCCACTTGCAACGGAGCCTTGCGACCCTTGTCCGCGCCTGACGACACCTCGATCCGGCCACTCGACCATCTCGCCCTGCGCGGGGCGGATGATGCCCCTGCGCTGGTGCTGCGCGAGGGGACTCTTAGCTACAAGGACTTAAGGGATCGTGTCGGGCGGCTGGCGGGCTGGCTGAAATTGCAGGTGCCGGAGGCGGGCGCGCGGGTGGCAAGCTGGGCGGCCAAGGGCGAACTCACCTGCCTTATGCCGCTGGCGGCGGCGCGGGCGGGGCTGGTCCACGTGCCGGTCAACCCGCTGCTCAAGCACGCACAGGTCGCGCATATCCTGGCCGACAGCGGCGCGCGGTTGCTGGTCGGCACGCCCGCGCGGCTGGCGACGCTGGGGGAAGGGGACGTGCCTGCGGATTGCCGCATCGTGGCCGAGGGGGAGGCGATTTCCGCCGCCGCCGCCGCCGATCCCTTGCCGTCAAGTGAAGCCGATCCCCATGACCTGGCCGCGATCCTCTACACCAGCGGGTCGACCGGCCGGCCCAAGGGCGTGATGCTCAGCCATGCCAACATGTGGCTGGGGGCGCAGAGCGTCGCCAGCTATCTGGGCCTCCGGGCCGACGACCGTGCACTGGCCGTGCTGCCGCTGTCGTTCGACTATGGACAGAACCAGTTGCTCTCCCACTGGTATGTGGGCGCCAGCGCCGTGCCGCTGGATTACCTGACCCCGCGTGACGTCGTGAAGGCGATCGAGAAACATGGGGTAACGACGCTCGCCGCCGTGCCGCCGCTGTGGGTGCAGCTGGCGGAACTCGACTGGCCAACCGAGACGGCGGCAAGGCTGCGGCGGCTGACCAACAGCGGCGGGGCGCTGACGGTCGATCTGGTCGCGCGGCTGCGCGGCCTGTTCCCGCAGGCGCGGCTGTTCGCGATGTACGGGCTGACCGAGGCGTTCCGCTCGACCTTCCTCGACCCCGCGCTGATCGACAGCCATCCCACCTCGATGGGCAAAGCGATCCCCCACGCGGAAATCCTGGTGATCGGCGATGATGGCGCGGTGACGGCTGACGGCGCGGAGGGCGAACTAGTCCACTGCGGCCCGCTGGTGGCGCAAGGCTATTGGCAGGATGCCCAGCGCACCGCCGAACGGTTCCGCCCGGCGCCTGCCGCCTCGCGCTATGGCGGCATGGCCGTCTGGTCGGGGGACCGGGTGCGGCGAGATGCCGACGGCCTGCTCTATTTTGTCGGGCGGCGTGACGCCATGATCAAGAGCGCGGGCAACCGGATCAGCCCGCAGGAGATCGAGGATGCCGCGCTGGCGACCGGGCTGGTGGCCGAGGCCGTGGCGCTGGGCATTCCCGACGAGCGGCTGGGTCAGGCGGTCCACCTGGTGGTGCGCGCTGCACCCGGCACTTCAGGTTCGGCGGAAGAACTGCCGCGTATTCTGCTGAAGGAACTGCCTAACTTCATGCAGCCGCGGGTCATCCACTGGCGCGAAGTGATGCCCGTTTCACCCAATGGCAAGCTCGACCGTACCGGGCTCTATCAGGAACTCACCGCATGAAGCCGCTTGGCCCGATCCCCGCCGGTTACACCGCCCTCGACGGCGAGCTTGCCATCGGCGGCCGCAAGGCGAGCGCGCTGGTTGAGGAGGCGGGCGGCACCCCGCTGTTCGTCTATTGTGCCGACCTGATCCGCCAGCGCGTGGCCCAGCTGCGCAGCGCCCTGCCGCAGCGGGTGGCGTTGCATTATGCGGTGAAGGCCAATCCCTACCGCCCGGTGCTCGAACTGATGGCCGGGCTGGTCGATGGCTTCGACATTGCCTCGGGCGGCGAACTGGCAATGGTCCGTGCCGCCGGGATCGATCCGGCGCGGGTCAGCTTTGCCGGCCCCGGCAAGCGCGACGCGGAGCTGGAGGCCGCGATCGCCGCCGGAGTGACGCTCAACCTTGAATCCGAAGGCGAGGCGGACCGCGCCCTCGCCATTGCCAGCCGCCTTGGCGAGACTCCACGCCTGGCGATCCGCGTGAACCCCGATTTCGATCTCAAGGGATCGGGCATGAAAATGGGCGGCGGGGCCAAGCCGTTCGGGATCGACGCCGAACGCGTCCCCGCGCTGGCGCGGCGGATCATCGCCGTGGGGGCTGAGTGGCGCGGCTTCCATATCTTCGCCGGCAGCCAGGCACTGGATGCGGCGGCGATCATCCACACCCAGGCCCAGACGCTGGACCTTGCCGCGCGCCTTGCGGAAGAAAGCGGCGCGCCGCTCCCTCACTGCAACCTTGGCGGGGGCTTTGGCATCCCCTATTTCCCCGGCGACACGCCGGTCGATCTCGCCGCCGTGGGAGCCGCGTTGGGCGAGCGGATGGAGCAGCTTCCCGCCGTGCTGCAGGGTACCGCCTTCTGCATCGAGTTGGGGCGCTATCTGGTTGGCGAATCAGGGGTTTATCTCTGCCAAATCGTCGACCGCAAGGTCAGCCACGGTGAGCTTTACCTGATTACCGACGGGGGCCTCCATCACCAGCTCGCGGCCAGCGGCAACTTCGGCACGGTGGTGCGCCGCAACTATCCGGTCGCCATCGCCAGCCGCTTTGGCGCGGAGGTTGAGGAAGAGGCCAACGTCGTCGGCTGCCTCTGCACTCCGCTCGACCGGCTGGCTGACAAGGGCGGTTTTCCGCGCGCCGAGGTGGGCGATCTGGTCGCCGTGTTCTGCGCGGGGGCTTACGGCGCCAGCGCCAGCCCGGCGATGTTCCTGGGGCAGGGACCAGCGCGGGAAATGCTGGTTTAACATCTGCTTGGTGCACTGTCCCGCTTTGGGACCGGGGGCCGTTCGCCACCGAATCTGCACACAAGGCTAACGCAATGTTCACCCTTTTTGCCGATAGCGGAGCCTGAATAGCCGGGCCTTCCGTGGGGATAGGGCACGCTCCCGTGGGGAGGCTCGGCGCTGACCAAGGGAAATGCCCGATGCCGACCTCCCGTTTCTCCCGCCTGCTTGCCGGTAGCGCCATGCTGAGCCTGGCCCTGTCCGGCTGTGCCGGCGGTGCCAGTGGGCCGCAGCTTCCGCCCGCCAACTACGTGGCGATGCAGGAAGGTCCGGGCGAGGAATACGTCATCGGCCCGCTTGATGAGCTGACCATCTTCGTCTGGCGCAATCCGGAACTGGGCGCGAAGGTTCAGGTCCGGCCGGACGGGCGGATCACCACGCCGCTGATCACCGACATGCCCGCCGTCGGCAAGACGCCCTCGATGCTGGCCGAGGATATCAAGCTGCAGCTTTCGCAGTATATCCAGGACCCGCTGGTCTCGGTGATCGTCAACAAGTTCGCGGGCACTTTCAGCCAGCAGGTCCGCGTTGTCGGCGCGACCGAGAAGCCGGCTTCGCTGCCTTACCGTGCCAACATGACCCTGCTCGACGCGATGATCGCGGTCGGCGGCCTGTCGGAATATGCCTCGGGCAACCGGGCCAAGCTGATCCGCTTCGACAAGGCCACCGGCAAGCAGAAGGAATACGCGATCCGGCTGGGCGACCTGCTGAAGCGCGGCGACAGCGCGGCCAACGTCATGCTGATGCCGGGCGACGTCATCATCATCCCTGAAAGCACGTTCTGAGGAAGGGGCGGGCCGGGGGCAAGGCATGACCAATATCTTCGACGAATTGCGCGCGGCGCTCTATTCTGTCTGGCATCGGCGCTGGCTGGCGCTGGGCGTGGCCTGGGCGGTCTGCCTGCTCGGCTGGCTGGTGGTGGCGATGATCCCCAACAGCTATGAATCGAAGGCGCGCATCTATGTCCAGATCGACGACGTCATCGCCGAGACGACCGGGATCGGGATGGGTGACCGCAAACGCGAGATCGAACGCGTCCAGCAGACCCTGACCAGCGCGATCAACCTGGAAAAGGTCATCCGCGGCACTGCCGTGGGCGAGGAGATCACATCGCCCAAGCAGATGGAAGGCGCGGTGCTGGGGCTGGAAAAGAAGATCAAGGTCGAAAGCGTCAAGGACAACCTGTTCACCATCACCGCCAGCTTTGGCGACGGATCGCGCAGCGATGCCGAGAACGCCAGGATCGCGCAGGACATCGTCCAGAAGCTGATCGACATCTTCCGCGAGGAAAACCTCTCGGGCAGCCGTGGGCAAATGACCACTTCGCTCGATTTCATGGACCAGCAGCTTGCTTCGCGCCAGAGGGAGCTGGAAGCTGCCGAGCAGAAGCGCCTGGCTTTCGAGGCGCAGAACCCGGACCTGATCCAGGGCGGCGTTTCGGTGATGCAGCGGCTGGAGGCTTCGCGCGCCGAACTGCGCGGGATCGACGCCGATCTTGCCGCTGCGCAAAGCGCGCTGGCGGCGATCAACGGACAGCTTGCCGGCACGCCGCAGAGCCTGCCGGGCACCGGTCCCAGCGGCGGCGCGCGCAGCGCGCTGGCCCAGGCCCAGGCCGAACTGTCGGGCATGAAATCGCGGGGCCTCACCGACAACCATCCGGACGTGATCGCCGCGAAGAACCAGGTCGCCGCGCTGCGTTCAGCCGCTGCTGCCGAGGGCAATGGCGGCGGCGCGGGCGGCATGCCCAACCCGGCCTATACTTCGCTCCAGTCGATCAAGGCGGAGCGGCAGGCCAATGTCCAGGCGCTCTCCACCCGCCGCGCGGCGGTGCAGTCCGAAGTGGCGCGCATCACCACCCAGCAGATCAGCAATCCGCAGGTGGCCGCCGAACAGGCCCGGATCAACCGCGACTATGACGTGCTCAAGCAGCAGTACGACAAGCTGCTGCAGGACCGCGAGGAACTGCGTCTGCGCGGCCAGGTGGAGACCGAGCACAATTCGATCCGCTTCCAGGTGATCGATCCGCCAACCACGCCGCGCGCGCCGGTCGCGCCGAACCGTCCGTTGCTGCTGTTCGCGGTGCTGGTGGTCGGGCTGGGGGCAGGCGCGGGGGCGGCCTTCGCGCTCAGCCAGCTGCGCTCGACCTTTGCAACGGTCAGCAAGCTGGAGCGGGCGACCGGCCTGCCGGTGCTGGGCGCGGTCAGCCAGACCATGACCGACGCGGCCCGCGAACTGCGCGCCAGGCGTCTGAAGTATTTCTACGGCGCCACTGCCGCGCTGGGAGGCCTGTTCGTGCTGCTGCTGGTGATCGAATTCATCCAGGTCGGCATGGTGGCGTAAGGGAATTGCAATGACCGAACACAGCAAGATCCCCGTGCCCGGGCACGACGAGGCAGAGGCCAAGCCCTCGCTGATCGAGCGGGTGGTGCGCAACTATGACCTGGTCAAGCTTGCGCCCGCGCCGATCCCGGAAGACCTGATTCCCCCCGTCTCCAAGCGCCGCCGCTATCGCCGCGCGCATGAGGAGATCGAGGAGGCCGAGGTTGTTCCCGTGGCGGAAGCGCCGACCGCGCCGCCAGCGCCCGCCCCCGTTTCCGCGACCGGCCCGCTGCCTGCGGTTGAAACGCCGGAAGTGGTCAGCCCCGAAGTCATCGCCCCGCCGCCTGCTGCTGCGGCTGCTTCGGAAAGCCTGCCTGTGCCTGCGGTCGAGGCGGTTGTGTTTACGGGGGAACGCCACCCGGTAAGCCGCCAGCACCTGCGCGACCAGGGCCTGATCGTCCCTGAAGGCAGCGTGACCGCGCTGCTGGAGGAGTTCCGCATCATCAAGCGCCAGTTGCTGTTCAATGCGATCCAGCTTGGCCAGCAGGGCATGGGCGCCGCGTCGCAGCGAGTGCTGATCTGTTCGCCCCATCCGGGCGAGGGCAAGAGCTTTACCGCCGTCAATCTTGCGCTGGCCATCGCCGCCGAGAAGGAGAGCGAAGTCCTGCTGGTCGATGCCGATTTCGCCAAGCCTTCGGTCCTTTCGATGCTGGGCCTGCCGGGCGGTCCGGGGCTGATGGACGCGCTCGCCGATCCCGAAATGGACGTGGCCGACTGCGTGATCGGCACCGACATTTCGGGGCTGTCGGTGCTGCCGGCGGGCAATGCGACCAATTCGGACAGCGAATTCATCGCCTCCTCGCGCACCCGCACCGTGCTCGACCGGCTGGTGCAGGGCGCGCCCAACCGCTTCGTGATTTTCGATTCGCCGCCCGCGCTGGCCGCCAGCCCGGCGGCTGAACTGGCCAAGTACGTGGGCCAGGCGGTGGTCGTCGCGCGGGCCGACCGGACGGGGCAGGGCGCGCTGGAAGACGCGATCTCGCTGCTTTCGGCCTGCCCGAACATCCAGCTGCTGCTCAACGCAGTCCACTTCAGCCCGAGCGGCCGCCGCTTCGGCTCCTACTATGGATACGGGGGATGACGATGAAGTCCCACCACTTGCGCGGGCTTGCGCTGCTCGCCGCCGGTCTTGCGATCGGCGCACCGGGCCTCGCCCATGCCCAGTACGTGTCCTATGGCGACATGGGTGGCGGATCGGGAATGGATGGCACCATGCCATCCGGCGACAGCGATGCCGAGAGCGGGGATGATGGCGCGCTCGATGCCGTGCCGCTGGCCAAGCATGGCGGACGGGTCAAGGTCACGCCCTATATCGAGGCCAGCCAGGTGATGCTGGCCGAGCTTTCGCCCGGCAATGATGTGCTGACCTATACCTCGATTGCCGCCGGGGCCGATGTCGCGCTTGACGGGCGCAACACGCAAGGCGCGCTGTCGCTGCGCTATGAGCGCCGGTTTGGCTGGGGCAAGGACACGTCCGACAGCGATACGCTGAGCGGCCTTGCCCGCGTTTCCACCGCGATCGTGCCGCGCACCCTGACGATCGAGGCCGGCGCGCTCGCCTCGCGGATGAGCGTAGAGAACAACGGCGCGGCCGTCTCGGGGCTGGAGTTCGGCGACAGCGTTACCCAGATCTACTCGGTCTATGCCGGGCCTTCGCTGCAGACCCGTGCCGGAGACGTCGATATCTCGGCGCAGTACCGGATCGGCTACAACCGGGTCGAAAGCCCCAATTCGCTGTCGATCGCGCCGGGCCAGCCGCTGGTCGACGTGTTCGACGATTCGGTAGTCCATAACGCCCAGGTCCATGCCGGAACCCGCGCGGGCGAATTGCTGCCGGTGGGCATCGGCGTCGGCGCGGGCTGGAACCGCGAAGATGTGTCCAATCTCGACCAGAGGATCGACGACAAGCACCTGCGCGCCGACATCACCATTCCGGTCGGCCATGATCTGGCCCTGGTCGGCGGCGTGGGCTGGGAGAACGTCAAGATCTCCAGCCGCGACGCGGTGCGCGATCCGGTCACGGGTCTCGCCCTGCGCGGCCCCGATGGGCGCTATGTCACCGACAAGAGCCAGCCGCGCGTGCTGGCCTATGACGCCGAAGGGCTGATCTGGGATGCCGGGGTGATCTGGCGCCCCAGCCGCCGTACCGCGCTGGAAGCCCACGTCGGCAAGCGCTATGGCTCGACCAGCTATTACGGCAGCTTCGCCTATGCGCCGTCGCCGCGCACCAGCATCAATGTCTCGGTCTATGACAATGTCGCGGGCTTTGGCGGGATGCTCAACCAGTCGCTCGCCAATCTGCCCACCCAGTTCGAGGCGGTGCGCAATCCGCTGAACGGAGACCTGAACGGCTGCGTCGCGCCGACCGGCACGGTATCGGCCGGCCAGTCGAGCTGCTTTGGCGGCGCGCTGGGCTCGGTCCGTTCCTCGGCCTTCCGGGCGCGCGGGGTGATGGCCAGCGTCGGCGTCGGCGGCAACCGTCTGCAATACGGCGTGGGCGGGGGCTATGATCGCCGCAAGTTCATTGCCGCACCGGGTACGGTGCTCGCGCTCGCCAACGGAGTGGTTGACGAGAATGTCTGGGTCGCGGCCTATCTCAACGGCCGGATCGACCGGGATTCCAGCTTCGGCACCAATGTCTGGGCCAACTGGTACCAAAGCGGAGACGCCTTGACTGGCGATTCCAGTTCGATTGGCGCAACCGCCGCCTATTACCGTTCGATCACCAACCACCTGACCGCGACCGCCGCGGTCGGCGTGGACGGGGTCAGCCGCGATCTGGTCGACGATGTCTGGTCCGCCCAGGCGATGGTCGGCGTGCGGTATTCCTTCTGAGCTGCCGGGAGTAGATCACGATGTTCAATGACTTTTACGGGCTCACCGGGCGACCGTTCCAGCTGACCCCCGATCCGACCTTCTATTTCGAGAGCCTGACGCACCGCAAGGCGCTGTCCTACCTGTCCTATGGCCTGGCCCAGGGCGAGGGCTTCGTGGTGATCACCGGCGAGGTCGGCGCGGGCAAGTCCACCCTGGTCGCGCACCTGATGGCGACCATCGATCCGGCGCGCCTGACTGCCGCGCAGATCGTCACCTCCAGGCTTGATGGAGAGGAACTGGTCCATGTCGTGGCCCAGGCGTTCGGCCTGATCGTCGACGGGCATGACAAGGCCAGCGCGCTCGGCGCGATCGAGGCTTTCCTGCATGACGAGGCCCGCGCAGGCCGCCGCTGCCTGCTGGTGGTCGACGAGAGCCAGAACCTGGCCATCGACGCGCTGGAAGAGCTGCGGATGCTGTCCAACTTCCAGCTGGGCGCGCACCCGCTGCTCCAGACCCTGCTGCTCGGCCAGCCGGAATTCCGCGAGACGATCCAGGATCACCCGCAGCTTGAACAGCTGCGCCAGCGCGTGATCGCCGCCCATCACCTTGAAGCTATGGAGCTGGGCGAAGTCCAGCCCTACATCGAACACCGCCTGAAGTGCGTGGGCTGGACCGGCAATCCGCAGTTCGACCAGCGCGTGTTCACCGGGCTGTATGAAGCCTCGGGCGGCGTGCCGCGCCGGATCAACCAGATCTGCAACCGCCTGATGCTGCTGGGTGCGGTCGAACAGCGCAACCGGATCGACGGCGCGATGCTTAGCCAGGTGCTGGAGGAACTCGAACTCGACGGCACGCTCCAGCTCAA
The DNA here is from genome assembly GCA_937864195.1 of uncultured Novosphingobium sp. GTDB lineage: Bacteria > Pseudomonadota > Alphaproteobacteria > Sphingomonadales > Sphingomonadaceae > Novosphingobium. Next base: position 8,957 of record CALMJG010000137.1, read on the forward strand.
GCGGATCACGCCGATGGCGCCGCAGCCCGCTGCCGAGGCTCCGGCCGAGGCCGCTGTCGCAGCCGCGCCGCCGGTCGGTGTCGTGGCTCTGGAAGAGCTTCAGGCCATGTTGGCCGAACGGGACGCCCAGATCCGCGAATTGCAGCAGGCGGTGATCGAACTCGCCAACGATCGAGACAGCGCGCCCGAACCTGTCGCCGATCCGGCGCACGGCGAAGCGCTGGCCGCGATCGAGGCCAAGCTGGCCGGGCTGGAAGGCAAGATGCTGGAGCAGGAACGCACCATCCGCCACACCCTGACGATGCTGATCGAATGGATCGAATCCGACGACGCCCAGCGCGCCGCCGCCTGATCACGGGAGCGAAACGGTCGCCATGGCTCCCTTGTCGGACGTGTCCGGAAAGCCCGTCGTCAACGGCCTGTCGGTCGATGTCGAGGATTGGTTCCAGGTCGGCGCCTTCGAAGGGGTGATCGACCGGGACAGCTGGGATTCGCAATCCGACCGGGTGGTCGGCAATTGCGAGCGGATCCTCGACATGTTCGCCGCCGCCGAAGTGAAGGGCACCTTCTTCACGCTTGGCTGGGTGGCGCAGCGGCACGGGGCGCTGATGCGCCGGATCGTCGATGCGGGACACGAACTGGCCAGCCACGGCTGGGATCACGAGCGCGTGTTCCGGTTCGACAAGGCCGCATTCTCCGCCGACCTGGAGCGCAGCCGCAAGGTGCTGGAGGATGCCGCCGGCGTCCGCATCACCGGCTACCGCGCGCCCAGCTTCTCGATCGACCAGCGCACGCCCTGGGCCTATATGGCGCTTGCCGAACAGGGCTATGAATACAGCTCGTCCGTCGCACCGATCGTCCACGATCACTACGGCTGGCGGGATGCGCCGCGCTTTGCCTTCAAGCCGCTGCCGTGGTCCGACCTGATCGAGATTCCCGTTACCACCGCCCACTTTGCCGGACGGCGGCTGGCGGCTGGGGGCGGGGGCTTCTTCCGGGTCCTGCCCTATGCCTTCCAGCGCTGGGCGATCCGCCAGGTCAACATCCGCGATGGCCGCCCGGCGGTGTTCTATTTCCACCCGTGGGAGATCGATCCCCAGCAACCGCGCGTTCCCGGCGCGCCGCTGCGCTCGCGGGTGCGGCACTATACCAACCTGTCGGTTATGGCCGAGAAGCTCGAAGCGCTGATCCGCGATTTCCACTGGGGGAGGATGGACGTGCTGGCTCACCGCGAAAAGCAACTGGCGGTGGACCTCGCGGCATGAACGCCCCGTTTCGCCCCAGCCTTGCCGCCGTGCGCGCAAGCTCGCTTGCCGAAGCGGACGAGTGCCGCCGGATCGAGGCTTTCCTGGCCCGTCAGCCTGACGCGACGCCGTTTCACCGTCCGGCCTGGCTGCAGGCAACCGCGCGCGGCACCGACAACCGCGCCCACGCGCTGCTGCTGGAACGCGGCGGCGAACTGACCGGCTATCTTCCGCTGCTGGAAGTTCATTCGCCGTTGTTTGGCGGCCTGCTTGCCTCCAGCGGGTTCGGCGTGGGTGGCGGGGCACTGCTGTCCGATGGTGAAGACCCTGCCGAGCTGTTCGGCGCGCTGGAGGAACTCGCCCTGCGCCTGTCCTGCCCGGCGGCGGAACTGCGCGGCGGACCGCTGCCTGAAGGACGCGCGGGCTGGAAGGTGCGCTTCGATTCCCACTGCGGGTTCGTGGCGCCGCTGGCCGGCGATGACGAAGCGCAGCTCCTCGCCGTTCCGCGCAAGCAGCGCGCCGAGGTGCGCAAGGGCCTGGGCATGGACCTGTCGGTCGAGATCGGCCGGGGAGAGGCAGACCGCGCCGCCCACTATGCCGTCTATGCCGAAAGCGTCCGCAATCTCGGCACGCCGGTCTTCCCGCGCCGCCTGTTCGCCGAAGTGCTCGATGCCTTTGGCGAGGATGCAGACATCCTGACCGTGCGGCACCAGGGGCAGCCGGTTGCCAGCGTCCTGTCGCTCTACCATCGCGGCGCGGTGATGCCCTATTGGGGCGGGGGCACGCTGGCCGCGCGGCGGCTGCGCGCCAATGACCGGATGTATTTCGAACTGATGCTCCACGCCCGGCGCCGGGGCTGCGTCCGGTTCGACTTCGGCCGTTCCAAGACCGGCAGCGGCGCTCATGATTTCAAGCGCAACTGGGGGTTCGAGCCTCAGCCGCTCGGCTATGCCGGCTGGACTGCGCCGGGCCATCCGGTGCGCGATGCCGATCCCACCAGCAGCCGCCACGCCGCGCGCATCGCGCTGTGGCAGAAGCTGCCTCTTCCGGTCGCCAATCTTGCCGGCCCGTTCATTTCCCGGGGCCTCGCATGACCAATGAAATCCTGTTCCTGTCGCACCGGATGCCGTTTCCGCCGGATCGGGGTGACAAGATTCGCTCGCACCACGTGCTCAAGCGGCTGGCGGGGCTCGCCCCGGTCCATGTCGCGACCTTTGCCGACGATGACCGCGACATTGCCGAGGAAGTCGAGCTGGCAGCCCTCGCGCGCAGTTACCGGCTGGTCCGCCGGGTCAAGCCGCTGGTCTTTGCCGGGGTCGAATCGCTGCTGCGCCGCCAGCCGGTCAGCCTGCCCGCATTCCATAGCGCAGAGCTGGCCGACTACATCGCCCGGATCCTGCGCGAGCGGCCCATCGGCACGATCTACGTCTTCTCGGGCCAGATGGGACAATACATCCCCGATGATTTCGCGGGCGAGGTGATCTTCGATTTCGTCGACGTCGATTCGGCCAAGTTCGAAGCCTATGCCGAGCGGGACAACGGCTTGCGCCGCTGGATCAACGCGCGCGAGGGGCGCCTGCTCGCCGCCGAGGAAGCCCGGCTCGCCCGACGCGCCGGGGTCAGCCTGCTGGTTTCGCCCGAAGAGGCCGCGCTGTTCCGCGCGCGCCTGCCGATCGAGGACCGCGCTGCCTGCGACGTCCGCACGCTGCGCAACGGCATCGACAGCCGCTATTTCGATCCTGCCGCGGTCAAGCCCGAGCCGCGCCTGGTCGACTGCGATGGGCCGCGCCTGATCTTCAGCGGGCAGATGGACTATGCCCCCAACATCGAGGCAGCGCTGCGGGTAATCGAGCGGCTGCTGCCGCGCATCCGCGAGTTGATCCCGCGCACCACTTTCCATGTCGTCGGCCGCAATCCGGCGGAGGAACTGTGCGAGCGTCACGGCAGGGACGGCGTCCACATCTGGGGCGGGGTCGATGACATGCGCACCTGGCTCAGCGCGGCGGACCTTGCCCTGGTGCCGCTGGAAATCGCGCGCGGCGTGCAGAACAAGGTGCTCGAGGCGATGGCGATGGGCCTGCCGGTCGTGCTCACCAGCGCCGCCGCCACGGGCATCGGCGCGCAGGACGGCAAGCACCTGGTGGTCGCCGACAGCGATGACGATCTGGTTGAACGCACCACCGCGCTGCTTTCGCACCCGCGCCAGGGCTGGACCCTGGGGCTGGAAGCGCGGCGCTTCGTGGTCGAGGAACTGAGCTGGCAGGCAACGCTCGCCCCGCTGGCAGCGATGGTCGGCCGCCGGGACGCGCCGACGCGCCATGCCGCCTGACCTCGCCCTGGAGGCTCCCTTGCCGCCCGGGGCCAGTTTGGCCGAGCCATGGCGCCGCCCGCTTGCGGCACTCGGCCTGACCTGGCTGGCGCTGATCGCGGCTTTCCTGCCTGACTGGCGGGCGATGTTCGCGCAGTGGTGGGATAGCTCGACCTACAATCACATCCTGCTGGTCCCGGCGATCCTGGCCTGGCTGGTCTGGCAGCGGCGCGGCGAAGTCTTGCAGTTCGAACCCCGCGCCTGGTGGCCGGGGCTGCTGGCGGCGGCGGCGGCCATGCTGCTGTGGGGGCTTGGCGCGCTGGCCGGGCTCAACCTGTTCCGTCAGGCGGGAGCGGTGCTGCTGCTGCCCGCCAGCGCGCTCGCGGTGCTGGGGCCGCGCACCTTTGCCGCGCTGTTGTTCCCCTTCGCCTACATGGGGTTCCTGGTGCCGTTCGGTGATGAGCTGGTGCCGCCGCTCCAGACGATCACGGCCAAGCTGACGGTCGCTCTGGTCCACCTCAGCCAGGTTCCGGCAGCAATCGACGGGGTGTTCATCGATACGCCCGCCGGGCTGTTCGAAGTGGCAGAGGCCTGTTCGGGGGTGAAGTTCCTGATCGCGATGGTGGCGCTGGGCGCGCTGGTGGGCAATGTCTGCTTCCGGTCTTGGCCGCGCCGGATCGCCTTCATGGGACTGTGCGTGATCGTGCCGATCCTGGCCAACGGGGTGCGCGCCTGGGGGACGATCTACGCCGCCCAGTACATCGGCGCGGAGCGCGCGGGCGGGGTCGATCACCTGATTTACGGCTGGGTGTTCTTCGCGCTGGTCATGGCCATGGTGCTGGGCCTTGGCTGGCGGTTCTTCGATCGCGGGATCGACGATCCGATGATCGACAGCGCAGCCATCGCCGCCGATCCGCGCATTGCCTGGCTTGAGCGCGCGGGCGGCCAGCTCGTGCCGCTGCTTGCGGCCCTGGCGCTGCTCTGTGCCGGTGGCCTCGCCTGGGCGCGCGCGGCCGACAGCCTGTCGGCGCCGATGCCGGAGCGGATCGTTCTCCCGCAGGTTCCCGGCTGGACGCGGGTGGACTATCATCCGTCCGCCTGGTGGGAACCCCGCGCGAGCGGCGCCGATCACCGCCTGCTGGGCCGCTATGCCGATGCCGAGGGGCGCCAGGTCGACGTGTTCTTCGCGCTCTATTCCGCGCAGGACGAAGGCCGCGAAGCCGGTGGTTTCGGCGAAGGCGCGCTCAGGCCGGACAGCGGCTGGAACTGGACGAGCGAAGGGCCAGACGTGCCGGGCGGACGAACCGATCGCCTCGTCCACGTTGACCGGGTGGAACGGCTGGCCGAGACTTATTATCGCACCGACGGACTGCTGACGGGCAGCAACACCAGGCTCAAGGCCGCGCTCATCCGCGACCGGCTGCTGCTGCGCCGCGAACCGACCATGATGCTTATCCTCTCCGCCGAAGTCCGCCCGAACCAGCCTGCCAGCGCAGCGCTCAGCCGGTTCCGTAGCGCGATGGGCGATACCGGCGCGTGGATGGACCGCGTCGCCGGTCTCCGCTAGGCGCCGAGCCCATGTGCGGAATCGCCGGAATTTATCACCTGACCACCCCGAAGCCGGTCGATCCGCTGCGAGTGGAGCGCATGTGCGACGCCATGGTGCATCGCGGACCGGACGGCGCGGGGGTGTGGACCGCGCCGGGCGTCGGACTGGGACACCGCCGCCTGTCGATCATTGACGTGGCCGGATCGCCCCAGCCCATGCTGTCAGGCGATGGCCGCGCGGTGCTGGTGTTCAACGGCGAGATCTACAATTACCGCGAGCTGCGCCAGGAATTGCGCGGCCTTGGCGCCGAATTCCGCACGGACGGCGACAGCGAGGTGATCCTGGCCGCCTGGCAGCGCTGGGGCACCGCCTGCCTGCCGCGCCTCCACGGGATGTTCGCTTTCGCGATCTACGACACGGCAGAGCGCACCCTGTTCCTCGCCCGCGACCGGCTGGGGGTGAAGCCGCTGTTTTATGCCCAGCTCAGCGACGGCAGCCTGGCCTTCGCTTCCGAGCTCAAGGGCCTCACCGCCCATCCGCTGCTGCGGCGCGAGGTCGATCCGCTGGCGGTGGAGGACTACCTCGCCTGGGGCTATGTGCCGGACCACCGCTCGTTCCTGTCCGGCGTGCACAAGCTGCCGGCCGGACACAGCCTGCTGCTGCGTCACGGCCAGCCGCTGCCCGCGCCCCGGCAATGGTGGGACGTTTCCTTCGCGGAGCGGCGGCAGGGCCGGGCCAGCGACCTTGAAGCCGAATTGCTTCACCTGCTGCGCCAGGCCGTGACGTCGCGGATGGTGTCGGACGTGCCGCTGGGCGCGTTCCTGTCGGGCGGGGTCGACAGTTCCGCCGTCGTCGCGCTGATGGCCGAGGCGAGCCGCGATCCGGTCAAGACCTGCTCAATCGGCTTTGACGTCAGCGCGCTCGACGAGACGAGCTATGCCCGGCAGGTGGCCGACCGGTTCCACACCGATCACAGCGCCCGCACTGTCGCCTCCGATGATTTCGAGCATGTCGATCTGCTGGCGGCGATGTTCGACGAACCCTTTGCCGATGCCTCCGCGCTGCCGACCTGGCGCGTGTGCCAACTGGCCCGCGAGACCGTCACCGTGGCCCTGTCCGGCGATGGTGCTGACGAAGCCTTTGCCGGCTATCGCCGCCAGCGCTTCCAATGGGGCGAGGACCGCTTGCGCGGCATCCTGCCGCAGGGACTGCGCGGGCCCTTGTTCGGGGGCCTGGGGGCGCTCTATCCCAAGGCCGACTGGGCGCCGCGTCCCTTGCGTGCCAAGTCCACCCTGCTCAGCCTCGCCGCGACCAGCGAGGCGGGGTATGCCCGCTCGGTTGGCGTCCTTCCGCCTGAACTGCGCCAGGACCTCTATTCGCCCGAGTTTCTGCGCCTGCGCGGCGCTTACCGGGCCGAGGCGATGTTCGAGGAAACGATGCGCCGCGCCCCGGCGCGCTCCGCGCTCGACCGTGCGCAATATGCCGATCTCAAGTTCTGGTTGCCCGGCGATATCCTGACCAAGGTCGACCGCACCAGCATGGCGGTAAGCCTGGAAGCGCGCGAGCCGCTGCTTGACCACCGCCTGATCGAATTTGCCGCCAGCCTGCCCGAGAGCCTGCGGATCAGGGGCGGGGAAGGCAAGTGGCTGCTCAAGAAGACGATGCGCCGCTACCTGCCCGACGACATCCTGTTTCGCCAGAAGCAGGGCTTCGTCACTCCCATTGCCGATTGGTTCCGGGGGCCGCTGGCGGAAAGCGCGCGGGCCATCGGCTCCAGCGCGGCGCTGGCCCGCACTGGCTGGTTCGATGCCGGCCGGATCGGGGCCATGGCGGACGCCCACATCACCGGCCGCAGCGATCATTCGCGGCTGCTCTGGCAATTGCTGATGCTCGATCGCTCGCTCGCCCGACTGGGGATCGCCGCCTGACTTATGCTTGACGTGCCAAGTGCTTGGTTTAGCTTTCTCTCAGGTACGCACCTGCGTGGTGCGCTGGAGGGAAAACATGGGGTCTGCGCCCGAATCGAGCGGAGCACGCAACAAATTGCGGCTCGCCATTGTCATCGCTGCCGTGGGGGCGGCGCTGTGGTTTGGCGGCAAGGCGTTCGGTTGGTGGGACGGCGCCAGTGATGGCAAGCTGCGGCTTTACGGCAACGTCGAGATTCGCGAGGTTCAGCTCGGCTTCCGCGTCGGTGGTCGGATCGAGCGCATTCTGGTCGACGAGGGCGACAAGGTGGTGCCCGGTCAGGTGCTTGCCGAACTTGATCGGCGCCCGCTGACGGACCGCCTGGCGAGTGCCGAGGCGCGCTACGAATCCGCCTCTGCCGCCGCTGCGCGCGATGCCAACGGTTCCCGCCCGCAGCAGGTGAGCGAGGCGCGCGCCGCGCTCGTTTCCGCCCAGGCCGCGCTCTCCGAAGCCCGCCGCCAGTTCGAGCGGCGCGAGACGCTTGCGGCCAAGGGCTTCATCAGCCGCGCCGATCTCCAGACCAGCGAGGCGGCGATGAGCGCGGCGCAGGCGCGGGTCGCCCAGGCCCAGGCCGCACTTTCGCTCGCGCAGGAAGGCGCGCGCGTGGAAGACCGCGCCGCCAGCGCCGCCACCAGCGAAGCCGTGCTGGCCGAGCGGCGCGCGGTCCAGACCGACCTTGCCGACGCGGTGATCCGCGCCAGCGAACCCGGCGAAGTGCTCACCCGCGCGCGGGAGACCGGATCGATCGTCCAGCCCGGCCAGACCGTGCTGACCATGGCGCTGACCCAGCCGGTGCGGGTACGGGCCTATGTCGCCGAACCCGACCTGCCCAGGATCCGCCCGGGGATGGAAGTGAAGGTCCGCGTGGACGGGGCAGAGCGCGAATGGCCGGCGAAGATCGGCTTCATCTCCCCGGTTGCCGAATTCACGCCCAAGACGGTCCAGACCGAGCAATTGCGCACCGATCTGGTCTACCGCGTCCGGCTGTTGGTCAACGATCCGCGCGGCGACCTGCGGCAGGGCCAGCCGGTGACCGTGATCGTTCCCGCCTTCGGCCAGCGCTGAGCACGGGCAGTGGCGGAGGCCCCGCACCTCCGGTTTGAAGGCGTGACCAAGCGCTTCAAGGGCGCGCGGCGCCGCTCGCCGCCGGTCCTGGCGCTGGATGGGGTGTCCTTCGCCCTCGCGGCGGGCCGGACGCTGGGGCTGGTGGGGCCGGATGCGGCGGGCAAGACCACCTTGATGCGGATCATGGCCGGACTGGTCGAGCCGGATGAAGGCCTGGCCGAAGTGCTGGGCCGCCCGGTCGACCGGCTCGACCGCTCGCAGATCGGCTACATGCCGCAGGGCGGGGGACTCTACGGCGAACTGAGCGTGCGGCAGAACCTGGAACTCTACGCCCGCCTGCGCGGCATCGAGCCGGAGGAAAGCCCGGAACGGATCGAGCAACTGTACCGTCTGACCGGGCTTGCCGGGTTCGAGGATCGCCCTTCGGGCCAGTTGTCGGGCGGCATGCGCCAGAAGCTGGCGATGGCCTGCGCGGTGGTTGCCGCTCCCCGGCTGATGCTGCTGGATGAACCCTCGGTCGGCGTCGATCCGGTCTCGCGCCGGGAAATCTGGCAGCTGGCGCAGGAACTGGCCGCGCAAGGCAGTTCGATCGTCTGGACCACCAGCATCCTCGACGATGCCGAGCGCTGCGATGAACTGCTGCTGCTGCATGAGGGCCGGGTGCATTATGCCGGCCCGCCCGCCGGCCTTGCCCGGCGCGCGGCCGGGCGGACCTTCTCGCGCCCGCTTGGCGCGGCGCGCCCGCGCGAGGCGGTTCAGGCGCTGCTGGAACAGTCCGGGATCGTCACCGCCGGGATCGCGGGCGACCGGGTCCATGCCGTCACACGGTCACCCGTTTCGCCCGGCCCCGGCTGGCAGCCTGCCGAACCCTGCGCCGACGATGGATTCGCGGCAAGCCTCGATACGGGGGAATTGCTCCCGCCGAGCGAGCTTGCGGCTGCATTTCCGCTTTGCGACACGGATTCCGCAGGTCCGGCCATCGCCGCGATCGGCCTGTCGCGACGCTATGGCGATTTCATGGCGGTGCAGGACATATCGTTCGCCGTCCGCCCGGGCGAGATCTTCGGCCTGCTGGGGCCGAACGGAGCCGGCAAGTCGACCACGTTCCGGATGCTGTGCGGATTGCTTGCTCCCACCGGCGGGCGAGGCACCGTGGCGGGCAGGGATCTGACCGTTGCCCGCGCCCAGGCGCGCGAGGCTCTGGGCTACATGCCGCAGAAGTTCTCGCTCTACGGCGACCTCACAGTCGCGGCCAACCTGAAGTTCGTGGCCGGGGCCTACGGATTGGCCGGCGCACGCGCGGCCGAGGCGGTCGAGCGGGTGGTCGCGGCGCTGGGGCTGGGGGACTATCTCTCCAGCCCCGCCGGTGCTCTGCCGCTCGGCATCCGGCAGCGCCTGGCCCTGGGGGCAGCGGTGCTGCACACTCCGCCGGTGCTGTTCCTCGACGAGCCGACTTCAGGGGTCGATCCTCTGATCCGCCGGGAATTCTGGCACCACATCAATGCCATCGCTGCGCGCGGCACCGCCGTTCTGGTGACCACCCATTTCATGAACGAGGCGGAGAACTGCGACCGCCTGATGCTGGTCAACCAGTCCGAGGCCATTGCCCAGGGCACCCCCGCTGAATTGCGCCGGCTCGCCCGCAGCGGAACGGGCGAACCGACGCTGGAAGAGGCGTTCATTGCGCTGATCCGTTCGCAGCGCGGCCAGGCGAGGGAGGTGGCCGCATGAGCGCGCGCGACCCACTTGCAGGGCGGCGTGCCCGGGCGATCCGAGCCAAGGAGTGGGCGCAGGTCTGGCTGGACCCGTCCACCTTCGGCCTGGTTGTGCTGATGCCGCTGATCCTGATGTTCCTGTTCGGCAGCGCGGTGACGCTCGATGTCCATGGCACCCGCACCGGGGTGCTCGACATGGATCACACCCGGGCCTCGCGCGAACTGGTCGCCACTCTCGGCCGCAATTCCTATTTCGCGGTGCAGGAGGGGCAGTCGGTCGCCGAGCTTGAGGCGGGGTTGAAAACCGGCGAACTGCGCGGCTTCGTGGTCATTCCGGATGGCTTCGAACAAGGCCTCGTCCGGCTTGAACCGCTCGACATCCAGCTTGTCACCGATGGCAGCCAGGTCAACACCGCGACCTTCCTGACCGGCCATCTGCGCGGTGCGCTGAAGGAATGGGTCGAAGCCGAGGCGCGCGAGCTCGACATACCGGTAACTCCAGTCCTCAAGATATTGCCGCGATACACTTATAACCCTGGTCTGGAGAGCCGCTACATGCTGGTTCCCGGGGCGATCGGCATCGTCATGGCCATGATCGGCAGTCTGTTGACCGCGCTGATCATGGCCCGCGAGTACGAGCGCGGGACGATGGAAGGGCTGCTGGCAACCCCGATCTCGATCACGAACCTCGTCATCTCGAAACTGCTCCCCTATTACGTCCTCGGCCTCGCCTCGACCGCTATCTGCGTCGCGGTGGCGGTCCTGGGCTACGGCCTGCCGTTCCGGGGATCGCTGCTGGCGCTGTTCCTGATTGCGTCGGCCTTTCTGGCGGCGGTGCTGGGGCAGGGGCTGCTGATCTCGGCCGGGACCAAGAACCAGTTCGTCTCGACCCAGTTCGCGCTGCTGTCCGGTTTCCTGCCCTCGCTGCTGCTGTCTGGTTTCCTGTTCGAGATCGATTCGATGCCGCGCGCGATCCAGTGGCTCACCTACATCGTGCCCGCGCGCTACCTGATACCTTCGCTGCAAAGCGTGTTCCTGGTTGGCGACGTCTGGCAGCTGTTCCTGCCCAATATCGCCATCCTGCTGCTGTTCGGGCTGTTCTTCTTCCTGCGCGTCACCAGGGCGATCACCCGGAGGATCGCATGAGCGGCGCCTGGACCCGGATCGTGGCGATGGCGCTCAAGGAACTGAAGGTCGTCCTGCTTGACCGGCGAGTCCTCACAACGCTTATAGCTTCGCCGATTATCCAGTTGATCCTGTTCGGGTTTGCTACCACCCTGGAGGTGCGCAACATTGATATCGGCGTGGTGAACCGCGACGTCGGCGTTGCCTCGGAACAGTTCCTCGCGGCGATGTCCGGCAATCGCAACATGCGCGAAATCCGCTTCTATCCCAGCGAGGCGGCGCTGCGCGAGGCGATCGAGCGCCGCGAGGTGATTGCCGGGCTGCTGATTCCGCCTGACCTTTCCGTCCACTATGCCCGCCGCGAGACTGCAGAGATGGGGCTCCTGCTCGATGGGCGGCGGATCAACGCTGCCCAGATCGTGGCCGGCTACATGGCCGACATCGCGCACGAGGCGGGAGGGCGGATGCGGCCCGAACTGGCTCATCCCGAACCCGAAGTGATCGCCCGCCACTGGTACAACCCGAACCTGGAGTACCGCTGGTTCACCCTGCCGGGTATGATCACCCTGATCACCACGGTGATCGTGCTGTCGGTCTCGGTCCAGGCCATTGCGCGTGAACGCGAATTCGGCACCTATGACGAACTCATGGCCCTGCCGATGCGGCATTGGGAGATCCTCGCCGGTAAATGCGTCCCCGCCTTCTGCGTCGGCCTGTTCAACGGCATGCTTTACGTGGTGATGATCCCGCTGGTGTCCGACGTCCCGTTCAACGGCTCGCTCCTGCCGATGTTCCTTGGGATTTCAGCCTTCAGCCTCGCCATTACCGGGATTGGCCTCGCTATTTCGACCGTGTCCCATAACCAGCAGCAGGCCTTTTTGGGCGGGTTCCTGGTGATTGTCCCGCTGATGCTGCTGTCGGGCTATGCCAGTCCGGTTGATGGGATGCCGCACTGGCTGCAACTGGTGGCGGCGATCGATCCGCTCAGCCACATGCTGACGATAAGCCACGGGTTATTCCTGAAAGGCCTGCCGGCGGAGGCAATCATGCCGCAAATCCTGCCCATCCTTGCGGTTGCAGTTGCGGCGCTGGCCGTGGCTCTGGGGCTGATGCGGCTACGCCACGATTGACCAGAATTGGGACTAGCCGGTTCGGCCTAGGCGGATAATTCCTTTGCCAAGCGAGTCCGCATTGGCTTAGGTTCCCGTTAACCACCGCTTGCGCGAAACGGGTTGACGCAGGATCGGGTAGCAATTCGAGGAGCTTATGGATCGACTTTCGAGCGATCTCCCAGGTGGTCAGATGTCCCAGGACGATGCTTCCCATCGCGGGACCGGCATTCCCGATGATGCCGACCAGTGCCTGGCAGCCTCCGCGGTGAGGATGCAGATTCCCCAGAACCTGTTCGAGCTGGCCGAACTCGACGTGCTTTACGACGAGCGGGACGAGGCCGTCTGGACCTTCATGCGCCCGGCCGGCCGGCCCAGTTTCACGCCGCCGATGCTGACCGATTTCGCTGCATGGCAGGACCTGATTGGTGGACATTTCGGCCCCGGCAAGGTGCCGCTCAAGTACCTGATCCTGGGCAGCCGTGCGCCTGGCGTGTTCTGTTTCGGCGGAGACCTGACCCTGTTCGAGGGGCTGATCCGCGCCGGCAACCGCGATGGTCTTGCCGCCTATGGCTATCGCTGCGTCGAGATCCTGCACCGCAACATGCGCGCGCTGGACCTGCCGATGCTGACGATTGGCCTGGTTCAGGGCCAGGCACTGGGGGGCGGGTTCGAGGCCCTGCTGTCCTTCGACTTCATCATTGCCGAAAAGGGATCCAGCTTCGGCCTGCCCGAAGTGATGTTCGGCCTGTTCCCCGGCATGGGGGCGCACGCGGTACTCAGCCGCAGGCTCGGTTCGGCGATGGCCGAGCGGATCATCCTGGGCAACGAAAACTACAGCGCGGAACAGATGTACGAACTCGGGATCGTCCACGCCCTGGCCGAACCCGGCGAAGGGGTGCAGGCGGTCCGCGATTTCATGGCCCGGTCGAGCCGCCGCCATTCCGGCCTGGTCGGCGCGCGCCGGGCCAGTCGCCGGGTAGAGGCGATCTCGCTTGGTGAATTGCGCGATGTGGTGGACCACTGGGCCGATGCAGCCCTGCAATTGCGTGAGCAGGATCTCAAACTGATGCACCGCCTCGCCGCAGCCCAGCATAGACTCACCAGGGCTGCGGCCTGACGGCCTGACGGCTTGTTGGTTTCCCGGTTTCCCGGAATCGGTCGCCGGCCGGAACCGTTGCCGGGTAAATGTAATGTTGTAACATCATGCAGGCTTGGCTAGAGCGCTCCGGCATTCAACCGGAGTCGCCATGTTCCTTCAGTTCCGTTCATCCGCCAGTCTTGCCGTCCTTGCGCTGATGGCTGCCGCCAGTCCGGCGGCGGCACAGCAGGTCGACGATCATTCCGGCCCCGACGATTATCATGCCGGCGAGGATGCGACGATCGTCGTCACCGGCGCGGTCACGGTGTCGCGCAAGGATGCCCTGTCGGGCGTGGCCGTGCTGAGCGGGACAGAACTGGACCAGGCGCTGCGCCCTTCGCTGGGCGAGACGCTGGCCGATACCCCGGGCGTCTCGGCCAGCTCGTTCGGCCCCAATGCCTCGCGCCCGGTGCTGCGGGGCTTGCAGGGCGAGCGGGTGAGGGTGCTGTCGAACGGCATCGGCGCGATCGATGCCTCCAACACCTCCGCCGACCATGCATTGGCGATCAACCCGCTGCTTGCCAAACGGATCGAGGTGCTGCGCGGGCCGCAGTCTCTGCAATACGGATCGGCGGCGATTGGCGGCGTCGTCAACGTGATCGATCGGCGCATTCCGACCGAGATTCCCGATGAGCCCGTCCATCTGGGCGTGCTGGCTGGCTATGGTTCCGCTGCCAGCGAGCGCATGGCCTCCGGCTCGGTCGATCTGTCGCTTGGCTCGGGCTGGGTCGCCCACTTCGACGCGTCCTGGCTCAAGACCGATGACGTGCGCATCCCCGGCTATGCATTGACCCCAGCGCTGCGGACAGAGGCCCTGGCCAGCAGCCTGATCGAGGAGGATGAAGGGACGCACGAAAGCGAAGGCCACGAGCACGGTGAGGTCGATTTCGCAGCCAATGCGGCCGTGCGCGGACGCCTGGCCAACAGCGCCGCGCGCACCTGGAATCTGACGGGAGGGATCGCCTATGTCGGCGACGGTGGCAGCATCGGCGTTGCCTATAGCCGGCTCGATAATCGCTACGGCGTGCCGATCCGTTATGCCACGCAGATTGGTCAGGGCCAGGAAGCACCGCTCCTGCAGATGAAGCAGGACCGCATCGACGCGCGCGCCGAGCTGAAGCTGGGCGGAGACCTGCTCGACAAGCTGGCGTTCCGCTATGGCTTTGCCGACTACACCCACGCCGAGATCGAGGCGGATGGCACCGTTGCCACCAGCTTCTTCAATCAGGGCATGGAAGGGCGGCTTGAACTGGTGCAGACCACCCGTGGCGGTTGGACGGGGGCGAGCGGCCTGCAGTTCGTGCTGCGTGATTTCGACGTCATCGGCGAGGAGTCCTATCTGCCGCGCAACGAGACCCGCCAGATCGGGTTCTTCACCGTCCAGCAGTACCAGGCCGGGCCGTGGAAGCTGGAGGCGGGCCTGCGCTACGAGCAGAGCCGCCTGGCCTCTCTCCCCGGTCCGGACCAGGGTCAGTTCTTCGCCGGCGAACGCAGCTTCGATACCTTGTCGGCTTCGGTTGGTGCGGCCTACGACTTCGCCCCGGGCTGGAAGGTCGGGCTTAACCTGTCGCGATCCGAACGCTCCCCGGCTGCCGAGGAACTGTTCGCCTTTGGTCCGCACCATGGCACCGAGACTTTCGAAATGGGCAACCCCGCGCTGCGCAAGGAGCGCGCCCACAGCGTCGAGGCGATCCTGCGCGGCAAGGGGGACCGCTTCGATTTCGAACTTTCCGCCTATCACAGCTGGTTCGGCAATTTCATCTACGAGGCGCGGACCGGTGGATTCTCCGATGGGCTGCCCGAGTACCAGATCACCCAGGCCGCTGCTCGTCTGTATGGATTCGAGGTTCAGGCCGATGTGATCCTGGCGCGGCCGGGGGCCTGGACGCTGAAGGCACAGGCCCTGGCTGACTATGTCCATACCACGATCGAAGGCGCGGGACCGGCCCCGCGTATCCCGCCGTTGCGCCTGAAGGGTGGACTAGCCGCCAATTCGTCCAATCTGGATTTCGAGGCCGAGGTCGAGCGCGTAACCGCGCAGACCCGCGTCGCCGCGTTCGAGACGGGCACCCCCGGCTACACCATGGTCAATGCCTCGGTCGCATGGCGGCCGTGGGGGCGGCACAGGCCGCTCAGCCTGATGCTTTCCGCCAACAACCTGTTCGACGTGGAGGCGCGGCGCCATGCATCGCTGCTCAAGGACTATGCACCGCTGCCGGGGCGGGACATCCGCCTGACGGTCCGCGTGGAAATCTAGGCTGCGCTATTCCTCGCCGTGTCCGGCGGCGAGGTAATCCTTGCTCTGCATTTCCATGAGCCGGCTGATGGTGCGGTCGAATTCGAACCGTCCGTCGCCCGAGGCATAGAGCTCATCCGGCTCGGCCTCAGCCGTTGCGAACAGCTTGACCCGGCTTTCGTAGAGCGCGTCGATCAGGGTTACGAAGCGCGCCGCCTCGTTGCGGTTCTCGGGGCCCATGCGGGGCACGCCGACCAGGATCACCGTGTGATAGGTCTGCGCAATGGCCAGGTAATCCGCCGCCCCGCGCGCTTCGGCGCAGAGCCGCTTGAAACTGAACACGGCCACGCCCTTGAGGCTTTTGGGCACGTGGAGCATCCGCCCGCCGCCGACATCGAGATCGGCGGAGGGAACATGGGCGCTATCCTCGGGCGGGTAGTCGGTCAGGCGGAAAAACGCCTCGCGCACCTGCGCGGTTGCGGCGTCTCCCAGCGGCGTGTGCCAGGTTGCAAGGCCGGCCAGCCGCTCCAGCCGGTAATCGACCGGACCGTTGAGCGGCATGATGTCCAGTTCACGTTCGATCAGCGCGATGAACGGCAGGAAATGCTCGCGGTTAAGCCCGTCCTTGTACAGCTCGGAAGGAGCGCGGTTGGACGTGGTGACGATGGTCACCCCGTGGACCTCGATCAGGGCCGTGAACAGGCGGCTCATGATCATGGCATCGGCGCTGTTGTTGACGACCATCTCGTCGAACGCGAGCACACGCAGGCCCTGGGCCAGGGCTGCGGCGACGGGCGGAATAGGGTCGCCGGTCTCGCTCTTGCGGGCCTCGCGCAGCCGGGCGTGGACTTCCAGCATGAAGGCGTGAAAATGGGTGCGCCGCTTCTCTGGGATCGCCAGCGCCTCGTGGAACAGGTCCATCAGCATCGACTTGCCGCGCCCGACTCCGCCCCACAGATAGAGGCCGCGCGGCGCGGCGGCCGGCTTGCGGCCAAACAGGCGCCCCAGCAGCCCGCTTGCGGCGGGCGGGGCTTCCAGTTCACGCTGCAACCGCTCGAGTCGCTCGGCAGCGGCGCGCTGCTGGGGGTCGGGTCGCAATTCACCCGCCGCGACCAACTCGTCGTAGCGCGCCAGGACGCCGTTCATCGTGATGGCTTGCGGACGATGCCCGAGAACGAGGCGATCAGGTGCTCGTCATCCTTGCCCTGAACGACAGTGCCGCGCAGGAAGACGAGGCGTTTTGTTTCACGCAGGACTTCGACCACCGCGTCGAGCGGAACGCCAGGCTTGCCCGCGCCGATGAACTGGCTCGACAGTTCCAGGGTCACCGACCCGCCCGCATCGGCGTCCAGCAGCAGGCGCATCGAAGCGAACAGAGCTACGTCCATCAGGGCGAGCGAGATCGCCCCGTGGACCATGTCTAGCAGGTTGGTATGGCGCCGCTCCGGGAACATGCGCACCCGGCACAGCCGATCGCTGTCCTTGCGCACCAGCATGTGACCCATGGTCTGGGCGTTGAAGCGGGTGTCGTCGGCAAGGTTCCAGGTGAACCAGCCCGGGTTGTCCGGATCCGGTTCGTGGACGATCCTCGGAGATTCGCTCACTTACAGGTGCCGTTCGGCCTGCATCTTCTTGATTTCCGCGATCGCGCGCGCCGGCGACAGGCCCTTGGGGCAGACGTTGGCGCAGTTCATGATCGTGTGGCAGCGATAGAGCCGGAAGGGGTCTTCCAGCGCGTCGAGCCGTTCACCGGTCATCTCGTCGCGGCTGTCCGCCAGCCAGCGATAGGCCTGGAGCAGGATGGCCGGACCAAGGAACTTGTCGGAGTTCCACCAGTAGCTGGGGCACGAGGTGGAGCAGCAGGCGCACAGGATGCACTCGTAAAGGCCGTCCAGCTTCTCGCGCTGTTCCGGGCTCTGCAGACGCTCCTTGCCCGAAGGCGTGGTGCTGACAGTCTGCAGCCAGGGACGGATCGAGGCATACTGCGCGTAGAAATGGGTGAAGTCAGGCACGAGGTCCTTGATCACTTCCATGTGCGGCAGCGGCGTGATGCGGATGTCGCCAGACAGATCCTCGATCGCGGTGGTGCAGGCGAGACCGTTGCGGCCGTTCATGTTCATCGCGCAGGACCCGCAGATCCCCTCGCGGCAAGAGCGGCGGAAGGTGAGAGTCGGGTCCATTTCCGACTTCATCTTGATCAGCGCGTCGAGCACCATCGGCCCGCAATTGTCGAGATCGATCTCGAACGTGTCATAGCGGGGGTTCTCGCCGCTGTCGGGATCGTAGCGGTAGACCGTGAATTTCTTCACCTGCGAGGCTCCCTCAGCCCGGTGGTGGCGGGGCTTGCCGGTGATCGTGCTGTTCGCGGGAAGAGAGAAACTGGCCATGTCTGTCCCTAGTAACTGTGCGGCGCGCAATGCCGCTTCGGCGCCCTCTCTAGCGATTCACGGCCGGGGGGCAAGGGTGGTTAGATTGCGCGACGCGCCTTTTCCTGCCTCCGGATCGAGATTGACCACCAGGAACTGGGTCACGACCGCAGCAAAGATGATCGCAGCGGCGAGAATCCCGGTGATGACTACCCCGCGCACAAAGGCTGTCGCGCGGGTATCGCGCGCCAGCCAGTGTGTCTTGCCCGGGTAGAATAGTGCGGAGAGCTGCGACCCACTTCCGCCGTCACTGCTTTCCGGGCTTGGCTCGTCTGCGGTGATGGTGGAAGTGCTCTCCGTGCCCGCCGCCTCGCCCGAACCGTCGTTGCTGGGAACATGAATTTTTTGCCAGTTCGGCTCCTCCGCCACGGATTGCGCGCATTCCTGGCGATAGAGCCGCGCGAGTTCCCCCCGCGGCAGTCCGCCAAGGCGCGAGCGGACGATCTCGATGCGCTGGTTGACCGCCGATTCGGATATTCCGAGCAGGCTGGCGATTTCCTTGCTTGTGCGATTATCGGCGACAAGCGCCAGCACTTCACGCTGCTTGGCGGTAAGAGCCGCGAAGGTGGCTGCTGTGTGTTCCGATTCCGCCATGGATATTCCCTAAGGAATCCTAGCCTCGGCAGCCGCGCATAACAATCTCCTGTTTGTGCATAAGGGTTTAGAAGTTTCCCACAGGAGCGTTCATCCGCTGCGGATGCGGGATGGCACGCGCGATCGGACCGGCGCCGGCTGAATGCGGCCGGCTCGAGCAGGTTCGATTGGCGATTCAACTCACGCCCCGGAGGCCGCAGTGCGGGCGACTTCGGCAATGGCGGCGGCGAAGCCGGCGGGGTCGTCTTCCTGGATGAAGTGGCCGCCGCGGAGCGTGCGGTGCGCCATGCCCCGAGTGCCGGGGACACGCTCAAGCCACATCGCATCGCCGCCGCGCGTGATCGGGTCGCCATCGGCGAAGCAGCACAGGAACGGGTTTTCCCAGCGCTCGAATACCTGCCAGGCGCGCTGCTGGTCGGGCACGGCGGGATTGCCGGCGAAGGGCACCAGGCCGGGATAGACCCGCGCCGCTGCCTTGCTGGCGCGGGTGGGGAAGGGGGCGTCGTAGGCGGCGACCTCTTGCGGGCTCAGCGGTCGCTTCGTGCCGCGCTTCACGATCCCGCCGATCGGGAAGACCGGGCTGTAGCGGGAGAAGGCGCGCCAGATCGCGAAGGCGCGCGGTGGTTCCTGCCCGGCGGGCAGGCCGCCGTTGGACAAGGCAATGCCATGGAAGCGCTCGGGCATTTCCGCCGCCAGGCGCAGCCCGATCAGCGATCCCCAGTCCTGGCAGCCCAGCGTCATGGCGCGCAGGTCCAGCGCCTCGATCCATTCGCCGATCCAGGCGACCTGCCCCGCGTAAGAATAGCTTTCGCGCGCCAGCGGCTTGTCCGACTTGCCGAACCCGATCAGGTCCGGCGCGACCACCCGGAACCCTTCGGCGGTCAGCAGCGGGATCATGTGTCGGAACAGGTAGCACCAGGTCGGCTCGCCGTGGAGCAGGAAGACGACCGGCCCATCTCGCGGCCCTTCGTCCAAGTAATGGAGCCTGAGGCCTTGCTTCAGCGTCAGGTAATGCGGCGCGAACGGAAAATCGGGCAGCGCCGCGAAGCGCTCCTCGGGCGTGCGGAACACGGTCATTGCAGCTTCCCCCCAATCGTATTTGTGGCATCATGGCGGCGATCGAGGGGACGGGAAAGAGGCAAGGCATGGGTTTCTCGCGCTGGTATGACGAGCACGTGGTCCCGCGCTTCATCAAGTGCGCCTGCAGCAGCGCGGCGATCATGAAGCTGCGTGAAAAAGTCGTGCCGCTGGCCTCTGGCGAGGTGTTCGAGATCGGCTGCGGCGGAGGGATCAACCAGCAGTATTACGACCCGGCGCGGATCACCCGCTATGCCGGACTCGATCCCTCGGGCAAGGGGCTGGACTTCGCGCGGGGCGAAGCTGCGCGGAAAGGCTGGGCGGCCGATCTGCGCCAGGGCTTTGGCGAGGCGATCCCGTTCGAGGATGCCAGCTTCGACTGCGTGGTCTGCACGTTCACGCTCTGCTCGGTGGGAAGCCAGGCCGCCACGATTGCCGAACTGCGCCGGATCCTGCGTCCCGGCGGACGGCTGCTCTATGCCGAGCATGGCCGCGCGCCCGATTTCAGCGTGCAGAAGTGGCAGGACCGGATCGAACCCGCGTGGAAGAAGCTTGCGGGCGGATGTCACCTGACGCGCCCGGTTGCCAGCGAGATCGAACGCGGCGGCTTCGCCGTGGATCGACTCGGCGCGCGTTACAGCCCGAAGACTCCGAAATTCGCGGGCTGGATGGAGTGGGGAGTGGCGGTCAAACAGGGCTGAGGCCGGGTTGGCATCAGCCCCGCTGGACACACTGGACACAGTCCTGAGGCTGAGTGTCCATCGGCGTCTGGATAGGCACGCTTGTCAGAGCAAGCATCTGAAACACGCTGAGAAAGAGCGGGTGCGAGTCTCGCTAATTCCTGCCCTGTAGGAAAGGCCCGCGTGCCTGTCCGCGCTTCTTGCCGGATCGCAGATACACGAACCCCCGCCGTGCTGGTCGCCTGGGCGATCCGGCACGGCGGGGGCGCGTGTTCAGTCGGCTTTATTCGCCGAAGGTGCGCTGCCACCAGCCGCGGCGAGGCTGGGCCGGTTCGCCATCTTCAACCGTCGGAGCTTCCTCCGCCGGTGCTGCTTCGACCGCGGCTTCGGCTTCCGGAGCGGACCCGGCAGGAGCTTCGGCGGGAGCCTCGGCCTCGACCTTCTTCTTGCGGGTGCGCTTCGGCTTGGCCGGAGCTTCGGCCACCGGTTCGGCGGCTGCTTCCACCGCAGGTTCGGCGGCCACTTCGGCCGGAGCCTCGACGTCAGCCTTCTTCTTGCGGGTGCGCTTCGGCTTGGCCGGGGGCTCTGCCGCAGGCTCGGCAGCAACCTCGGCGGCGGCTTCCGGAGCGGCTTCCGCCGTCACTTCGGCGAGAGCCTCGGTCTCGACCTTCTTCTTGCGGGTACGCTTCGGCTTGGCCGGAGCTTCGGC
>CALMJG010000138.1 GCA_937864195.1 uncultured Novosphingobium sp.
CGGCCGATGCCGTGCTTGCGGCCCAGATCATTGAGCGCGGTCAGCAGCGCGGCCGGGCTCATCGCCACGCCGTTCAGCGCCACACCGTCACCGCGTTCGAAATCGATTGTGATGTATTCCGGCGCGTCGGGCGCATCCTCCGGGTTCACCGTGCGGCTGTAGACATAGTCCGGGGTTTCTTCCCACGGATCTTCCAGTACCTTGCCCTCGGACGAGGTGTGCAGCAGGTTCGCGTCGGTGGAGAAGGGGCTTTCGCCACGCTTGTCCTTGGGCACGGGGATCTGGTGCTTTTCGGCCCAGTCGATCAGCGCGGTGCGGCTGGTCAGGTCCCATTCGCGCCACGGGGCGATGACCTTGATGTTGGGATCCAGCGCATAGGCCGACAGTTCGAAGCGGACCTGGTCGTTGCCCTTGCCGGTCGCGCCGTGGGCGACCGCATCGGCGCCGGTTTCGTGCGCGATCTCGACCAGCCGCTTGGAAATCAGCGGGCGGGCGATCGAGGTGCCGAGCAGATAGTCGCCTTCATAGCGGGCATTGGCGCGCATCATCGGGAAGACGAAGTCGCGCACGAATTCCTCGCGCAGGTCGTCGATATAGATGTTTTCGTCCGGCAGGCCCATCAGGCGCGCCTTGGCGCGAGCCGGTTCCAGTTCTTCGCCCTGGCCGAGGTCGGCGGTGAAGGTCACCACCTCGCAGTTATAGGTCACCTGGAGCCACTTGAGGATGACCGAGGTATCGAGGCCGCCGGAATAGGCGAGGACGACTTTCTTGATGTCGGACATGGTCAAAGGCTCCCGGGAATCGCGCCGAAAATCAGGTTGGGGGCCGGTAACAGGGGGGAGGCCGCCACGCAATTGTTTCAGGCCATCCGGCCTCGGGCTGGTCAGAACCTGTAGCCGAACGCGGCGAACACGCCCTGGCGCGCATAGCCATCGCTGCCCCGATCGATCACTTCGTCCAAGAAGCGCAGCTGGTAGTCCGAATTGCTGAGCCGGACCTGCGCGGCAAGGGTGAAATGCACCGATTGGTTGGCAAGGCGGCGCTGGAGGGGCTGGGACAGGTCCAGTTCCAGCTTGGCCCGGTGGCTCTTGTCGCGCAGGGTGAAGTCACTCGCCAGCCCGCCGAAGCTCTGCGCATCCCGGCCCAGGTCCAGCTTGAGCCGCGCCCCGCTGGCGAAGGTCCGGCTGACGGAGGCGCTGTAATAGAGCGTGCTGTCATCGTCTCCGTTCGCCGCGCGCGTTTTCAGCGAGAGCAGGTCCAGTCCGATCCGCCAGCCGCCCAGTTTGACGTTGTGGTTGATCATCAGCTGGCTGGACTTCTCGATGCCAATGCCCAGCGGGTCGGCCAGCCGGTCGCGGCTGTAATCGACCATCGTGTCGCCCAGCGGCGTGGTCCACAGGGCAAAGGCGCCCAGGCTCTTGCGGTGAGTCACCGGGCGCAGCGCGCTCCCGGGGCGCAGGGTCTCGCGCTGGCCGGCGGTCAGGGTAACCTGCTTGGGCAGCAGGGTGGCCAGCCCCCGGTCCTGCATGGCGAGCAGCGGAGCGAGCGAATAGAAGTCGAAATCGAGCGACAGGCTGGTTCCGCCGGTTTGCGACAGGCTGGTGGGATAGCTGTCCTGGGGCAAGGTGCGGCCTTGCCGCTTTACCAGCGAGAGGGCGATCCCGCCGTAGCCGAGCGAAACGGAGCGGGTGCTGTTGCGGGAAACGATGGTGCGGGTGCCGGCAAGGGCGGCGCGCAGGCGAAATTTGCCCAGGTCAAGCCGGGACGAAAGGCGCTCGGAATCGCCGTCTCCCGCCAGCAGGGTGCCGATTCCGTAGATGCTGTCGGTGCGGAAATCGTCGCTGCTGCGCGATATCGCCCCGTCGATCTTCCAGCGCACGCCAGGCCGGTCGAGCGCGGTCAGTTCGAAGCCGTGGAGCTGGGAAAAGCCGGATTCCTCGCGCGGGCGGCCAGGCTGGTCGGCGCTTTTGGCAGGGCCGCGCTCATGAGTGCGGCTCCAGCCGAGGTCGCTGGTGAGGCGCAGGCGGCCGCCCAGCAGGCGCGCTTCGCTGCCCATGGTCAGCAATGTACCCTCGCGGAAGCTGGCGCTGGAGCGGCGCAATTGCTGGTCGAGCGACAGCGCGGCATCGTTGCCGCGGGCAAAGCCGAACTTCACCGTCAGCTCGCCGTTCGGCAGGTCCACCCGGCGGCCGAGGTTGAGCCCGATCGAGTTGGCGGCGAAGGGGCAGGGGCGCCAACCGGACAGGCCGGAAGCAGCCGGTGAAGCAATGCCGCATTCGGGCGCGGTCCGGACCACCGGATCGGCAACGAGGCGCTCCGGCGCGGGCAGCGCCTTCTCCTCCGGCAGCACGGGTGCGGACGGGTTGAGCCGGTCCTGCGCGCTCGCGGCGCCGGACGCCATCAGCAGGCCGCACGCAACCATGCCGAGGAACGTCCTCAGCCAGCCGCGCGGCAATGGTTCATGCTTTGCAGCCATGGCGGCAACACGCCTGCGCCCGGATGCCCGGCGCGGCGGGGGAATGGCGCGCCGGGCACGGGCGGTCAGGCCCTCAGTTGCTGCACTTCAGGTTCGACGAATAGGCGCCGGACGGCGAGATCACCTCGGTTCCGGTGCAGGGCATGCCGGCCACGACGTAGCCGACGATTTCCGTCTTCACCGCCGAATCCGGCGCGGTCTGGCCGGGCTGGAGGGTGCCCTTGTCCTGGTAGAAGTAGAAGGCATAGGAACCGTCGCGGTTGCGCTTGGTCACGGTGTGCCATTCGCAGGCCGGATCGGCCACATAGGGATCGGTTTCGCTGGCGCGGACGATGCAATAGGTGCCGCTGTCGGTGCTTGCGGCGTTGATCGGCTTGTCGGGAGCGGCGCTGGCCATTGAAACGGGCGCAACGAGAGCGATGCTGGCCAAAGCCAGGACGAGCTTGTTCATGGGTAATCCGTTCGCAGGTGTTCAGAGTGCAAATCGACCGTGCGACCTTGTCGGTGCGACCGTGATTTTCACCGACTCTGCTGATCGGATAAGGAGGGAGGCTGATCCTTCGTTCATCCGATGTCAACCAAACAGGTTACCATGGTTACTTAGCGTCAATCATGCCGGTGCCGCTGCCTGCTGCGCCAGGTGCCAGACCGGTTCCGGCTCGGCGGCGGAGAGGCGCGCAACCTCCTGGCCGATATAGTCGCGCGTCATCGGCAGCGCATCGCGGCGCTTGACCGACTGCATGTGGAAGTTGACCAGCGCCGCGCTGCGAAAGCCCTGTTCCGCGCCGACCAGGTAGAACTGCCACATCCGGAACATCCGCGCATCGTACAGCGCGGTGATTTCCGCCTCGTGCTGGCAGGCGCGGCGATACCATTCCTGCAGGGTGTGGGCGTAGTGATAGCGCAGCACCTCCGCATCGCCGATTTCCCACCCGGTCCGCTCCAGCGAGGCGCACAACTCGCTCAGAGAGGGCAGGTAGTGGCCGGGGAAGATATAGGTGCGCGACCACTTGTCGGTCGGTCCCGGCGGCGCGGCGCGGCCGATGGTGTGGGTCAGCATGATCCCGTCATCGGCCAGCAGCGAGTGCGTCTTGGCGAAATATTCGTCGTAATGGCGCGAGCCGAGGTGCTCGATCATGCCGACCGAGGAGATCCGGTCGAACTGGCCCTCGACGTCGCGGTAGTCGATCAGCTGGAATTTCACCTTGTCGGCCACGCCTGCGGCCTCCGCGCGTTCGTTGGCGAACTTGACCTGATCGGGAGCCAGGCTGACGCCAAGCACCTCGCAGCCGTAGTGCTTGTTGAAGAACAGCCCGAGCCCGCCCCAGCCGCAGCCGATGTCCAGCACCCGCATCCCCGGTCCCAGCCGCAGCTTGGCCGCGACCAGCGCCTTCTTGTCGATCTGGGCGCGTTCCAGACTGTTTGCCGGATCGCGGTAATAGCCCATCGAGTATTGCCGGTCCTCATCGAGGAACAGCTCGTAGAACTGGCGGGTCAGGCCGTAATGGTGGACCGCGTTCTTGGACGAGGCCGCCCGGTCGTTCATCTGGTCGAGCCGCGAACCCATCCGGTCGAGCCAGCGCTTGAGCTTGCTGGGAGGATTGAGCCCGCCCTTGCGGTTGGCCTGGCCCATCAGGAACAGGATCATGTCGCGGATGTCGTGCGGCGGCTCCACCACCATCCGCCCGTCCATATAGGCCTCGCCCGCGCCCATCCGGGGGTCCTTGGCGACGTGGAGCGCGGCGCCCTTGTCGGTGAAGCGGACCACGATCGGCTCGGCGGTCATGTCGCCGTAGTCGTAGGCGGTTCCATCGTGGTCGATCACCCGCAGCCGGCCCTCGCGGACCAGCGGCCTGAGCATCTTGTCTAGCAGCCACATACGGACAGACTATGCCAATCCGGGGCACTGGCAAGGGCAAATGAGGCCGCACATGGTCCGGCGGCCACTTGCCAAGCCGCACCGCCCCGGCGCATGGATGCGCCATGGCCCGAGGGCCGTTCAATTATCCGGAGTTTCTTCCCGATGCGTTTGCGTACCATGCTTCTGGCCGGCGCCGTTGCCGCCGCGCCGCTTGCCGCTACCTCTGCCCGTGCCGACGAAGGCATGTGGACCTTCGACCAGTTCCCCGCCGAGAAAATGCGGGGGGATTACGGCTGGGCTCCCGACCAGCAGTGGCTGGACCGCACCCGCGCCGCCGCCGTGCGGCTGACCGGGGGCTGCTCGGCCAGTTTCGTGTCGGACATGGGGCTGATCCTCACCAACCACCACTGCGTCGCCTCGTGCCTGCAGGACCTGTCGACGGGTGAGAACGACCTGCTCACCAAGGGCTTCCGCCCCGGCACCCGTGAAGAGGAACTGAAATGCCCCGGCCAGCAGGCCGAAGTGGTCACCGCGATTTCCGACGTGACCGCCGACGTGAAGGCCGCCATCGGCACTCTGACCGGCGCCGATCTCGTCAAGGCGCGCGACGCCCGCATTGCCGAGATCGAAAAGGCCGGCTGCACCGACCTTGCCACCACGCGCTGCCAGGTGGTCACGCTGTATGGCGGCGGGCAGTACAAGCTCTACACCTACCGCAAGTACAGCGACGTGCGCATCGCCTGGGCGCCGGAAGACCGCGCCGCGACCTTTGGCGGCGATCCCGACAACTTCAACTTCCCGCGCTATTCGCTCGATGCCTCGTTCCTGCGCGCCTATGAAAACGGCAAGCCGGTGAAGCCCGCCGCGTTCCTGAAGTGGAACCCGCGCGCGCCGCAGGCGGGCGAGGCGACTTTCGTGGTCGGCAACCCTGGCTCCACCTCGCGCCTGTTCACTGGCGCGCAGCTTGCCTTCGAGCGCGAGGTTGCCCTGCCGGTGACGCTCGCCACCATGTCCGAACTGCGCGGCCGTTTCCTGCGTGCCATCGAGGAAAGCCCCGAACGCCGCCGCGAAGGGCAGGACGAGCTGAACGGGATCGAGAACAGCCTGAAGGTCTACATCGGCCGGACGAAGGCGCTGAACGACCCGGCCTTCACCGGCAAGCTCGCCGCCGCCGAGGCCGAACTCAAGGCAAAGAGCGCCGGAAACGCCGCGATCGGCGATCCCTGGGCGCAGGTGGAAGGCGCGATGACCGCGCGCCGCAAGCTCTACCTGTCGCAGCGCTTCGTCCGCCCGACCAGCGACCTTTATGGCTGGGCGCTGACCCTGGTGCGCGGCGCTGCCGAGCGCGGCAAGGCCAATGGCGAGCGCCTGCCGGGTTACACCGATTCCGCCCTGCCGCTGACCGAGAAGCGCCTGCTGGATGCCAAGCCGGTGACGCCATGGGTGGACGAGCTGTACCTGTCGTGGAGCCTGTCGAAGGCGCGCGAATACCTGGGCGCGGATGATGCCGATACCCGCCTGCTGCTGGGCAAGGAATCGCCCGAGGGGCTGGCCCGGCGGCTGGTTTCCGGCAGCAAGCTGGCCGATCCGGCGGTGCGCAAGGCGCTGTGGGAAGGCGGCCAGGCGGCAATCGATGCCTCGACCGATCCGATGATCGTCTATGCCCGCCAGCTCGACGCGCGCGACCGCGAACTGACCAAGGCCAACAATGCCGAAGTCGTCGCCCCGCTGACCAGCGCGGCGGCCAAGCTGGCCGACGCGCGCTTCGCCGCTTATGGCTCGGGCGTCTATCCGGACGCCACGTTCACCCTGCGCATCAGCTACGGCAAGGTCGCGGGCTGGACCGAGCGCGGCGCACAGGTCGCCCCCGTAACCACGCTGGGCGGCACCTATGCGCGGGCGACCGGAGCCGATCCGTTCGACTTGGCCCCGGCCTTCGCCGCGAATGAGGCCAAGGTCGACAAGGCGGTGGTCTATGACTTTGTCACCACCAACGACATCATCGGCGGCAATTCCGGCTCGCCGGTGCTGGACAAGGACGGCGCGGTGATCGGCGCGGCCTTCGATGGCAACATTCACTCGCTGGGCGGCAACTACGGCTATGAACCGCAGGTCAACCGCACCGTCGCGGTCAGCGCCGCTGCCGTGCAAGAAGCGATGCGCAGCATCTATCCCTCGCCCGCGCTGATGGCGGAACTGGCTGGCAAGAAGGCGAAGAAGGCGCGGAAGTAAGCCGCGCCGCAAACCCCCTCCCCGGCGGGGAGGGCTTGGGGAGGGGGCTTGGCGCCAGCGCTGAACACCAGCGTCGTACACCCCCACCCGACCCTCCCCCTCAAGGGGGAGGGCTTGCTGGTCCAGTTCCCCGTCATTGCGAGGCGTGTAGCGACGAAGCAATCCAGAGGCGGCACAAACCGCTCCTGGATTGCTTCACTCCGTTCGCAATGACGAAGGGGAGTGGCAAGGGGCGGGCGCCATAGGGTATCGCCAATCCCTCTCCGTTCGTGTCGAGCGAAGTCGAGACACGGCCAGCGCACACGTGTCTCGACAGGCTCGACACGAACGGAGGTTGGTTCAGGTAAGCGGCCTCAGCCCAGCCAGCCCATGATCTCACCCAGCTGCCAGGCGCCCAGCACGAAGAACAGCAGCGCGGCGATCGAGCGGGTGGCCTTCATCGACACGCGCTGGGTGATCGCCTCGCCCAGGAACACCGCCGGACCGTTCGCCAGCATCATGCCCAGCGTGGTTCCCGCCGCGACGACCAGCACGCTCTGGTAATGGGCGCCCAGTGCGATGGTGGCGACCTGGGTCTTGTCGCCCATCTCGACGATGAAGAAGCTGATCAGCGTGGTCAGGAAGGCCCCGCCGCGGTGGCGCACGGTGTCCTCGTCGTCGTCCAGCTTGTCGGGCACCAGGGTCCAGGCGGCCATGGCGATGAAGCCCAGCGCCACGGCGACGCGGAACCAGTGGGATTCGAGCAGCCCGGCCACTTCCTTGCCGACCAGCGCGGCCAGCGCGTGGTTGAGCAGGGTGGCGACGAGAATCCCAGCCAGGATCTGCCAGTGTGCGCCGCGCATCCGCGCCGCCAGCAGAATCGCCAGCAGCATGGTCTTGTCGCCGATTTCGGCCAGCGCGACGACCGCCGTGGAGGAAAGGAAGGCTTCCATGAAATGTACTCCGGGCCGGGTGGAGACTCGCAACAGCACCGCGCCTTCCACCCGGCCAGGTGAAAGCATGGTGCCATTGGTCTCGCCCGAACGGTTCCCCGTCCTCCGCGCGCCATGACCTCTCGGCCAAGTATGTTGACGCTGCGGGACCGCGCGTGGCGGCTGGCTACTCCCCAGATGACGCTGGCCGGGTAGCCGCTTCGCCGCGCGCTGGCAAGCCTGCCTATTCGCGGGCGAGGTAGAGCACGTCGCGCGGCTGGGCCAGCAGGTGCTGGCCGGAATCGATGTAGAGCGTCTCGCCGCTCGCCAGCCAGCCATCCGCCAGGAACAGCGCGGCGTCGGCCAGTTCCTGCGGATCGGTCAGGCGCTGAAGCAGGTTCATCCGTCCGCTCAGCTCATGCTCCTCGTCGCGCTGGTCGTGGCTGGGCAGCATCGCGCCGGGGGCGAGGCCGTAGACGCGGTCCTCCGCGCGGGCCTGCGCCATGGCCAGCATCGGCACGGTCGCGGCGAAGGCGTGCTTGGCCATGGTGTAGGAGAAGAAATCGGGATTGGGGTTGAGCAGCTTCTGGTCGAGGAACTGGATCACCCGCCGCCCGCCCGTGCCGCGCGCGCTGGCCAGGAACGCCTGGGCCATGCGGGTCGGGGTTTCGGCGTTGACGGTGATCGCCTCGGCAAACACGTCCGGCTCGATCGCCTCGGCGGTGTCGGGGCGGAACACGGCGGCGCAGTTGACCAGCACCCGCCAGTCATCCAGCCGCGCGGCAAGCCTCGCGATCATGGCCAGCGCCGCCGCGCCATCGGTGAGGTCACAGGTTACGACTTCGGCGCTGGGCAGGCTGGCGGCCAATTCGTCCGCCGCGCCGGTGGAGTGGTGGACATGGATCACCACGTGCCAGCCCGCCGCGCCGAAGGTTCTGGCGAGCACCGCGCCGATGCGGCGGGCGGCTCCGGTGATGAGTACGGCGGGACGGGTCATGCCCCAGCCTGTGCGGGGCAAGGGGCGCGGCGTCAAGGATATGGCGGGTCAACTGCCCTTCCGTGCGTGTCGAGCTTGTCGAGACACCTTGGCGCTGTCGTGTCTCGGCACGCACGGAAGGGAGGTGGAGTTCAAGCTATCAGCGGCAGCGGCTCGGCCCGCGGTCGATCTCGCGGCCGATCAGCGCGCCGGCAACGCCGCCGATCACGGTGCCAGGCAGGCGGTCGCCGCGCGTGTCGACCGCGCGGCCAACCAGCACGCCCAGCGCCGCGCCAACCAGCAGGCCGGTGGTGCCGTCATTGCGGCGGCAGTAATACCGCCCGTCATTGCCCTGCCAATAGCGGATGCCGTTGTCGGTGCGGCGATAGGCGATGTCGCCGTCGTGCGCGCGGTAGCCGTGGGCGGGCGCCCAGCGCGGCGGGCGCGCTTCGGCGGGCGCGGTAAAGGCCGGCACGGCAGCGGCGGAAAGCATCGCCGCCATGGCGAACGATTGCGCAATATTCCTCATGGGTCTTGCTCCTCTTGTTACGAGGGCCACCCTGCAGAGCCAGCCTGAACGCCACCTTTCCAGCTTGGGCGAACCGTGCCCAAGCCGCGATCAGCCGAGCGCGGCCTGCTTTTCCTCGGCCAGCCGGTCCAGTTCCGCGCGGCTCATCTTCTGGGCGGCGGTCTTGAGCTGGCCGCAGGCGGCATCGATGTCGCGCCCGCGCGGGGTGCGCACCGGGGCGCTGATCCCGGCTTCGAACACGATGTCGGAGAAGCGCCGCACGCGCTCCGGGCTGGAGCATTCGTAGATCGCGCCGGGCCAGGGGTTGAACGGGATCAGGTTGACCTTGGCCGGCAGCTTGTAGCGCTTGATCAGCCGCACCAGTTCGCGCGCGTCCTCGTCGCTGTCGTTCTTGTCCTTCAGCATCACGTATTCGAAGGTGATGCGCCGCGCGTTCGACGCGCCGGGATAGTCGGCGCAGGCCTGGAGAAGTTCCTCAAGGCCATACTTGCGGTTGATCGGCACGATTTCGTCGCGCACTTCCTTGGACACGGCGTGGAGCGAGACGGCAAGGTTCACCCCGATCTCTTCCCCGCAGCGCGCCATCATCGGCACGACGCCCGAGGTGGAGAGGGTGATGCGGCGCTTGGACAGGGCAAGGCCGTCCCCGTCCATCACCAGCTTCAGCGCGTCGCGCACGTTGTCGAAATTGTAGAGCGGCTCGCCCATGCCCATCATCACGATGTTGGTGAGCAGGCGCCCGTCGGACGAATAGCCGCCTTCATCCTCGTCGTCGTCAAGCCCGTCCATCGCGCCCTTGGGCCATTCGCCCAGCGCGTCGCGCGCCAGCATGACCTGGCCGACGATCTCGCCCGGCGTCAGGTTGCGCACCAGCCGCATGGTCCCGGTGTGGCAGAACCGGCAGTTGAGGGTGCAGCCGACCTGGCTGGAAACGCACAGCGTGCCCCGGTCCGCGTCGGGGATGAAGACCATCTCGAACTCGTGCCCATCATCGGTGCGCAGCAGCCATTTGCGGGTGCCGTCGCTGGAATGCTGGGCCAGCACGATCTCGGGCCGACCGATCACGAAGCGTGTCGCGAGCCAGGGTCGCATGGTCTTGGCGATGTCGGTCATCGCCTCAAAGTCGGTCACGCCCCGGTGGTAGAGCCAGTGGAACACCTGCTTGGCGCGCAGCTTGGCCGCTTTCTTGTCCAGCCCGGCGGCTTCCAGCAGCTCGGCGATGCGCGGGCGCGGCAGGCCGAGCAGGTCAACGCGGCCATCGGCGCGCGGGGTAACCTCGCGCGGGGTGGGGACCGGGTCGATAGCGCCCGGGATCGGCATGAGTGCAGTGTCGGCCATGAGTGGGGCGCATATAGGGCAGGCGGCCCGGAAAATCCAGCGGTGCGCGGGCCGCGCCCGCCGCGCGCTATTTCAGCTGCGCGCAGCCCACCGCGGCGGCGTCCATCGCGCTGGCCGCGCCGTCGAGCTTCCAGCTGTTGGAAAAGCGCTGGCCATCGGCGCCGCGCGCGTTGACGATCATCTCCGCCGAGGAGCGCATGGCAGCGATAATGGCCGCATCGGTGGCCTTGTCGGGAGCCCAGGCATCGCCGCCGCCGCCCGTCAGGCTGAAGCGGTTGCGCCCCAGGATCAGCGTGATCGGCGCGTTCGGGGCCAGCTTGCGCGAAAGGCGGAAATGGACCTGCCCGCGCACCCCCTGCCGGGGCCACCAGGCGACATCCGCATAGGGCTGGTATTCGCGCTTCAGGGTGGAGGGCATGGCCTTCGCCAGGGCATAGCAGCGCGGCACCTGCGCATCGCGGAACGCGCCCCATTCGCCGAACATCCCGAGACTGTCGCGCGCCATGGCGGGAGCAGCGACCAGCAGGGCGGAAAAGGCAATCAGCCAGCGCACGGCAGGCTTATTCCCCGATCAGGTCGAGATAGGCAACCACGTCGTTGTCGGTGGCGATGAACAGGCCGTCCTGCACTTCCACCGGCTGCTGCGCCGCAATGTCCAGCGCCTGCACGAGCGGGCCGTAGAACAGGGTGCTGGCCGCGCCGCCTTCGACATCGCCGTCGAGGTGATAGAGCCGCACTGTCGCGCCGTCATGGGTGGTGCGCATCAGTCGGTCTCCCGCCGCGCGCCGTCGATCAGCTTTGCGGCACGCTCCGCCTCGAAGCTCTGGCGGGCGCGCTCGGTCTTGGTCAGGCCGTGCCGCGCGCGGTTCTCATCGGCGGCGCGAGCGGCGCTGGCGCGCGCTTTCGCCTTTCTTGCCAGACGCAGGTTGATCACTTCAGCCATGCGCCCTCATTGCAGAACTGGCGCCGCTGGGAAAGCGGCTACCAGGCGCTGGCCTGGCGGTAGAAGGCAAAACGCTTCACCTTGCCCTCGATGAGCTTGGCGGAAAACACGCCGCGCAATTCCTCGGCGCCTTCCGGCGTCACGCAGACCACGTGGGTGCCGCCGCCCGGCAAGACCTCGATCGCGCTGATCCGGATGGCCTTCGCCTCGCAGGCAGACTTGACCTCGTCCTCGGTGGCGGAGATGTTCATCGCGCGGCTCATGCTGCGCTTCTCGCGATCAGCGGCACGTTCCACATGCTGGCGGCTGCAGCGCCCGAGCGGTGCTGGAAGCGGGCGATATCAAGCGCAAGCCGGCCTGCCCGGTGGAGCAGCCGCTCGCGCAACTGGCGCGTGGTCGCGCCCGCCGCATTCATCACCGCAACCTGATGCTGGTGGTAAAGTTCATTGAGATCCATCGCGCTTCTCCGGCTGGTAAGCGGGAGCACCTGGTCTCTCAGCCGCGAACGCCTACCTTCGGATAGCTCACGATTTGTCTGATATAGGGTGTCCGGGGCGTAATTGTAAGCAGCAAGGTTCAGGGATAGGCGATTTCCAGCACTTCCCACTCTTTCTCGCCCGCTGGCAGGCGCACCCGGCGCAGGTCGCCCACCGCCGCGCCGCGCAGCGCGCGGGCCAGGGGGGCGCTCCAGCCGATCAGGCCGGCCGAAGCGTCCTGCTCGTCGTCGCCGACAAGGGTGAGGGTGCGCTGGTTGTCGTCCTCGTCAGCGATGGTCACCCTCGCGCCAAACCAGGCGCGGCTGCGGTCCTGCTGGCGGGCGGGATCGACCACCCGGCAGGCTTTCATTCGCCGTGCAAGGAAGGCCAGCTCGCGGTCGATCTCGCGCATCCGCTTGCGGCCGTACAGGTAATCGCCGTTTTCGCTGCGGTCGCCATTGCCCGCCGCCCAGCTGACGATCTCGACGATCTCGGGGCGTTCCTTGCCCAGCAGATGGTCATAGCGCGCACGCAGCGCGGCCATGCCGGCCGGCGTGATCGGCGGCCCTTCGGCCTTCAGCGCGGTCTCGCTCATTCCGGGATCAGCCCGGATCGCGCTTGCCGAGGAAGCCGCTCAGCGGGTTCGGTCCCCTCTGCGTTGCCCTGGCGGGATAGAGCGCCTCGTAGACCACGGCGTTTTCGAGCACCCGCTGGACGTATCCGCGCGTCTCGGACAGCGGAATCCGCTCGATCCAGTCCACCCAGTCGGCGTCGAACCGGCGCGGATCGCCGTTGGCGGCCAGCCACTTGTTCACGTTGCCCGGCCCCGCGTTGTAGGCCGCGACGGCGAGCGGGTAGGAGCCGTTGTAATAGGCCAGCATCCGCCGGAAATAGGCATCGCCGAGCGTCAGGTTGTAGCCCGCGTCACGAGTGAGCGCGGTCGCATCGTAAAGCAGGCCCAGCTTGCCCGCCTGTTCGCGCGCGGTGCCCGGCATCAGCTGCATCAGGCCGCGCGCCCCGGCGTGGCTGATCGCATTCATCGCGAACTGGCTTTCCTGGCGGCTGATCGCGTGGATCATCGTCCAGTTGCCGGCGGGCGGGATCGGGATCAACGGGAAGCTGGTCTTGCGGAACACGCCGTGGCCATCGGTATGGGCCGCCTGGCCGAGGATCACCGCGAGGTCGCGCCGCCCCATTTCCTGGGCGAGGTTGACCACCAGCACGTGGTCGCTCTCGCTCTCGGCCTGTTCGGCGATTTCCTTGAAGAAGCGCACCGTGGCCGGCCAGTCGGTCTCGCGCGCGGCTTCGCGCACGGCCTGGGTCAGCGGGCGCGCCTCGAAGGCGGCGCGTTCGCTGGCGGTTGGCACGACGCTGGGCGAACTGGCCTGGATCGACAGGGGCCGCCCCAGCCGTTCGAGCGCGAGCATCCCGTAATACTGATCGGGATAGGCGGCGGCGGCCTGGAAATAGCGTTCCGCATCGTCCATCCGCCCGGCCTGCATCGAGGCGCGGCCCGCCCAGTAGAACCCCTTGGACCGGGTCTGCGCGGTGCGCGCGGCGGTGCCATAGCGGTAGAACAGCGGAGCCGCCGTGGCCCCGTCGCCCAGTTCGCGCAGGGCCTTGGTTCCGCCCAGCCACATCAGCGAGGTGTAATCGTCGCGGATGGCGAAGGCTTGCAGGCTGACATCGGTGCCGGGGGCGAAGGCATCGTCGATGCCGGCCGCGATCCGGGCGGCGCTGCGTGCGTCGGCCTTGCGGGCGACGGCCAGCAGCTCGGCGATCCAGCGGCGCGGGTCGAGCGGACGCTCGGTCAGCGGCGGACGGCTGGCGAGCAGCGCGGCGGCAGTCGCCGTCTGCCCACTGGTCCGCAGCATCCGCGCGCGGTTGTAGAGATAGCCCGGCGCGGTGCGCAGGTCGGTGGGCTGCGGCAGCCCCGCCGCCGCCGGATCGCGTCCGTTGACCAGGCCAAGCCGGGTCAGGAACCCGGCGCGCGCGGCGGGCGTCACGTAAAGCAGCTGGCGTTCTGCCTGGGCACCCGCACTGGCCCACAGCAGGGCGTCCATCCGCGCGTCATGGTCCTGCGGCAGCAGGATCGGGGCCAGCTGGGCAAGCAGGCTGGCCTCTACCACGTCGTTCATCGGCCCGCCGCGCCAGGCCGCGCGGCCCACTTCGCGCGCCTCGCTGCGGCCCAGCGCCGCCAGCGCCAGGGCATAGCGGGCGCGGCCCGGATTGGTCAGCGGCGGGAAACGGTCGAAGAAGGCGGCGATTCGCGATGGCTCCACCCCCTCGCGCTCCAGCGCCTGTTCGGCCCGGATGCGCAGCTTCGCCTCTTCCGGGAAACCCGGATAGGTCAGGACGAAGCTGGAATAGTCATCGAAGCGGAACTGGTCCGAGGCGTTCAGCAGTTTCCACCGCGCAATCGCCTGGGCCATGATTCCGGCCGGTGTTTCGCGGTGCTCCGCGCGCGCGGCATCCCATTCGCGGCCGTCTGGATGGCTGTCCTGCGCCCACGCGGGGGAGGAGAGGAAACCCAGCATTACCAGCGCCGAAGCAATTGTGTTGCGGACCATGCTGGACATGCTGCGCCTAGGCTCCTTATCAGGCGCTGAATAGCAGCGCCCGTATCAACGGGGTGGACGGTCCACCTCTATGCGGCAAATGCAGGGGCAAAGTCCATGTTCTCCGGCTCGATTCCGGCACTTGTCACACCTTTCCGCGATGGCGCGGTCGATTACGCGGCGTTCCGCCGGCTGGTCGACTGGCAGATCGCCGAAGGCTCGCTCGCCCTGGTTCCCTGCGGCACCACGGGCGAAGCGCCGACGCTCACCAATGAGGAACAGCACCTCATCATCGCGGCCTGCGTGGATCAGGCGGCGGGCCGGGTGCCGGTGATCGCGGGCTGCGGCAGCAACGACACCCAGACTGCGTTGTGGCACATGCAGGAGGCCAAGGCCGTGGGCGCCGATGCCGCGCTGATGGTCGCGCCCTATTACAACCGGCCGAGCCAGGCCGGGCTGCTGGCGCACTTTTCCTATCTGGCCGAGAAGGTCGACCTGCCGATCGTGCTCTACAACGTGCCGGGCCGCACGGTGACCGACATCAGGCCGGAAACCGTGGTCGAACTCGCGCGCCGCTTCCCTGACCGGATCATCGGGATCAAGGACGCCAGCGGCGACATGACGCGCCTCACCGCCCACCGCCTGTCGCTGGGCGCGGGTTTCGTGCAGCTGTGCGGCAACGATGACATGGCGCTGCATTACAACGCGGGCGGCGGGTCGGGCTGCATCTCGGTTACCGCCAACGTCGCCCCGAAGCTGTGCGCCGAGTTCCAGGCGGCGAGCCTTGCCGGGGACATGGCCAAGGCCCACGAGATCAACGAGCGGCTGTTCCCGCTGCACCAGGCGCTGTTCACCGATGCCTCGCCCGCGCCGGTCAAGTATGCGCTCGCCCGGCTGCACGACTGGCTGAACCTCTCGGTCCGCCTGCCGCTGGTCGAATGCAGCGCCGAGGCGCGCCGCGCGGTCGACGCCGGGCTGGAGCACGCCGGGCTGATCTGAACCAGCCGGGGCGAGGGGCAGGGCGGCCTGGTTGAGCCGGGCCGCGCGCCCCGTCGGTCGAAATTCGGCAATCGCCGGTTTCCTTTTGCCGCGCCTCACCTTACATGCGCGAGAACGCCATGGCCCGCCCGACCCACGCCCAGTTCGACAAGAAGAAGATTGTCGCCGAAAACCGCCGCGCGCGGTTCGATTACTTTATCGAGGAAGTGTTCGAGGCGGGGATCGCCCTGACCGGCACCGAGGTCAAGAGCCTGCGCTTCGGCGAGGGCTCGATCGCGGAATCCTATGCCGAAGTGAAGAACGGCGAGGTCTGGCTGGTCAATTCCAACATTCCCGAATTCAGCCACGGCAACCGCTTCAACCACCAGCCCAAGCGCCTGCGCAAGCTGCTGCTGAAAGAGCGCGAAATCGCCAAGTTTCACGGCGCGGTGGAGCGCAAGGGCATGACCCTGGTGCCGCTGTCGGTCTATTTCAACGCGCGGGGCCGGGCCAAGGTCGAACTGGCGCTGGCCAAGGGCAAGAACGTCGCTGATAAGCGCGCGACGATCAAGGAACGCGACTGGAAGCGCGATCAGGCGCGGATCATGCGGGACTACAAGTGAGCAAGCTGGCCGCCCGCATCGCCGCCTGGGGGCACCGCAACCTGCCCAAGCGCGAGGATCTGGAGCACAGCCGCTGGGTCGGGCCGTTCGCCCGCCGGCCGGAATTGTGGCGCTTTACCCGCCGCTCGGTGCCGCGCGGGGTCGCGGTCGGCCTCCTGGTGGGGATCTTCGCCCTGATCCCGGGCATCCAGATCGTCGGCGCCGCGCTGATGTGCGTGCCCAGCCGGGGCAACATCCCGATCGCCGCGGCCATGACCTTCCTGTCCAACCCGGCAACCACTCCGCTGATCCTGGCCGCATCGATCTATGTCGGCAACCGGCTGGGGTTCCATGCCGATGTCAGCACGTTCAACAGCCTGCTCGATCATCGCGCCTCGCTTAGCGACTGGGCCTACTGGCTGCTGTCCGATGCCGCCCCGGCGATGCTGCTGGGCCTGTTCGTGATCTCGGTGATCTGCGCAGCCGTCGGCTACCTGGTGTCCTCGCTGGTCTGGAACTGGTGGGTGCGGCACAAGCGCCGGACCAAGCTGGAGCAGCTCGACGCCGCCCGCGCCGCCGCTGCGGACGAGGCATGAGCCAGCCGGGCGCCGCGCCGCGGGGCCGCCGCGCCGAACAGGCGCTGGTCGGCGCGGCGGTGGCGGTCAGCCTGGGCCTGCTCTGGCTGGTCACCCGCGATCCGGTGCTGGTGGCGGCCTTTGCGGGCGGCGTGGCCGTGGTCGGAGCGCTGGCCTGGTCGCTGGGCCGCCCGCGCGAACAGGCGCGCGAACCCGAATATGCCCTGCCGGACTGGTCGGTCACGGTGGCCGCGATCGATCGCGGCGATCTGGCCGTGGCCATTACCGACCGCGCCGGAAGGCTGGTCTGTGCCAACCCCTTGTACGAGACCTGGTTCGGCGCGGGCCATGCCCCGCCGCGCTTGCCGCTGGACAATGCCAGCCTCGAACGCCTTGCCAAGGCTGGCCGCACGGGCTGGCGCGACGGCAAGGGGCAGGCTGACCTCCTGGAAAGCCCGACCGGGCAGTGGAAGGCCGATGCGGTGCGGGCCGGGCGGGGCGACGATTACCTGGTCTGGACCTTCCGCCAGCTGAGCGACCCCGACCCGGTGGCGGAGGTTGTTCCCTATCTTCACGGCAAGTTCGGCCGCGCGCTCGCCAATGCGGGGATTTCCGCCGCGATCGTCGATCCGGACGGCACGATCCGCGCCGCGAGCAGCGGCTTTGCCATGCGCGCCACCGGCGATCCCGCCGCCTTGCTGACCGGCCAGTCGTTCACCGGCCTGCTCCGCCAGGACGAGCGCGACCGCATCACCTGGGCGCGCGAGGGCAGCCGCGGCGCGCCGCTGACCATGTTCTACCTGCCGGTCACGGACCCCGATGCGGCCCATGTCGACTATGAGGCCGCGCCTTCGCTGATGCTGCTGGCGGACAGCGGCGTGGGGATCGGCGGTGGCAGCGGCGCGGGCGAGGGTTCTGCGGCCGTCCCCCATCTCGAGGCGCTGCTCGGCCCGCTGCCGCTGGGGCTGGCCATGGCCGACCGCGACGGGCGGCTGCTGTTCGCCAACCCGGCCTTCATGCGCGCCGCGGGCCGCGAGAACCAGCCGCACCCGGTCTATCCCACCGACCTGGTGGTGCAGGAAGACAAGGGGCCGCTGTCCGATGCGATCCGGCGTTTCGCCCAGGGGCCGACCAGCGCCGGCGACATCGCGGTGCGCCTGAAGAATCAGGCGGAAGAGCCGGTCAGCCTCAGCCTTGCGGGCGTGCGCGGGCTGGGCGAGGCTGCCGTGCTGCTGGGCCTGACCGACAGCACCGAGGAAACCCGGCTCAAGCAGCAGGTTGCCCAGGCCACCAAGATGCAGGCCGTGGGCCAGCTGGCCGGCGGCGTGGCTCACGATTTCAACAACGTGCTGACCGCGATCCTGGGCACCTGCGACCTGATGCTGCTGCGCCATACGCCCGGTGACAGCGACTATGACGACATCCAGCAGATCCGCGCCAATTCCAACCGCGCCGCTTCGCTGACCCGCCAGCTGCTCGCCTTCAGCCGCCAGCAGACCCTGCGCCCCGAAGTGCTGCAATTGCCCGACGTCGTGTCGGACGTGTCGCACCTGCTCAAGCGGTTGATCGGCGAAAAGATCAAGCTGGTCGTGACGCACGACCGCGATCTGGGCGCCGTGCGGGCCGATCCGGGCCAGTTGGAGCAGGTGATCGTCAACCTGGTGGTCAACGCGCGCGATGCGGTTCTGGCCAAGGGCGAGGGCGGGGGCAAGATCATGCTGGCCACCCGCAAGGTCAGCGCTGCCGACGTGCGGGCGATGGGCAGCGCGATCATGCCGCAGGCGAACTATACCTCGCTGATCGTCGAGGATACGGGCACGGGCATCGCGCCCGAACACCTGGGCAAGATCTTCGAACCGTTCTTCACCACCAAGGAGACTGGCAAGGGCACGGGGCTGGGCCTGTCGACCGTCTACGGCGTGGTCAAGCAGTCGGGCGGGTTCATCTTCGCCGACAGCGAGCGCGGGCGCGGCACCCGCTTTTCGGTCTACCTGCCGGTCCACCATGGCACCGAAGGTGCGCCGCGCATCGCCCGGGCAGAGCCGCAGCGCGAATGGGGCGGCGGTGGCCGGGTGCTGCTGGTCGAGGATGAGGACATGGTCCGCGCCGTCGCGAGCCGCGCCCTGACCCGCGCCGGCTATGCCGTGACCACTGCCAGCGACGGCGACGAGGGCCTGGAAATCATGGCCAAAATCATGGCCAGCGGCGAGGAGTTCGACCTGGTCGTCTCCGACGTGGTCATGCCGGTGATGGATGGTCCCACCATGGCCCGCGAAATCCGCAAGACCCGCGCGGACCTGCCGGTGCTGTTCATGTCCGGCTATGCCGAGGAACAGCTGCGCAAGGAAATCGACATGGCTAATGTCGCCTTCCTGCCCAAGCCCTTCACCGTCCAGCAGATCACCGACAAGGTCGGCGCGGTGCTGGCCGAGGCCAAGGGGTGAAGCCCGGCACGGGCCGCACGCCCCCGGCCGTCACCCGGCGTGGTGCCGCCGGATCGTTTCGGGATCGAGCCGCAGGAACCGCGCGGCGTTGTTGTACAGGATGTCGCGCTTCTGCTGGGCGCTGAGGAACGGAGCCTCCTCTATCACCCGGATCGATCGCTCCATCGTTTCGGGCCAGACCATCTGATCGGACCCGAACATGATGCGATTGGCAAAGCCCGCCTCGACCAGCGCCTGCAGATAGCGGTAGAACGCGGCACGGGGCTGGGTGTAAACGATCACCCCGGTATCCAGATAGACCTGCGGATGGGCGTAGAGCAGCGCCAGCGTATCATCCAGCATCGGAAATCCGGCGTGCATCACGTTCACGCGCAGACCCGGATGGCGGACCAGCACGTCCTCCAGCTGCAAGGGGCTCGACAGGCGGGCACGGTATCCCGATCCGGGCATATAGGCTACGCCTGGCGGGCCGGGGCCGAAATGGATCGCTACCGGAATGTCCAGCTTTTCCGCCGCCGCCCACAGCGGCTCCAGCGCGGGGTCGGTTACCGCGACACCGGCGTACTGGAAGCCCAGTTCCCCGATCACCGCCAGCTGGCCGCTTGCCTTGGACTGCTCCAGCTGTGCGGCCAGGCCTTCCTCCAGCGGCAGTTTGGGCATCAGGCTGGGGATCACCCGCGCCGGTGCGGCCTTGCGCCAGGCGGCGACCATTTTCGAAGTGCCGCTGACCACGCCGTAGACGTTGTTACGCTCCATCACCGCCAGCGTCCGGCTCATCACTTCCTCGTCGGTCTTGGGCGACCAGACCGGGTCCTTGCAGGCGGCCTGCTTGAAGGGCGCGATGAAGTTCTGGAGCGGCGGGCGCGAGGCATCCCACGCGGGCATCGGATCGATCGGCGTGCACATGGCCAGCGGGGGCGGTCCCTGATCGTCCGCGGCCAGCGCGTGGACATGAACGTCGATCACCGGTTCGCGCGCCTGTGCCGGCTGAGCGGTGGCTGCGGCGATCGCGGCAAGTGCGGTGCCCCACCGGCGGATTGTGGTCCTTCGCGGAAAGCGCAGCGATTCGAATGGCTTCATGCGGCTGTTGCTCCTGCCTTGCCGGTGCAGGTCTGTGCCTATCTGCGCGGCTTGGCAAGAGCCGCATGCGCTGGCGGTGCTTTCCTACTTGCTTCGGAGGGGCGATGATGCCGGTCATGAACCGAAGCATCCATCGCCGCGACCGGCCTGTTTCCGGCGCTTCAGCCGCGCTCGGGCTGCTCTTCTGGACACTGTCCAGTGTGTCCACCCGTTCAGCGTCGGCGCTGATTTGATGAATGGAACAAAGGTAAAACGTTTCCCTCTTGTTCCAAAAGAACAAACGCGATACACCGAGTCGCGAGTTGACCTTCCGGGTCGGCGGGTTAGGCAAGGGGACGAACGATGGCTGCACAGCTCAAGCTGATTCAGGAAGGCAAGGATACCATGGACCGTCAGAAGGCGCTGGAAGCGGCGCTGGCGCAGATCGACCGCGCGTTTGGCAAGGGCAGCGCGATGAAGCTCGGCTCGAAGGAGGCGATGCAGGTTGAGGCGATTTCCACCGGTTCGCTCGGCCTCGACATCGCGCTGGGCGTCGGCGGCCTGCCGCGCGGCCGCGTGATCGAGGTTTACGGGCCGGAAAGCTCGGGCAAGACCACGCTGGCGCTGCACGTGATTGCCGAAGCGCAGAAGACCGGCGGCACGGCGGCCTTCATCGACGCCGAACACGCGCTCGATCCGGTCTATGCCAAGAAGCTGGGCGTCAACATCGACGAACTGATCGTCTCGCAGCCCGACACGGGCGAGCAGGCGCTGGAAATCACCGACACGCTGGTCCGTTCCAACGCGATCGACGTGCTGGTGGTGGACTCGGTTGCCGCGCTGGTGCCCCGCGCCGAAATCGAGGGCGAGATGGGCGACAGCCACGTCGGCCTCCAGGCCCGCCTGATGTCGCAGAGCTTGCGCAAGCTGACCGGCTCGATCAGCCGCTCGCGCTGCATGGTGATCTTCA
This sequence comes from uncultured Novosphingobium sp., assembly GCA_937864195.1. Taxonomy (GTDB): domain Bacteria; phylum Pseudomonadota; class Alphaproteobacteria; order Sphingomonadales; family Sphingomonadaceae; genus Novosphingobium. The sequence goes on from CALMJG010000138.1 coordinate 20,929, forward strand.
TCAACCAGCTGCGCATGAAGATCGGCGTGATGTACGGCAATCCGGAAACCACCACCGGCGGCAACGCGCTCAAGTTCTACGCCTCGGTCCGCCTCGACATCCGCCGCACCGGCCAGATCAAGGATCGGGACGACATCGTCGGCAACGCCACCCGCGTGAAGGTGGTCAAGAACAAGGTCGCCCCGCCGTTCAAGCAGGTCGAATTCGACATCATGTATGGCGAAGGGATCTCCAAGATCGGCGAAATCCTCGATCTCGGTGTCAAGGCCGGGATCGTCGAGAAGTCGGGCTCCTGGTTCTCCTATGACAGCGTGCGGATCGGCCAGGGGCGTGAGAACGCCAAGCAGTTCCTGCGCGAACATCCCGAAATGTCCGACCGGCTGGAGGCTGCGATCCGCGGCCAGACCGAAGGTCTTTCCGGGGAGATGATGGCGGGTCCGGACGCGGACGACGATATCTGATCCCCAGGGGAGGGCGCCCTTCGTCCCCCAAACCCGGGGGCGTCCTCCACGAAACCGGACCGGCGCGGCGCCAGGCGGCCCGCGCCGGTTTCCGTTGACAAGTGGTGAAAATCGCATCCCAAGCCTTGGTTTTCCAGCTTGACCCCCTCTCCGGCTTGCTTACGGACGGAAGTCTGTACAGGATGGGTTCAATGCACAAATTCAAGTTAGCGGCGCTCGCCGCGCTGTCCTCGGTCGCGCTCTCGGGCTGCGCCACGGTGATCAACGGCACCAGCCAGGACTACAAGGTCAAGACCGACCCATCGGGCGCCACGGTGAAGTTCACCAACGGTTCGACCTGCGTCTCGCCCTGCGAAATCAGCCTCAAGCGCCGCCACGACACCCGCGCCGACATCACCCGCGATGGCTACAAGCCGGTCTACGTCCTGGTCCAGAGCAAGACCGGCGGCGCCGCGGCGGGCAACATCCTGCTCGGCGGCCTCGTCGGCGGGGTCGTCGATGGCAGCAACGGGTCGACCAACTTCCTCTCGCCCACGCCGCTTTCGGTCAAGCTCGTCCCGAACGGTGCGGAGGGTGAAGCCCAGTTGCTCGACAAGAAGGACAAGGTGATCTCCACCGTCCAGGCCCACAACGACAAGGTCCGCGACGATGTCGCCAAGACCATCGGCGTCGAAGCTGCGGGCAAGATTGCTCCGACCCCGGTCGCGGCACCTGCGGCGGAAGCCACAGCCGCGCCGCAGCCCGCGCCGTCGATGCAGTAGGCGCAGCGGTTGATTTGCTCCTGTCCCGCTGCGGGGCAGGGCAAATTCCGGGCAGGCGCAACCCGGATGGGGGAGCTAGGGTTTCGGGCAGGTCCTGATGGAGATGCCCGATGTCCAAGTGCCAGGTTGTCCCGGCCCTCAGCGTGGTCAGCGCCATCGCTGTCCTGCTGCTTGGCGCGCCGTCCGCCGGGGCCGATCGCCGGATCACCGACGGATGGCCGGTTCTGGGCAGTGACCGTGATGGTGCCTGCCGCCTTTCGATCGCCAGCAACGGCAGGATCATGCAATTGCGGGCGGTCGGGTTCGAGCCCGGCGAGCCGGTTCGCCTCGCTTTGACCAACGCGGCGATGCGGCCGATCGACTGGACGGTCCGCGCCGGAACCGGCGGAGCATGGTCCCAGCTCTACATCCCGTTCCTTTGGGGTGGCGGCGACGGTTCGACGCGGGGCGCCAACGCCGGCGGGACCGTCGCGGTCACGCTGTTCGGCAGCTCGTGCACGCTCAGCGCATCGGCCGACTGGCGCCGGGAGATCCGCGTCATTCCCTGAGCAGGGCAGTGCGGGCGGCGCGGCAACACGGCCGCCCGCGCCGCCTCAATGCGCCTCGGCGGCGCGGGCCTTGACCACCTCGTCCGCGTGCTTTCCGGCTAGCTCGGCCAGATGGTCGAACCCGGCGATGTATCCCGCCAGGCCCTGGCTCAGCGAGCGCAGTTCCGCATCGAGCCCGTGCAGCGCGCTTTCCGGCAATTGCGCCTCGACGCGCTCCCAGCGCTCCCATTCTGGATGGGGCGACAGGCCGAGGATCTGCCCGCGCCGGGCCGATAGCACCGATCCCGCTTTTGACCCGCTGCCGCCCGGCGTGTCCACCGCCACCCGCACGATCGGCTCGAGCAGATAAGGCGCGGCCTGCTCCAGCGCGTCGGCCATGGCCATGCGCCCGGCGATCTTGAAAGCGAGTTCCGAACTGTCAACCGCGTGGAACGAGCCGTCCACCAACGTCACGGCGACGTCGACCACGGGAAAGCCCAGCGGCCCCCGTTCCATCGCATCGCGCACCCCCGCCTCGACTGCGGGGATGTACTGCCGGGGGATGGCGCCGCCGGTAATCCGGTCCTCGAACGCGAAGCCGGCACCGCGTTCCAGCGGGCGGATCTCGATCGAGCAATCACCGTACTGGCCGTGCCCGCCAGACTGCTTCTTGTGCCGCCCGCGCGTTGCGGCGGGCTTGCGGATCGATTCGCGGTAGGCGACCCGGGGCGGCCTGGTTTCGACAGCGACCCCGTAGCGCCGCTGCAATCGCCCCAGCACCACGGCGAGGTGATCCTCGTTGATCCCGCGCAGCAGGGTCTCGTGCGTCCCGTCATCCTGCGACCATTCGAGCGCCGGATCCTCCTCGCACAGGCGGTGGAGCGCGGTTGACAGCTTCACGTCGTCCTTGCGATCGCGGGTGGTGATGGCGATCGCGGCGTTGCGCGGCGGATAGGCCGGGGCGGCGCCAGCGCCGCAGCGCGCGCCCTTGCGGGGCAGGACCATGCAGCAGCGCGCCCCTTCCAGCTTGGCAACCGCGACCACGTCTCCGACCTGCGCGGTTTGCTGCTTGGCGGTCCTTTCGCCCTGGACGAGGAACAGCGAACCGCTGCGTTCGGGGGTGCCGCCGACTTCCAGTTCGTCGCCTTCGGTCAGCGGCGCGCCCAGCACCCGGCCGAGCGCAAGGCGCCCCATCGCGCCGCCATTGGCGATCTTGAACACGTGGAAGCCGCCGCCCTCGCGCAGCCCGATCCTGGCGGCGGCAGCATCGGGCGAGGGCGCTTCATGGCGCAGCAGCTTGAGCAGGCGGTGCACCCCGCCGTCGCCCAGCGCCGAACACAGCACTACTGGCACCACCTTGTTGCCCTGGGTATCGGTGGCAAGATCGGCCATGATGGTCGTCTGGTCCGGCGCCTCGTCCATCAGCAGGGCTTCCATCAGCGCATCGTCGAAATCGGCCAGCGTTTCGAGCAGGTGCGAGCGGTCCCGCTGTTCCAGCGCGGCAATGTCTCCCGGGATTGCGACCCGTTCGCTTTCCTTGCCCGGGCGGTAGCGGTAGGCGCGTTCCAGCGCGAGATCGACGTAGCCGACCACCGCATCGCCCTCGCGGATCGGAATTTGGCGCAGGGCCAGCGGTTCGCGGCTCATCGGCTGAAGCTGCTCGATCAGCGCGTGGACCGTGCCTGCCCGGGCATGCTCGATCTTGTTGATGACGATGACGTGGGGCAGCCCCAGTTCGTCGAGCCGCCGCAGCACCGGTTCGGCCAGGGCGGCGCGTTCGGGCGCGGGATCGATCACCACCAGCGCCAGGTCGGCCGACTGCAGGGCGGCGAGGCCGTCGGTCGCGAAACCCGCGCCGCCGGGCGTGTCGATCAGGGCAAAGCGATCGCCCATGTAGTCGAAGTGCATCAGGTTCAGCTCGGTCGATCCGCCACGCGCCCGCGCTTCGGGGCTGGCATCGCCAACGGTGCTGCCCGCTTCGATGCTCCCCTGCCGGTTGATCGCGCCGCTGGCGAACAGCAGCGCCTCGGCAAGGCTGGTCTTGCCCGTGCCCGCCGGCCCGACCAGCGCGACCGCACGGGTGACTGCTCTGCCGGTGCCGGTTCCATTCGCGGGGTTGATATTGCCCATCGCCGCCTCCTCTCTTGCGAAGGCGCGCCGGGCGCTGGAATCTTGCACGCCGACGCGCAAGGACTTGGGGCAGAGGGTCTGCCTGCCGGGGCTGAGTCGCAAGTGAAATATGGGATGCAATTGTTGCTTGTGGTGCAACGGCGGCGGGCATAGCCTGCCGCGAATGACCACAGGCATGGATTGGCGCGCGCAGGTCGGGCGCAGCTGGGCGGAGAGCTATCACCTCACCGACCGTAGTTTTGCGGGGCTGACCCAGCGGCTGCTGGAGCGGATTGCCGAGCGCGAGGGCAATCACGTGCTCGACATCGGCTGCGGTGCGGGGGAGCTGTCGCTGGCGATCGCGCGCAACCGTCCTCATGCGCAGGTCCTGGGCGTCGACATCTCGGCGCAGCTGGTCGCAGCGGCGGGCCAGCGCGGCGAGCAGCTGGGCAACGTCCGTTTCATCGAGGCCGATGCGGCGACCTGGCAGGAACCGGGCTTTGCACCAGAAGTGCTGGTATCGCGCCATGGGGTGATGTTCTTCGATGCTCCCGTGGCGGCCTTTGCCAACCTGCTGAAGATCGCGGCGCCGGAAGCGGAACTGATCTTCTCGTGCTTCCGCAGCCCGCAGGAAAACCCCTGGGCATCCGACCTTGCCAAGCTGCTGCAATTGCCGCCCCCGACCGATCCCACCGCACCCGGCCCGTTCGCCTTTGCCGATCCACAGTACGTGGAAGGCATCCTTTCAGGCGCGGGCTGGCTGGGGCCGGGGTTCGAGCCGGTCGACTTTGCCTATATCGCCGGCAAGGGCGAGGATCCGGTCGAAGACGCGCTGGGCCTGTTTCGCCGGATCGGCCCCGCCGCCCAGGCACTGCGCGCGCTGGAGGGCGAGGCACTCGCTTCTGCCGAGGCGCGGATTCGCGAATGGCTGGAGGATCACCGCAGCGGCGATCTGGTGGCGCTGCCCGCCGCCGCGTGGATCGTCACGGCGGGGCACGGTTAAAAGGGCAGGAAGGCCCGCGTTAACTCCTTCCCGCTTGCCGCAAATCGGCCACTGTCCTATCGGCGGGGCATTATGACCTCGACGAACGACATCCGCCGCTCCTTCCTCGAATACTTCGGCTCGAACGGGCACGAGGTGGTGCAGTCTGCGCCGCTGGTGCCCTTCAACGATCCCACCCTGATGTTTACCAACGCCGGGATGGTGCCGTTCAAGAACGTGTTCACGGGGCTTGAGACACGCGCGACGCCGCGGGCGACCTCTTCGCAGAAGTGCGTGCGGGCCGGGGGCAAGCACAACGATCTGGACAATGTCGGCTACACCGCACGGCATCACACCTTCTTCGAGATGCTGGGCAATTTCAGCTTTGGCGACTATTTCAAGGAACAGGCGATCACCCACGCCTGGACCCTGCTGACCCGCGAATGGGGCCTGCCCAAGGAAAAGCTGCTCGCCACCGTCTACCACACCGACGACGAGGCGGCCGAGCTGTGGAAGAAGATCGCGGGCCTGCCGGAAGAGCGGATCATCCGGATTGCCACCAAGGACAATTTCTGGGCGATGGGCGATGATGGCCCGTGCGGCCCCTGCTCGGAAATCTTCTTTGACCACGGCGACCATATCTGGGGCGGCCCGCCGGGATCGCCGGAAGAAGACGGCGACCGCTTCATCGAGATCTGGAACCTGGTGTTCATGCAGTATGAGCAGGCAGCGGGCGAGATCGTCTCCGAACTGCCCCGGCCCAGCATCGACACCGGCATGGGGCTGGAACGCATCGCCGCCGTGCTGCAGGGCCAGCATGACAATTACGACACTGACACCTTCCGCGCGCTGATCGCCGCGTCCGAAGGGCTGACCGGCGTGAAGGCGGAGGGCGAGAGCCGCGCCAGCCACCGCGTGATCGCCGATCACCTGCGCTCCACCAGCTTCCTGCTGGCCGACGGCGTCCTGCCCAGCAACGAAGGGCGCGGCTATGTCCTGCGCCGGATCATGCGCCGCGCCATGCGCCACGCCCACCTGCTGGGCGCGAAGGAGCCCCTGATGCACCGCCTGGTGCCCGCGTTGGTTTCGGAAATGGGCGCGGCCTATCCGGAACTGGGCCGCGCGCAGCCGCTGATCCAGGAAACCCTTCAGCGCGAGGAAGTGCAGTTCCGCCGCACGCTCGCCAACGGGCTCAAGCTGCTCGACGAGGCGACCGGCGAGATGGGCGAGGGCGGGGAACTGCCGGGCGAGACCGCGTTCCGGCTCTACGACACCTACGGCTTCCCCTATGACCTGACCGAGGATGCGCTGCGCGCCCGGGGGATCGGGGTGGACCGCGCCGGGTTCGACGCGGCGATGGCCCAGCAAAAGGCCGCTGCGCGCGCCGCGTGGAAGGGCTCCGGCCAGGCAGCCGACAGTGAAGTGTGGTTCGATATTGCCGAACGCGCCGGGGCGACGGAGTTTACCGGCTATACCGCCAATACCGCCGAGGCGCAGGTCGTCGCGCTGGTCAAGGACGGCGCCGAGGTCGAGAGCGCAAGCGCGGGCGACAGCGTCAGCGTGATCGTCAACCAGACGCCGTTCTATGGTGAAAGCGGCGGCCAGACCGGCGATGCCGGGACCATTACCGGTGCGGATGGGCTGAGCCTTGCCGTTACCGACACCGCCAAGCCGCTCGGCCGCCTCCACGCGCACAATGCCGTGGTCGAAGCCGGGACGATCAAGGTGGGCGACACGGTCAAGCTCGACATCGACGTGGCGCGCCGCGATGCGATCCGCGCCAACCATTCGGCTACCCACCTGCTCCACGCCGCCTTGCGCAATCGCCTGGGTGCGCACGTGACGCAGAAGGGCTCGATGGTCGCGGCGGACCGGCTGCGGTTCGACTATTCGCACCCCGCCGCGCTGACCGCCGAGGACATTGCCGCGATCGAAGCCGAAGTGAACGCCGAAATCCGCGCCAACGAAGCGGTCGTGACCCGGCTGATGAGCCCGGACGATGCGATCGAAGCCGGGGCCATGGCGCTGTTCGGCGAAAAGTACGGCGACGAAGTGCGCGTCCTGTCGATGGGCCGCAGCAGTGAAGGCCGCAATTATTCGGTCGAACTGTGCGGCGGCACCCACGTGCGCGCCACGGGCGATATCGGCCTGATGCGGATAGTTTCCGAAAGCGCGGTCAGCTCTGGCGTGCGCCGGATCGAGGCGCTGACCGGCGAAGGCGCGCGCGAGTGGCTGGTTGCCCGCGAGGACGCGCTCAAGGGCGCGGCCAGCCTGCTGCGGACCACCCCTGACGAGGTAGAGACCCGCGTTGCCGCGCTCCTGGACGAGCGCCGCAAGCTGGAACGCGAACTGGCCGAGGCGAAGAAGGCGCTTGCGCTGGGCGGCGGCGGGGCTGCCACCGGCCCGGCGGACGAGGACGTGGGCGGGGTGAAGTTCTCTGGTCAGGTGCTGGACGGGCTCGATCCCAAGGAACTGCGCGGCCTGCTCGACCAGGCCAAGCAGCGGCTGGGTTCGGGCGTGGCGGTGATCGTTGCGGTCAACGATGGGCGCGCCAGCATCGCGGCGGCGGTGACCGATGATCTGACCGAAAAGGTCAGCGCGGTCGACCTGGTTCGCGCCGGCGTCGAGGCGCTGGGCGGCAAGGGCGGCGGCGGCCGCGCCGACATGGCCCAGGGCGGCGGTCCGGACGGCGACAAGGCGGCAGACGCGATTGCCGCCGTTAAGTCCGCGCTGGCGGGCTGACCGTCATCCCGGCGAATGCCGGGATCGCTGGCAGTTCCGAAGGCACCGCGCTCGCGGCCAGCGGTCCCGGGTCAAGCCCGGGACGACGTGAAACGCGCACCATCCTCCTGCGCCTGGAGCGGTCAGCCCCTGCGCGCGTGGGTTTCGGGTTCGCTGCCGCGCGGCAGGTCTTTTCCGGCCATGGTGGCGTCGGTTTGCTGGGCGCGCTTGATCCGGCCCTTGTCCTCGCCGGTCTGGCGGGCGGGGGACTGATCTTCCTGTGGCTGGTGCGGGTCGTTGTGCTTCATGGCTGGCTCTCCTTTGCGGGGAGAGCGAACCGGATCAGCGGGCGCCGTGTTCCCGCAAGGAGCCGCTCTTGAGCTGCGGTTTGGCCTCCAGTCCGCCTTCTTCCATGATCTGTTCGCGGAATTCGTCGCGCTTTTCGTGGATCGAGGCGATCACCAGTCCCATCGGCACACCCAGGTCCACCAGCACCGCTTCTGACAGCTGGAGCGAGCTTTCCAGCGCTTCGGGGACCGCGTGGGTGGCCCCGGCGCGGTACAGCGCGGCGGCATGGCGCACGTCGCGCGCGCGGGCGATGATCGGCAGGTCGGCATAGGCGGCGCGTAGCTTGCGCACCAGGCGCTGGGCGGCGACGGGCTCGTCCATGGTCAGGATCACGGCGGCCGCGTGGTCGGCGCCGATCCGGCGCAGGGCATCGCCGCGCGCGACATCGCCGAACATGGTGTTCAGGCCCGCCTCCTGCGCAAGCCGGACCTGGTCGGCATCGGAATCGATCGCGACATAAGGAATGTCGTGGGTCGCCAGCATCCGCGACACGAGCCGGCCGACCCGGCCGCAGCCGACGACGATCGCGCGGCGTTCCTCGGGCTCGAGCGGCGGGGGCGGGGTCTGCGCGGCCACGTCCACGCGGCGCGCCAGCCAGCGCCCCAGGATTGCGAGGATCGGCGTGACAGTCAGGCCGATCGCGGTGACGATCTGCCAGAATTGCGCGGCATCGCGGCTGATCAGGCGCGCGGTGATCGCCGCGCCCAGGACGATCAGGGTGGTTTCCGACGGGCTCGACATCAGGATGCCGGTTTCCGTCGAAGTGCTGGCGCGCGCGCCCATCAGCCGCAACAGCAGGCCGGTGACCAGCGCCTTGGCCAGCAGGATCACGGTGACGCCCAGCAGGATCTCCAGCGGGCGCGCCCAGACCACGGCCAGGTCCAGTCCCATCCCCACGGTGATCAGGAACACGCCCAGCGCCAGGCCCTTGAAGGGTTCGGTGATCGCCTCGACCTCTTCGTGATAGTCGGTCTCGGCAATCAGCAGGCCCGCGATCAGGGCGCCGACGATGGGCGAGAGGCCGACCACGCCGGTCAGCGTCGAGGCGACGATCACCACCAGCAGGCTGGCGGCGAGGAACAACTCGGGGCTCTTGGTGCGGGCGGCCTGGGCGAACAGGCGCGGCAGCAGCAGGCGCCCCGCGACCAGCAGGCCGATGATCACGACCGCGCCTTCGCCCAGCACGCGCAGCAGTTCCTCGGTGCTTTGCGTCTCGCTGCCCCGGCCCATCGCGCCCAGCAGGAAGATGATCGGCACCAGCGCGATATCCTCGAACAGCAGCATGGCCAGCGCCGCCTTGCCGACCGGCGTGTTGGTATCGACGATCTTGAGCACCAGCGCGGTCGAGGACAGCGCCAGTGCAAGGCCAAGTGCGAGGCCCGTCGCCGGTGAATTACCCAGCGCGATCAGCCCGGCGGCGATCAGCGCCGCGCAGCCGATCAGTTCAAGCGCGCCGAGGCCGAAGACATGCCGCCGCATCGCCCAGAGGCGCCCAAACGACAGTTCCAGCCCGATCGAGAACAGCAGCAGGACGATCCCGAATTCGGCGAAGGGTTCAAGCCGCTCGGCATCGGTAATGGTGACATAGCCCAGCCAGGGCATCTCGGAAACGTAGGCACCAAGGCCTGACGGGCCGACCAGCAAGCCGACCAGGATGAAACCGATGATCGGGGTGATGCGGAACCGCGCAAACAGCGGAATGACAATACCCGCGGCCCCCAGGACCACCAGCGCGTCGGAAAGGATCGAGGTGGAAGTAATCGGATCGGCTGAGGACATAGCCGGTCTGTAGGGCACGGGGTGCCCGCTTGTCACGGCCCGGGCAAAAGAAAACGGCGGCACCGGGAACCCGGGCCGCCGCTTGTCTTGCCGCCTATCCTGGCGATTGACCGGAAGGCTTACTTCCAGTTGGTCATTTCGGTTTCGAGGTTCTGGACGATCGCCTCGAAGAAGCCTTCGGTGGTCAGCCAGGGCTGGTCCGGACCGATCAGGATTGCGAGATCCTTGGTCATCTTGCCGCTTTCCACGGTGTCGATGCAGACGCGCTCCAGCGTTTCGGCGAAGCGGACGACATCGGGGGTGTTGTCGAACTTGCCGCGATAGATCAGGCCGCGGGTCCAGGCGAAGATCGAGGCGATCGGGTTCGTGCTGGTCTGCTTGCCCTGCTGATGCTGGCGGTAGTGACGGGTGACGGTGCCATGGGCGGCTTCGGCCTCCACGGTCTTGCCGTCCGGGGTCATCAGCACCGAGGTCATCAGGCCGAGGCTGCCGAAGCCCTGGGCAACCTGATCCGACTGCACGTCGCCGTCGTAGTTCTTGCAGGCCCAGACGAACTTGCCCGACCACTTGAGCGCCGAGGCGACCATGTCGTCGATCAGGCGGTGTTCGTAGACGATCCCGGCGGCGTCGAACTTCTCCTTGAAGCCTTCGGTTTCGAACACTTCGGCGAACAGATCCTTGAAGCGGCCGTCATAGGCCTTGAGGATGGTGTTCTTGGTCGACAGGTACACCGGCCAGCCCAGGCCCAGGCCGTAGTTGAAGCTGGCGCGGGCGAAATCGCGGATCGAATCGTCCAGGTTGTACATCGCCATGGCGACGCCGCCGCTGGGAAACTGGAACACTTCCTCGTCGATCTTCTCGCCGTTGTCGCCTTCCCAGACGAGGCGCAGCTTGCCGGGGCCGGGGACGACGAAATCGGTCGCCTTGTACTGGTCGCCAAAGGCATGACGGCCAACCACGATCGGATCGGTCCAGCCCGGGATCAGGCGGGGGACGTTCTGCATCACGATCGGTTCGCGGAACACCACGCCGCCCAGGATGTTGCGGATCGTGCCGTTGGGCGACTTCCACATCTTCTTGAGGCCGAATTCCTCGACGCGGGCCTCGTCCGGGGTGATCGTGGCGCACTTCACGCCCACGCCGTACTGCTTGATGGCATTGGCGGCATCGACCGTGATGCGGTCGCTGGTCTCGTCGCGCTTTTCGACCGAAAGGTCGTAGTACTTCAGGTCGATGTCGAGATAGGGCAGGATCAGCCGCTCACGGATCCACTGCCAGATGATGCGGGTCATTTCGTCGCCGTCGAGTTCGACGACCGGGTTAGCTACCTTGATCTTGCCCATCGTGCGCTTGTCTTTCCCTGGGGAGTTGTTCGGAAAAATTCCCGGTCCCCTTAGCAGAGCCTTCCCGGTGTGCAAGTTCAGGAGGGGCGCAAGTTCGGCGTGGGCGTCGTTTCAGGGTGGACAGGCCGGCGCCTCGCGGCCTAGACCTTTAACCGACCGATTAAACCTGCTCCCGAGAGGAACTGTCCATGAGCGAAGCACCCGAAGTCCTGACCGAAGTCGAAGACGGCGTCCTGATCATCACGATGAACCGTCCCGAGGCGAAGAACGCGATGAACAAGGCCCAGGCCGAAGGCATCGCTGCCGCGCTCGACCGGCTTGATGCCGAAAGCGACCTGCGCTGCGCGATCCTGACCGGCGCTGGCGGCACCTTCTGCTCGGGCATGGACCTCAAGGGCTTCCTGCGCGGCGAGCGTCCCAGCATCGAAGGCCGCGGCTTTGGCGGGATGACCGAGTGGACCCCGGCCAAGCCGGTGATCGGCGCGATCGATGGCTATGCGCTGGCCGGCGGCATGGAACTGGCGATGAGCTGCGATCTGATCGTGGCCAACTCGGGCGCCAAGTTCGGCATTCCCGAAGCCAAGCGCAGCCTGGCCGCCGCCGCCGGCGGCCTGATCAAGCTGCCGCGCCAGATCCCGCCGCGCATCGCCATGGAACTGGCGCTGACCGGCGACTTCATCGACGCCAAGCGCGCCTATGAACTGGGCTTCGTCAACCGCGTGGTCGATGGCCCGGCGCTGGAAGGCGCCAAGGCCCTGGCGCGCGCGGTGGCCGAAAACGGCCCGCTCGCCCTGATCGCCTCGAAGAAGGTGATCCGCGAATCGCACACGTGGTCGGATGCCGAGATGTGGGCCAAGCAGGCCGAGATCGTCATGCCGGTCTTCGCCAGCGAAGATGCCCGCGAAGGCGCCGCCGCCTTTGCCGAAAAGCGCAAGCCGAACTGGCAGGGCAAGTAAGGCAGACGCGGCAAGCGCAGCGAGCCGCTCCTCAATCCCCCCTCCCGCCTGCGGGAGGGGCAGGGGGAGGGCCTGTTACAGCGCGCCGCGCCTTTCGGACGTTCGGGGGAGCATTCCCTCCCCCGACCCCACCCGCAGGCGGAAGGGGAGCCAGATGCAAAAAAGCCCCGGTTTCCCGGGGCTTTTTTTAGCGTTCTTGAATGGTGGGCGTAGCAAGGATTGAACTTGCGACCCCTACGATGTCAACATAGTGCTCTACCACTGAGCTATACGCCC
>CALMJG010000139.1 GCA_937864195.1 uncultured Novosphingobium sp.
ACATCGCGCTCGATCCGCTGGAAGGCACCACCATCACCGCCAAGGCCGGCCCCAATGCGCTGGCCGTGCTGGCCGTGGCCGAGGAAGGCAACCTGCTCAACGCGCCGGACGTCTACATGGACAAGCTGGCGGTCGGCCCGGGCTATCCCGACGGGATCATCAGCCTGGCCAACACGCCCACCGAAAACGTCAAGCTGGTGGCTGCGGCCAAGGGGGTCCAGCCGAACGAGATCATCGTCTGCGTGCTGGATCGTCCGCGCCATGCGGACCTCATCGCCGAACTGCGCGGCCTGGGCTGCGGCGTGGTGCTGATCGGTGACGGCGATGTCGCCGGGGTGATGGCGGTTGCCAATCCCGAGACCACGATCGATCTCTACATGGGTTCCGGCGGGGCGCCCGAAGGCGTGCTGGCCGCTGCCGCGCTGCGCTGCGTCGGCGGGCAGTTCAATGGCCGCCTGCTGTTCCGCAACGACGATGAACGCGCCCGCGCCCGCAAGTGGGGGATCGAGGATCTCAACAAGATCTACACCCGCGACGAGCTGGCCAAGGGCGACTGCATCTTCGCCGCCACCGGCGTCACCGATGGCTCGCTGCTGAAGGGCGTGAAGCGGATGAAGGACGGCCTGATCACCACCCAGTCGGTGGTGATGCGCGCCAGCTCCGGCACGGTCCGCTGGGTTTCGGGCGAGCACCGCAACAAGAGCTGAGGCCGGGCTGCGCCGACCTTGAAAGAACTTGTCGCATCGCTGGCGATGCTGGCTGTGGCACTCTGGGCTATGGTTTATGGCGCGCCGAGCTAGATCGGGAGCAAGTGAACGAAGATGCTAATAGTGGCTATCACGCTCGCCGCCGCTCCGGTTCCTGATTACATTGCGTTTTCGCAATACGCGAAGACCGTTGCAATCGCGGCTACCAGTGCTGGAACTTGCCCAAGCGTCGGGGTTCAAGTTGATCGGGAAGGCCTTGGTAGATGGGCGGAAAAGGCGTCATCAGAAGGGGTCTATGGCGGCATTGACGAATCAATGGCCAACATGATCTTGGCCGATGCTCTCAAACAGGAGAGGGCTAACCTCGAAGTGCTGGCTGATCGCGCGAAGGCCTCTACAGGAGATCGCCGTGAATTCGAGCGATTCAGGGATTATTGGGCACGACGCTGTTCTGATTTGGCGAACAACCCCGAAACTTCCCCATATTTTAGCCAGCGCTGATTCCGTCCACTCGTCGTTGCATTAACATTCTATAACACTGGCGAAAACACTGGCGAATGCGCCTTACAAACCAAGGTCGCGTTCCGCATGATCAGACGAAAGTTCGTGCTGGGCAATTGATGGCCTTTCGCTGGGGAGCGAGCACGTGCGCTGCGCCGCCGCTCGATCCGGCCGAGGGCCTTGCAATCGCGGGGCGGCTGACTAGAGCCGGGTGCGGGCGGCATCGCTGGAGGAAGGGCGACTCTATGAAGATCATGACCGGCAATTCGAACCTGCCGCTGGCACGGGCCATTGCGGGCTACCTCGAAATGCCGCTGACCGATGCCTCGGTCCGGCGCTTTGCGGATGAAGAGGTCTTCGTCGAGATTCACGAGAACGTGCGCGGCGAGGACGTGTTCGTGGTCCAGTCGACCAGCTTCCCGGCCAACGACAACCTGATGGAACTGCTGATCTGCATCGATGCGCTGCGCCGCGCCTCGGCCAAGCGGATCACCGCCGTGGTTCCCTATTTCGGCTATGCCCGGCAGGACCGCAAGCCCGGTCCGCGCACTCCGATCTCGGCCAAGCTGGTGGCGAACCTGATCACCACCGCCGGGGCTGACCGCGTGCTGGCGGTGGACCTTCACGCCGGGCAGATCCAGGGCTTCTTCGATATCCCGACCGACAACCTCTATGCCGCGCCCGTCATGGCGGCGGACGTGCTGGCGCGCAGCGGCGGCAAGGACCTGATGGTCGTCTCGCCCGACGTCGGCGGCGTGGTGCGTGCCCGGGCGCTCGCCAAGCGGCTCGACAATGCCCCGCTCGCCATCGTCGACAAGCGCCGCGACAAGCCGGGCCAGTCGGAAGTGATGAACATCATCGGTGACGTGCGCGATCGCAGCTGCATCCTGATCGACGACATCATCGATTCGGGCGGCACCCTGTGCAACGCCGCCCAGGCGCTGATGGACGCGGGCGCGGCCAGCGTCACCGCCTACCTTACCCACGGCGTGCTTTCGGGCGGCGCGGTGGCGCGGGTCGAAGGCTCGGCGCTCAAGGAACTGGTGATCACCGACACGATCCAGGCGACCGAGGCCGCCCAGGCCTCGTCGAAGATCCGCGTCCTCTCGATCGCGCCGCTGATCGGCGAGGCGATCCGCCGCATCGCCGACGAAAGCTCGGTGTCGAGCCTGTTCGACTGATGAAGCTGGACGCCGAGATCGCGCTTGCCCACCGGCTGGCCGATGCCGCGCGCGAGGCGATCCTGCCGCATTTCCGCTCTGGCATGACGTCCGAGCGCAAGAGCGATTCGACGCCCGTGACCCTGGCCGACCGCGCCGCCGAAGCGGCGATGCGGGCGATCATCAAGGCCGAGTTTCCGGACGATGCCATCCACGGCGAGGAGTACGGCGCGGAAACCGGCAGCTCCGGGCGGACCTGGGTGCTCGATCCGATCGACGGCACGGCGGGCTTCCTGGCCGGGCGTCCGATGTTCGGCACGCTGATTGCACTGGTGGTCGAAGGCTGGCCGGTGCTGGGCGTGATCGACCAGGCCGTGCTGAAGGAACGCTGGGTTGGGATCACGGGCCGTCCGACCACGCTCAACGGCCAGCCGGTGCGCACGCGCGGGTGTGCTGCGCTGGCCGATGCGACGCTGGCGACGACCGGGCCGCACTATTTTGACGACCATGAAGGCGAACACTTCATGGCGCTGGCCGCGCGCACCGATCATCGCCGGATGGTGATGGGCGGGGACTGCTATAACTACGCCATGCTGGCGACCGGGCAGATCGACATCGTCTGCGAGGCGGGGCTCAAGCTCCACGATTACGCGGCGCTGGTGCCGGTGGTCGAAGGCGCGGGCGGAGTGATGTGTGACTGGAGCGGCGAACCGCTCCACGCCGCCAGCCAGGGCGACGTGCTGGCACTGGGCGATCCGGCGCGGCTGGAAGACGTGGTCGAGGCGCTGGCCTGCGGGCACTGAGTCCTGAGACTTTCGCGCAAAGGCGCAAAGCAGGCGCATTGCGGCGGCGCCCCTTTGAATCAGGCATTCCGCCGAACGTGCCGTAGAGAATGGAAAGCGGCTATGCCGCAGTCATAACCCCTCAGCGCCTTTGCGCGAACCTTCCTAACGCAGCGCTTCCGAGACAAACGCCGCCGCGCGTTCGCCGATCATGATCGAGGGGGCGTTGGTGTTGCCCGAGACCAGCCGCGGCATGATCGAGGCGTCGGCCACCCACAGCCCCTCCACGCCGCGCGCTTTCAGCTTGGGGTCGACCACGCTGCCCTCGTCGCTGCCCATCCGGCAGGTGCCGACCGGGTGATAGATCGTGTCCGCCGTCGCGCGGATCTGCGCGTCGAGCGCGGCATCGTCGTTGTAGTCGATCGGGTTGCGGTCGCGGCCCTGATAGTTCGACAGCGGCGGCGCCTCGCAGATGCGTTGCATCAGCCGCGCGGCCTTGCGCAGCAGGACGAGGTCGCGCTCGTCGGACAGGAAGTCGGGGTTGATCTCCGGGGGCTGCGCGGGGTCGGTGCTCCGCAGCTTCACCCAGCCGCGGCTTTCCGGGCGCAGCACGCAGGCGTGGACCGAGAAGCCATGCCCCGGCACCCGGTCGCGCCCGTGGTTCTGCACGATCGCGGGCAGGAAGTGATACTGGATGTCCGGCGCGGGCGCGGAAGGATCCAGCGTCCAGAAGCCGCCCGCCTCGGCATAGGGCGTGGTCATCGTGCCGGTGCGGCGGCGGATGTATTCGATCAGCGACACGCCCATCCGCCAGACCCCGCCGAGCGAACGGCCGAACAGGTGCGGGGAATCTGCCTCGTAGGAGATGATGAAGTCGCAGTGGTCCTGCAGGTCCGCACCGACCGCATCGCAGTGGCGCTGGACCTCGATCCCGTGTTCGGCAAGGTGCGAAGCTGGGCCGATGCCCGACAGCATCAGCACCTGCGGGCTGCCGAAGGCCCCCGCGCTCAGCACCACGCCGCCGTTCGCGCGCAGCACCTGGCGGCTCTCGCCCTGCCGGATCGCGACGCCGACCGCGCGGCCTTCCTCGATCAGGATCTTCTCCACCTGCACCCCGGTGCGCACGTCGAAATTGGGGCGGCTGCGCGCCGGTTCGACATAGGCGCGGGACGAGGACCAGCGCTCCCCGCCGCGCTGGGTCACCTGGTAGAGCCCGAAGCCGTCCTGCTTCGCACCGTTGAAATCGGGATTGCGGGGCAGTTGCAACTGCGCGGCGCTTTCGACGAAGGCGCGGCTGGCGGGCGAGGGCCAGTGCTGGTCGCTGACCGAAAGCGGCCCGCCGACGGCGTGGAAATCGCTGCCGCCGCGCTCGTTGTCCTCGCAGGCCTTGAACCAGGGCAGGACGTCTGCATAGGCCCAGCCGGTGCAGCCCAGCGCCGCCCAGTTGTCATAGTCCCAGGCGTTGCCGCGCAGGTAGAGCATGGCGTTGATCGCGCTCGAACCGCCCAGCCCCTTGCCCCGCGGTTGATAGCCCCGGCGCCCGTTCAGCCCCGCCATCGGCTCGGTCTCGAACGCCCAGTTGGCGTTCTTGGCCTGGGCGACCAGCAGGCCGGGGGTCTTGATCCGGAAGTTGTCGTTGGTGCCGCCCGCTTCCAGCAGGCAGACCCGGCGCGCGGGATTTTCGCTGAGCCGGCCGGCCACCGCGCTGCCCGCGCTGCCGCCGCCGATCACGATTACGTCGAACTGATCCATTGCCCGCCTCTCCTGACAGCTTTGTCAGCAGGGCGTTTAATCAATCGGTTAAAGCAGCGCAAATCTATTCGGCGGGAACCACGTCCTGCCGCTCCTGCCAGCGGGTGCGGATCGTGTCGGAGGTGTCGCGGCTGCCGTCGTGGCTCCAGCCCGGCGGGGCGAACATGTAGTGCAGCTTGGCCCGCCACGGCGCGCGCCAGACATCCCGCGCGATTCCGATCCATTCGTGGAACACTGCCCACAGCAGGTTGAAACTGCCCAGCTGGCGGACGATCCCATAGCGGATCCGCACCCCGTCCAGCTCCCCCTGGAAGGTGCCCAGCAGGCGGTCCCAGACGATGAACACACCGGCATAGTTGCGATCGAGGTAGAGCGGATTGGTCGCGTGGTGGACCCGGTGGTGCGACGGCGTGTTCATCACCGCCTCGAACCAGCGCGGCAGCTTGCCGATCGCCTCGGTGTGAATCCAGAACTGGTAGATCAGGTTGATCGCCCCGCAGGTCGCGATCATCGCCGGGTGGAAGCCGATGAACACCGGCCAGATGCGAAACGCGAAGTTCGCGGCGAAGAACCCGGTCCAGGTCTGCCGCAGGGCGGTCGACAGGTTGTAATGCTGGCTGGAATGGTGGTTGACGTGGCTGGCCCAGAACCACCGGCTGCGATGCCCCAGCCGGTGCGCGACGTAGTAGTTGAAATCATCGAGCACGAAGCAGGCGGCCCAGGCCCACCACTGCCAGCCGATGGTCACCACGCGGTGTTCGTAGAGCCACAGCGCCATGGTCAGCACCACGGTGCCGGTCAGCGCCCCCGCCACCGTGCTGCCGACGCCGAGGCCGAGCGAGGTGAGCGTGTCCCGGGGTTCGTACTTCTCGGGCGCGCGGCGCGCGGCCCACATCATCTCGATGACGATCAGCAGCAGGAAGCCGGGGATGGCATAGTCGACCGGGCCGAGTTCGGGCATGGTCAGGCTCCCAGCCTGCGCAGGCTGGCCGCCCAGACCTGCGCCCTGTCACCCAGATCGATGGTGATCTTGCCAAAGCTGGGGTCGCTGGTGCCGATGGTCAGGAAGTTCTGGTGCAGCCGGGTATCCGAATGGCTGTCGAGCAGCCGCGCGGCGAACTGCGCGCCGTGGCGGCGCAGCAGCAGGACGCGGCCCTGCGCATCGCGCAGCAACGCGCCGATCCCCGCCCGGTCGACCGCCACCTCGACCGCATCGAATCCGCCGAGCGCGGCCGCCGCCTCGTCCCGCGCCTGCGCCTCGCTGCGCAGCCGCACGTCGCCGCCCAGCCCCAGCTGGTGCGCCAGCAGGGCGAGCAGCAGCACGGCGGCGATCGACACGGCAAGCTGGACGAGCTGGAACAGCATCGCCGGCCTACTTCGCGCCTGCCGCCAGCATGTCGATCAGTGCGCGCACCGGGGTCAGGTCATAGCCAGCCTCGGCAGCGGCGGCGGAAAGCGCCTGCGGATTGGCGCCCTGGCTGGCCTCGGCCAGCGCCCAGAGCAGGGTGGAGCGGGTGCCCGAGCGGCAATAGGCCAGCACCGGCGCCTGGGTGGAGCCAAGCGCTTCGGCCATGGCCTTGACCTGGCCTTCCGAAAAGCCCGCGTGGGTCACCGGGATGGCGACATAGGCGATGCCCGCATCACGCGCCGCAGCCTCGATCTCGGCGCCCGGAACCTGGTCATCCGATTCGCCCTCTGGGCGGTTGTTGATGATCAGGCCGACGCCCTGCCGGGCGGCTTCGGCCACTTCCGGCAGTCCGATCTGGGGACTGGCGAAGATGCGGGGGGAGAGCTGGCGAAACATGACGCGTTCTCTGCCAAGTGGCGCGGAAACTGGCAAGACTGCGCGGATTCGCAGCGGAGTATAAGCCGGGCCGGGCAGCAGTGTCATGGCAGAAATGTCACACTTTCAGGCCGCTGGAATGCCATCCGGCGTCGCGGTTCTGAATCTGTTCGCTATTGTGCAACTTATCGGCTATCAGACAAAGTGCAGAGGAGAGGGCTTTTCGGGCATTCGCTCTGTCGTCCGGTGCGATTCGCCCGCGCCGCCGGACTGTGTAGCTTAGGGCGAAATGCAAGGTGCGTTCGGGTTTATGGGTTTTGACAGAGGACGTCGCGGCCGGGGTCGCGACAAGCGGGACGGGTTCGGCGAAGACAACTTCGATCCCTTCATGGGCGGCGGTGACCGCTTCGGTGGGGGTGACCGGTTCGGCGGCGGTGGCAACCGCGGTGGTTTTGGCGGCGGCGATCGCGGCGGTTTTGGCGGCGGTGATCGCGGCCCGCGCAGCGGCGGCTTCGGCGGCGGCGGTGGTGGCGGCTTCGGCGGCCCGCGCGGCGGCGGCGGTGGCGGCATGCCTGCCCAGGTGGTCGGTGAAGGCACCGGCACCGTAAAGTTCTTCAATTCGGCCAAGGGCTTCGGCTTCATCCAGCGCGATGACGGCGGTGAGGACGTGTTCGTCCACATCAGCTCGGTCGAGCGCGCGGGCCTTGAAGGCCTGGCCGAAGGCCAGAAGCTGGGCTTCACCCTGGTCGACCGCGGCGGGAAGATTTCCGCCAGCGACCTGCGGATCGAAGGCGACGTGATCCCGGTCGAAAAGCGCGAAGCTGCCCCGCAGCGTCAGCTGACCGGTGAACGCGCGACCGGAACGGTCAAGTTCTTCAACGCGATGAAGGGCTTCGGCTTCATCACCCGCGATGACGGCCAGGCCGATGCCTTCGTGCACATCAGCGCGGTGGAACGCTCGGGCATGTCCGGCCTCAACGAGGGCGACCGGCTTGAGTTCGACATCGAAGTCGACCGACGAGGCAAGTACTCGGCGGTCAATCTCCAGCCGCGTCAGGATTGACCAGCCGGTGAAGGGGCGGCCGCCACGCGGCCGCCTCGCACACGACAGATTTGGCGCAAGGCAATGGCGGCTCCCGGCGGGCCGCCATTTGTCGTTTACCGTCTCCGCCGGGACCAAGCCTGAGGAATGATGCGATGTCGATTACTCCGCTGATGCCAGTCTATCCCCGCTGCGGCTTTCGCCCGGTGCGTGGCGACCACTGCCACCTGATCGGGGAAGATGGCCGACGCTATCTCGATTTCGCGGCCGGCATCGCCGTCAACATCCTCGGTCATTCGCACCAGGGCCTGATCGGCGCGATCCAACGGCAGGCGGAAACGCTGATGCACGTCTCCAACCTCTATGGCAGCCCGCAGGGCGAGCGCCTGGCCCAGCGGCTGGTCGACCTGACCTTTGCCGATACGGTGTTCTTCACCAATTCGGGCGCCGAGGCGGTGGAATGCGCGATCAAGACCGCGCGGTCCTATCACCAGCACGTTGGCAACGATCACAAGTTCGAGCTGATCACGTTCAACAACGCCTTCCACGGCCGGACCATGGCGACGATCAGCGCCTCCAGCCAGGAAAAGATGCACAAGGGCTTCCTGCCGCTGCTGCCGGGCTTCAAATACGTGCCGTTCGATGATCTGGAAGCGGTCAAGGCGGCGATCGGCCCCAACACCGCCGGCTTCCTGGTGGAGCCGGTCCAGGGTGAGGGCGGGATTCGTCCCGCCTCGCTGGAATTCATGGAGGGTCTGCGCGCGCTGGCCGACGAGCATGACCTGCTGCTGGTGCTGGACGAGGTGCAGTGCGGCGTCGCGCGCTCGGGCACGTTCTATGCCTATGAGCAGTACGGGATCGTGCCCGATGTGGTCGCGACCGCCAAGGGCATCGGCGGCGGCTTTCCGCTCGGCGCCTGCCTTGCCACCGAAAAGGCGGCGCGCGGCATGGTGATCGGCACCCACGGGTCGACCTATGGCGGCAACCCGCTGGCCATGGCGGCGGGCGAAGCGGTGCTCGACGCCGTGGCGAACCTCGAATTCCTCGCTGATGTCCGTGCCAAGAGCGAGCGCCTGCGCGGCCGCCTCGAACAGTTCATCGGCAACTATCCGGACCTGTTCGAACTGGTCCGGGGCATGGGCCTGATGCTGGGCGTCAAGATGAAGATCGAGCCGCGCGGCTTCGTGGCCCACCTGCGCGACAACCACCAGCTGCTGACTGTCTCGGCGGGCGACAATACGCTGCGGCTGGTGCCGCCGCTGGTGATCGACGATTCGCACATCGACGAATTCTTTGAAAAGCTCTCGGCCGCGGCCGCGAGCTACCAGCCGGAGGCGGTAGCATGACCAGGCATTTCCTCGACCTCAGCGATGCGGGCGCCGATGCCATCGCCGCAATGCTGGCGGACGCGCACGACCGCAAGGCCGCCCGCGCGGCCTGGCCCAAGGCGCGCGCCGATGCCGACGCGCCGCTGGCGGGCCATGTGCTGGCGATGATCTTCGAGAAGAATTCGACCCGCACGCGCGTCAGCTTCGACATGGCGATGCGCCAGCTGGGCGGCAGCGCGATCGTGCTGGAAGCGGGAGTGACGCAGCTGGGGCGGGGCGAGAGCATCGCCGATACCGCGCGGGTGCTGAGCCGGATGGCCGACGCGATCATGATCCGCACCGACGATCATGCCAAGATCGAGGAACTGGCGCGTCATGCCGACGTGCCGGTGATCAACGGGCTGACCGATGCCTCGCACCCCTGCCAGATCATGGCCGACCTGCTGACCGTGATCGAACACGGCAAGGCCCTGCCCGGCCTGGAGGTCGCCTGGCTGGGCGATGGCAACAATGTGCTCAGCTCGATCGTCGAGGCGGCGGGGCTGATGAAGTTCAACGTGCGGATTGCCGTGCCCGAAGGCTTCGATCCGGACCCGGCCTATATCGAACCGGCCCGCGCGGCCGGTGCGCGCATTACCCTGACCCGCGACCCGCGCGAAGCGGCGGCCGGGGCGGACGTGGTGGTGACCGATACCTGGGTGTCGATGGGGCAGACCGGCGCGGAGGCGCGGATTGCGGCGATGACGCCCTACCAGGTCAATGCCGCGCTGATGGCCCAGGCGAGGCCCGATGCGCTGTTCCTCCACTGCCTGCCCGCGCACCGCGGCGAGGAAGTGACCGACGAAGTGCTCGACGGGCCGCAGTCGGTTGTCTGGGACGAGGCGGAAAACCGCATCCATGCGCAGAAATCGGTGCTGCGCTGGGTCTTCGGCCAGCTCTGACATGAGTGCGGCAGAGCAAAGCGAAGAAACCGGGTTCGACCGGGTGCTGGGCTTCACCATCCCCTCGCGCGATGCGCGCGGGCGGGTGGTGCGGCTTGGCCCGGTGCTCGACACGATCCTTGCCGCGCATGCCTATCCGGCGCCGATCAAGCACCTGCTGGCCGAAGCGCTGGTGGTGGCCGCGCTGATCGGTTCGCTGCTCAAGGACGAGGATGGGCAGCTGACCATGCAGGCCCAGGCCGAAGGCGGGGTGGTCGACCTGCTGGTCTGCGACTACCGCGACGGCGAACTGCGCGGCTATGTCCGCCATGACGAGGAACGGCTGAAGGGGCTGGGGGTCAGCCCCTCGCTCGAGGCGCTGTTCGGCACGGGCTATCTCGCGATCACCTTCGATCTGGCCGCGACCGGCCAGCGCTATCAGGGGATCGTTCCGCTGGAAGGCAGTTCGCTTTCCGAAGCCTGCGAGCACTACTTCGTGCAGAGCGAGCAGGTGCCGACCCTGATTCGCGTGGCGGTGCGTTCAAGCGGCGAAGGCTGCGTGGCCGGCGGCCTGCTGGTCCAGCACCTGCCGGAGGGCGAGGAAGGCCGCGGGCGGCTGCATGTCGAGCTGGACCATCCGGAGTGGGAGCACGTCTCTGCCCTGGCCGGGTCGACGCGCCACGACGAACTGGTCGACCGGGCGCTCAGCCTTGAGGCGCTGGTCTGGCGGTTGTTCCACGAAGAGCAGGAAGTGCGCGTGATCCAGGGCAAGGCGCTGGCGCGCGGGTGCCGGTGCAGCATCGATCACTACCGGTCGATCCTGGCGCGTTTCCCCGAGGAAGAACGCGCCGCGATGCGTGACGAGCGCGGGGCAATCGTGATCGATTGCGCGTTTTGCTCGCGCCTGTTCGAGCTCACCGACTGAGGTCAACGCTTCGTCGATAAAATTGCACGATTGAACGCAGTTCGTCGCTATGTTACAAGCGACGAACCGTTCTGCCGCGCGACTGCGAGGCAGGGCACCAAGACCGGGAATGAAACTGTGGGGAAGAAGGTTCTCAAGATCGCGGGTGCGCTCTGCGCTGCCGCCTTCGGACTCGGCGTTCCTGCGCATGGGCAGGGGTCGGCCCTCGCCATGCTCGATCGGCTCGATACCGGCAGGTGGGAAATGCGCCTGCGCGATCCCGGCAGCCCGACCGAACGCCTGTGCGTGCCCAACGGCCGCCGTTTCATCCAGCTGCGCCACCCCCAGTCGAACTGCGAACGCTTCATCGTCCAGGACGGCCCGAACGAGGTGACGGTGCAGTATACCTGCCGGGGCAAGGGCTATGGGCGCACCCACATTCGCCGCGAAACCAGCCGCCTCGTCCAGATCGAAAGCCAGGGCATCGCTGACGGGCTGCCGTTCGAATTCTCCGCCGAAGCGCGCCGGGTGGGTGACTGCGCGGCCTGAAGAACGCTCCTGCTGCCGCCGGCTTCCTGTCCTTGCCATTGTCATTGCCGGGGACAGCGGCTAGCCCTCGCTGAATGCAATCCACTTTGAATGGTCGCGGCCGCAAGGCAGTGGTGCTGCTTTCGGGCGGGCTGGATTCGATGGTTTCCGCGGGCCTCGCGCAGGAAGCCGGTTACGTGCTGAGCGCGCTGACCATCGATTACAACCAGCGGCACCGGATCGAACTCGACGCCGCGCGCAGGATTGCCGCGCACCTCGGCGTTGAGCGGCACGTGATTCTGCCGCTGGATCTGCGCGCATTCGGCGGCTCGGCCCTTACCGACGATATCGCGGTGCCGAAGGACGGCGTAGGCCCCGACATTCCGGTGACCTATGTTCCCGCCCGCAACCTGGTGTTTCTTTCGCTGACCCTTGCCTGGGCAGAGGCGATCGGCGCGCGCGACATCTTCATCGGCGTCAACGCGCTGGACTATTCGGGCTATCCCGACTGCCGACCTGAATTTATCGCTGCCTTTGCCGAAGTGGCAGAGCTTGCGACCAGGGCTGGCGCGGAGGGGGAGCGCTTCGCTATCCACGCGCCGCTGCAGTTCCTGGGCAAGGCCGACATCGCGCGGGAAGCCATCCGCCTGGGCTTCGATCCGGGGATGAGCTGGTCGTGCTATGACCCCCAACCGGACGGTTCGGCCTGCGGGCTGTGTGATTCCTGCCGCCTGCGCCAAGAAGGCTTTGCCAAGGCCGGGATTGCCGATACCACACGCTACGCACGATAGAGTTCGGGGAGATACCAGTGAATCAGCAGCAGGGCGGCGTGCAGGCCGAACCCAAGGCCACCAGCTACAGCTGGTATGTCCTCACCGTCCTGGTGACAGTTTACATCCTGAATTTCATCGACCGCCAGATCGTCTCGATCCTTGCAGTCGACATCAAGCGCGACCTCGGCCTGACCGATGCCGACATGGGGTTCCTGATGGGGGCGGCCTTCGCCGTGTTCTACGCCCTGTTCGGGATTCCGCTGGGGCGCCTGGCCGATAACTGGAACCGGGTCCGCCTGCTCAGCCTGGGGCTGGCCCTGTGGTCGACGATGACCGCGCTGTCGGGCTTTGCCCGTAACCAGCTCACCCTGTCGCTCGCCCGGATCGGCGTCGGCGTGGGCGAGGCGACGGCCAGCCCGACCGCCTATTCGCTGATTTCGGACTATTTCCCGAAGAAGCAGCGGGCGACGGCGCTGGCGATCTACTCCTCGGGGATCTACCTGGGCGGGGGCGTCTCGCTGTTCATCGGCGCCAAGGTCGTTCAGGCTTGGAACCTGGCGCATCCCGGCGGCGGCCCGCTCGGCCTGGTCGGCTGGCAGGCGGCCTTCCTGGTGGTCGGGATCCCGGGGGTGCTGCTCGCGCTGTGGGTGGCGAGCCTGCGCGAGCCGGTGCGCGGCGCGATGGAAGGCTTGTCCACCACGAGCTCGCCCCGCCCCTTCGCTGACTTCTTTGCCGACCTTTCGACCATCATCCCGCCCCTGACGCTGATCGGCGCGGCGCGGCGCGGTCCGGCGGCCCTGGCGATCAACGTGGCGGTCGCCGCCTTCGTTGTCGCCTTCGCCTGGTTGATGATCCGGCTGACCGGGAATGTGCCGCAGTGGTCGGCCGTGGCCCTGGGGTATTATGCGGTCTTCTCGTGGGCGAGCAGCCTGCGCTCGAAGGATCCGGCCACGTTCCGCCTGATCTGGGGGACGCCCGCCTTCATCTGCACAACGCTTGGATACGGCATGGTCTCGCTCGCAGCCTATGGGCTGTCGGCCTGGTCGCCGGCCTATGCGGAGCTCGTGCTGAAGCTGCCGAAGGCGGAACTCGCACTGGTGCTGGGGGGAGCCGGAGCCCTGAGCGGGTTCCTGGGCGTGATCATCGGCGGCCATCTTGCCGATGCGCTGCGCAAGCGCAATCCGGCCGGGCGCGTGCTGGTCATCCTGTTCGGGGTGGTCGCGCCGGTCGTGCCGATCTGGATCGGTTACACCACCGATCACGCCCTGACGTTCTACGCCATGAACTTCCTGGCCGGGATGTTCGGAGCGGCTGCGCTGGGCGCGGCAGCGGCGACGACGCAGGACCTTGTCCTCCCGCGCATGCGGGGGACTGCCACCGCCTCGTTCTTCCTGGGGACGACGCTGGTCGGCCTGTCCTTCGGCCCCTACATGGTCGGCCAGATTTCCGACCTTGCAGGGACCGTGGTGGACGGCAAGCTGGTGGGCGATCTGCGGACCGGGATCCTGTCGCTTATCGCGGTGGCCCCGATTGCAGTCGTGCTGCTTGCCTATGCCTATTGCGCCGTGCCTCAGGCCGAGGCGACGGTTTCCCAGCGCGCCGGCGAGTAACTCAGGTCCGGGTGAGTACGCCGCAGGCGATCCGTGCCCCGCTGTTGCCGCTGGGGTCGGTCAGGTTGTCGTCCGGCTTGGCGTGAAGCACGATCGCACTGCCATCGGTGTCGAACAGCGTGGATTCATTCTCCGCACGGCTGCCGGGAAGCTCGATGCTCAGCTCGCCCCGGCCCGAACTGTCGATGACGATGTTCGGAAGGTCGCCCAGGTGCGTACCAGCAGGGTTCTCGCGGCCGTGCTGTTTGCCGTGCGGGTTCAGGTGCGGACCTGCCGATGTGAAATCTGGCGCATCGCACTTGCCGACAGCGTGAAGATGGATGCCGTGCACGCCCGCTGGCTGGCCCAGGGCGGTGATCCGCAAGGTCAGGGCGCCAGCCCTTTCGGCAAGCACTGCCGTGCCGATCTCGGCACCGGATGCGTTCCTGAGCGTCGCAGTGGCCAGAGTGGTCTTGCTGGTTGTGGCTGGTGCAGCGCAGCCCGCCAGGGCTAGCGTTCCGGCGGCCAGGACAATCGCGAGTTTCATGTGAGCAGGTTTCCTTGGTCAGCCCCTTCCCTGCCCAAGCCTACCAAGGCTGACAGGCTGTGCCCAGCCTGCAATGAAAAAGGGGGCCGGATTGCTCCGGCCCCCCAATTCATTCGCTTGTCGCGGAAGCTTACATGCCCGAGCCGGGACCGTAAGTGATTTCCACGCGGCGGTTCTGCAGTTCGCGCACGCCATCGGCGGTCGGAACGCGCGGGTTGTTTTCGCCGAAGCCCTGGCTGGTGATCGCGCCATCGGCAACGCCGCGGGCGGTCAGGTAAGCGCGGACCGAGGCGTTGCGACGCTCCGACAGGCCCTGGTTGTAGGCGGGCTTGCCCGAACGGTCGGCATAGCCGGCCAGCATGATCGGAACATTGGCGCAGTTGCCATAGGCCGTCACGGCGCTGTCGAGGATCGACGCGGCGTCAGGCGTGATGTCCGAACGGTCCCAATCGAAGAACACGATGTACGGGCCCTTGTTGCACTCAACCACCGGCGGCGGAGGCG
>CALMJG010000140.1 GCA_937864195.1 uncultured Novosphingobium sp.
ATCCCCGCAACGCTTGTGCTTGGCGCCATGGGCAAGGAGTGTGAAGAACATTACGTAGCGCTGGGGACGTTGTTCGGCGCCCTGCCGTTTGTGGTCATAGCCATTCTGTTTGCCGAAGATGCGCCGGGCACGGTCGCGGCGCTCGGCGCACTCGGCGCGCTGGGCGGGGGCGTTACCGGGTGGGTCTGGGGCCGTCACCGCGATGGTCTGAGCGAAATTCCACCAGGCGCATGACGACCCCGATTCCCATCACGCCGTCGCGAAGGCTTCCACCGGCAGGGCCATCACCGCATCGCTGCCCGCCTCGATCTTGCGGCGCAGCGCACCGGCATCGGGGGTGAAGCGTTCGCCGTAATAGCGCGCGGTGGTCAGCTTGGTTTCGTAGAACGCCTTGTCATCGGTGCCCGCGGCCAGCGCGGCCGAGGCGGTGGCGCCCATCTTGAGCCACATCAGCCCCAGCGCGACGATGCCCATGATGTGCATGTAGTGATGCGCGCCCGCGCCGACATTGTTGGGATTGGTCATGCCATTGGCCATGAACCACATGGTCGCCGCCTTCAGTTCGCCATTGGCCTTCTCGACCCGCTCGGCGAGGCTCGCCAGCGCGGGATCGGCCTTGGCCTCCGTGCAGGCCTTGTCGACCTCGGCAAAGAAGGCCTGGACCGCGCGGCCGCCATTCAGCGCCAGCTTGCGCCCCACCAGGTCCATCGCCTGCACGCCGTTCGCGCCTTCGTAGATCTGGGCGATGCGCGCGTCGCGGACGAACTGGCTCATCCCCCATTCCTCGATGTAGCCGTGGCCGCCGAACACCTGCTGCATGTTGACGCAGGTGTCGAAGCCCTTGTCCGTGCCATAACCCTTGAGCACGGGAGTGAGCAGGCTGATCATGTCGTCCGCCAGCAGCCGCTCTTCCTCGCTCGGCGCCTTGTGGCTGAGGTCGACCAGCAGGCCGCCCCACAGGTAGAAGGCGCGCATACCCTCGGTGAAGGCCTTGGCGTCCATTAGCATGCGCCGCACGTCGGGGTGGACAAACAGCATGTCGGCCTTTTCGTTCGGCTCCTGCGCCCCGGTCAGGGCACGGCCCTGGCGGCGCTCCTGCGCATATTTGACCGCGTTCTGATAGGCGACCTCGGCTTGGGCGAGGCCCTGAATGCCAACGCCAAGCCGCGCTGCGTTCATCATGATGAACATCGCGGCGAGGCCCTTGTTCTCCTCGCCGACCATCCAGCCGGTCGCCCCGTCGTAGTTCATCACGCAGGTGGCGTTGCCGTGGATGCCCATCTTGTGTTCCAGCGCCCCGCACGAGACGGCGTTGCGCGCGCCCAGCGAGCCGTCGTCGTTCACGAGCACCTTGGGCACGATGAAGAGCGAAATGCCCTTGCTGCTTTCCGGCGCGTCAGGCGTCTTGGCGAGGACCAGGTGGATGATGTTGTCGGTCAGGTCATGTTCGCCCGCCGAAATGAAGATCTTGGTGCCGGTGATGCTGTAGCTGCCGTCCGCCTGCGGCACGGCGCGGGTGCGGATCAGACCCAGGTCCGTGCCGCAATGCGGCTCGGTCAGGTTCATGGTGCCCAGCCATTCGTTGCTGACCATCTTCGGCAGGTACTTCTGCTGCAATTCCGGCGAGGCCTTGGCGAGAATCGCCGAAATCGCCCCGTGGGTCAGGCCCGGATACATCCCGAAGGCGTGGTTGGCGGTGGCGACGAATTCCTCGACCACGAAGCCCAGCACGTGCGGCATGCCCTGCCCGCCGAACTCGGCGGGCGAGGACAGCGTGCCCCAGCCCGATTCGCGGTAGAGGTCGAAGGCCTGCTTGAAGCCGGTCGGCGTGGTGACGGAACCGTCCGCGTTGCGCTTGCAGCCTTCCTTGTCGCCCACCGGGTTAAGCGGGGCGAGCACTTCGGCGGCGAACTTGCCGCATTCCTCAACCACGGTATCGACCATGTCGGCGCTGGCGTTCTCGAAAGTCGGAAGTGCCGCGTAGGATTCAATCTTCAGCACTTCGTTCAGCACGAAGCGGGTGTCGCGGGTCGGCGCTTTGTAGACGGGCATGGGAAGATCCTTAGAGGTTCGGCGATCAGGCGCGCGTGGCGGCCGGATCGAGATTTTCGATCATCTTGATGAAGTCGGTCAGTTCGGTAATCGCGGCATCGATATCGTCGCGCTGGGCAGTCAGCCGGGCCGCCTTTTCGCGGCAGCGCGCGATAGTCACCCGGCGCTGCTCGGCGCGGCCGTCGCCAAGGTCGTAGAGATCGATCATCTCCTTGATCTCGGTCAGGCTGAACCCGACGTTCTTGGCCCGCATGATCCAGGCCAGCCGCGCCCGGTCGCGCTTGGAATAGACGCGCGCCAGCCCGATCCGCGTGGGCGAGATCAGGCCTTCATCCTCGTAGAACCGCAGGGCACGGGCGGTAACCCCGAACTCCGCGGTCAGGTCGGAGATGGTGTAGGTATCACGCTGCAAGGCGTCCGGGCGATCAAGGTGTGCGCCTTCGTGGGCGGCGGGATTGGCGGCGAGCATTTCCATGCGTCGCCGTATAGCTTCCCTTTACGTAAGCGTCAATCTCTGGCCCTGACGAGCCTGTCGCCTTCCAGGCGCCGGTAGAAACAGCTGGGCGCGCCGGTGTGGCAGGCCGGTCCTGCCGGCGAAACCCGCATCACGATGGCGTCCTGATCGCAGTCGACGAGAACTTCCTCCACCTTGAGGACGTGGCCGGAGGATTCACCCTTCATCCACAGCCGCCCGCGCGAGCGGGAATGGAAATGGGCCAGCCCCGTCTCGCGGGTCTTCGCCAGGGCCTCGGCATCCATGTGCGCCAGCATCAGCACGGCGCCGCTCTGCGCATCCACGGCCACGGCGGTCAGCAGGCCGTGGGAATCGAACTTTGGCTGGAACAGGCTGCCCTGCTCGCGGTCGGCACTTGGATCGCTTGGTGTCATGGCGGCTGCTTGTTGCAGGATAACCACATGTGTCGAGCAAAATCTCGCGTCGGGCTGCTTCCCGCTTTCAATTGAACCGGCTTTCGCGGAAACGCTTCCTCGCGGTCAAAACCGACTGCCAGACCAGCAGCGCAACAAGCGCAATGGCCGGGTTCAGGGAACGATCAAGGCCCGAAAAGGGCAGCCGCATGAGGGATTGGGCGTGGCAACCTAGGGGGGTTGCCATCTGCGCAAGCAGCGCCCCAGAGTTTCGTCACGCGAACGCCCGGACCAGATGGT
This sequence comes from uncultured Novosphingobium sp., assembly GCA_937864195.1. GTDB lineage: Bacteria > Pseudomonadota > Alphaproteobacteria > Sphingomonadales > Sphingomonadaceae > Novosphingobium. The sequence continues at coordinate 3,220 of CALMJG010000140.1, forward strand.
CCGGGCGTTTCCGTTTGAGCCAGCGCGGACCCGTTGCTGCCCGCCCCTTTCACGCCAGGTCGAGCGCCTCGTCCAGCACCCGCGCAAAGCAGGCGACCACCACCTTTTTCGCACCGGCCCGCTTCAGTACGGACACGCAGGCATGGCTGGTTGCCCCGCTGGTCAGGACATCATCGACCAGCACCAGCTTCGCGCCCCTGATCCCTTCCGCGCGGCGCGGGTTGACTGCTATCGCCCCGCTCAGCGCCCGCGTACGCGCCGCCTTGCCCAGACCTCCCAGCGAGGGGGTCTGCTTGCGGCGCACCAGGCCGTCGACCAGCAGGTCCGCGCCCCGCAGCCGCGCGAGTTCTCCTGCCAGCAGCGCCGCCTGGTTGAAGCCGCGTCGCCACAGCCGCCAGCGGTGCAACGGCACCGGCACCATGATCCAGCCCGCACCGATTTCATCCGGCAGCCGCGCCGCGATCAGCCGCGCCAGCATCGGCGCCATGGCGATCCGGCGGCCATGCTTGAAGGCCAGGACCAGTTTTCGCGATGCCTCGTTATAGAGCGTGCCGGCCGCCACGCCGTCATGCCGGGGTGGGTCGACCAGACAGGGTGCGCAGAGCGATTGCGCCGCCACACCCTCGGGAAACGGCCGCTGACAGCTGGAACAGCAGGGATCCCCGGGGATCGCAAGATCGCCCCAGCAGGTGCTGCACAGGCCCGTCTGGGCGGCAATCGCCGCGCCGCACAGCGGGCAGCGCGGCGGATAGATCAGATCGGCGACCGGGGCGAGAAGCGGGTGAACCTGCATGCCCGCCGGGTATCGCTTGCGCCGCGCCGCCGCGCAAGGCAGGTGCAGCCGTCATGGCCTCTACCCCACCGCTCATTTTCGAACCCCGCCGCCGCCTTGCCGCCCGGCGGCGTGCACTGGCCCGTCAACACGGTTTCGATGCCGCGCGCTATCTGCTGGATGACATGGTGGAGGACGTTCTCGAACGGCTCGGCTTCCTGCGGCACGCGCCGAAGCGGGCACTGGTGATCGGCGAGCGGACGGGCGCGCTGGCGGCGGCGCTGGCGGCGCAGGGGTGTGAGGTGGAAAGCCGGGAGCCGGCGGAGGGGTTCGATGAAGAACGCCCCTATCCCGCCGCCGGCTATGACCTGATCGCCAGTCTGGGCACGCTCGATACGGTAAACGACCTGCCCGGCGCGCTGATCCACCTGAACCGCGCGCTCGCGCCCGGCGGCCTGGGCCTGGCGAGCCTGATGGGGGCAGGGAGCCTGCCTGCCTTGCGCGCCGCGATGCTGGAAGCCGATGGCGACCGCCCTGCCCCCCGCCTGCATCCGGCGGTTGACGTGCGCGCGGGCGGGCAATTGCTCCAGCGCGCGGGATGGGCCGATCCGGTGGTCGACAGCCGCACGCTCGATGTGCGATTCTCCAGCCTCGACCGACTGGTTTCGGACCTGCGCGACCAGGCGCTGGGCAATGTTCTGGCCCGCCACGGTACGCCACTGACCCGCGCCGCGCGGGAAAGCGCGGCACGGGCCTTTGGCAATGAAACCGTGGAGCGGTTCGAGATCCTGACGCTCAGCGGCTGGCGCCGTTAGGGCTTACTTCCCCAGCGCTGCCTGCGCCGCGGCAAGGCGAGCAATCGGCACGCGGAATGGCGATGCGCTGACGTAGTCCAGCCCGACCTGCTCGCAGAAGGCGATCGAAGCGGGATCGCCGCCATGTTCGCCGCAGATGCCCAGCTTGATGTCGGGGCGGGTCTTGCGGCCGCGCTCGGAAGCCATTTCGACCAGCTGGCCGACGCCCTCGATATCCAGGCTGACGAACGGATCGCGCGCGAAGATGCCCTGTTCAACATAGGGAACCAGGAACTTCGCCGCATCGTCGCGGCTGACGCCCAGCGTGGTCTGGGTGAGGTCGTTGGTGCCGAACGAGAAGAATTCGCCCACTTCCGCAATTTCACCCGCCATCAGCGCGGCGCGCGGCAGTTCGATCATCGTGCCGACGTGATACTGCAGCGTGCGGCCCTTCTCGGCGAAGACTTCCTGCGCGGTGCGGTCGATCAGCGTCTTGAGGATTTCCAGCTCGCGCCTGGTGGCGACCAGCGGCACCATCACTTCCGGCACCGGAGCCTCGCCGCCGAGCGCCGCGACGTCACAAGCCGCCTCGAAGATCGCGCGGGCCTGCATCTCGTAGATTTCGGGGAAGGTGATCCCCAGGCGGCAGCCGCGATGGCCCAGCATCGGGTTGAATTCGTGCAGTTCCGCCGCGCGGCGCTTGAGGTGGTCGATGCCGACGCCAATCGTTTCCGACAGCTCGGCAAACTCTTCCTCACCCTGCGGCAGGAATTCGTGGAGCGGCGGATCGAGCAGACGGATCGTCACCGGCAGACCGGCCATGACCTCGAAGATCGCGTGGAAATCGGCGCGCTGTTCGGGCAGCAGCTTGGCCAGCGCGGCGCGGCGGCCGGCGCTGTCATCGGCGAGGATCATCTGCCGCACGGCGGCGATCCGCCCTGCGTCAAAGAACATGTGCTCGGTGCGGCACAGGCCCACGCCCTCGGCCCCGAACTGGCGCGCGGTGCGGCAGTCCTCGGGGGTTTCGGCGTTCGTGCGCACCTTCATGCGGCGGTGCTTGTCGGCCCATTCCATCAGGGTGCCGAAATCGCCGACCAGTTCCGGCTCGATGGTGGGGACCAGCCCGGCCATGACTTCGCCGCTGGCGCCGTCGAGGGTGATGAGATCGCCCTCCTTCAGTTCGCGGTTGCCGATCTTCAGGGTGCGGGCATTCATGTCGATCGACAGCGCGGAGGCGCCCGAAACGCAGGGGCGGCCCATGCCGCGCGCCACCACGGCGGCGTGGCTGGTCATGCCGCCGCGCGCGGTGAGGATGCCCTTGGCCGCGTGCATCCCGTGGATGTCCTCCGGGCTGGTCTCGACGCGGACCAGGATCACCGCTTCGCCGATCGCGGCGCGGCGTTCGGCGGTGTCGGCATCGAGCGCAATCGCGCCAGAAGCGGCGCCCGGTGAGGCAGGCAGGCCCTTGGCCAGCACGTCGCGCGCAGCCTCCGGATCGAGCGTCGGGTGCAGCAACTGGTCGAGCGCCATCGGATCGACCCGGCGGATCGCGGTCGCCTCGTCGATCAGGCCCTCGCCCACCATGTCGATCGCCATGCGCAGCGCGGCCTTGGCGGTGCGCTTGCCGGTGCGGGTCTGGAGCATCCACAGCTTGCCGCGTTCGACGGTAAACTCGATGTCCTGCATCTCGCGGTAGTGCTTTTCTAGCAGGTCAAACACCGCCGCCAGCTCGGCGTAGGCCTCGGGCATGGCCTCTTCCATCGACAGCGGCTTGGCGTTTGCCCGTTCGCGCGCGGCCTTGGTCAGATACTGCGGAGTGCGGATGCCGGCGACCACGTCCTCGCCCTGGGCGTTGATCAGCCATTCGCCGTAATAGGCGCGCTCGCCGGTGGCGGGGTCGCGGGTAAAGGCGACGCCGGTGGCGCTGGTATCGCCCATGTTGCCGAACACCATCGCCTGGACGTTGACTGCCGTGCCCCAGTCGCCCGGAATGTCGTTGAGCCGGCGATAGACCTTGGCGCGGTCCGAATCCCAGCTGTCGAACACCGCGCGGATCGCGCCCCACAGCTGTTCGGTGACGTCCTGCGGGAATTCGCGGCCCAGTCCCTTCGCCACGATGGCCTTGTATTCGGCGACCAGTGCGCGCCAGTGTTCCTCACCCATTTCGACGTCGGCGTAGAAGCCGTTGTCTTCCTTGGCGATCTCCAGCGCATCTTCGAACAGATGATGGTCGAGGCCCAGCACCACGTCCGAATACATCTGGATGAAGCGGCGGTAGCTGTCCCAGGCAAAGCGTGCGTCGCCGGACGAGGCGGCAAGGCCCTCTACCGTCACGTCGTTGAGGCCGAGGTTCAGCACCGTGTCCATCATGCCCGGCATCGAGACGCGGGCGCCCGAGCGGACCGAGACGAGCAGCGGGTTGGCCGGATCGCCGAACTTCTTGCCGACCGCGCGCTCGATATGGGTCAACGCAGTGGCGACTTCGGCGCGCAGGCTGTCCGAGAAATCGCCGCCTTCCGCCAGATAGCGCACGCATTCTTCCGTGGTGATCGTGAAGCCCGGAGGCACCGGCAGGCCGATCCCCGCCATCTCTGCCAGGTTCGCGCCCTTGCCGCCGACAACCGTCTTGTCGCGGCTGCGCGGATCCTCGCTGGAAGCACCACCACCGAAAGTGAATACGTATGCAGTCATGGGTAGAATCATCCCTAAAGGCCGAGTCGATGCCGATGCCGCCCCGGTCGGGGCGGCCTCTAGCCTTCGATCCGCGAGAAGTCAGCCACTTTGTGCACCGCAGCACGCAAGCGCGCAAGCAGACCCAGCCGCGCCGCCCGCTTGACCGGGTCGGCATCGTTCACTGTGACCGTTTCGAAGAACGCGTCCACCGCGCCGCGCAGCGTGGCAAGCGCCGCCATCGCAGCGGTGAAGTCCTCCGCCTCGATCGCAGTGACAGCGCGCGGTTCGGCCGCATCGAGCGCGGCGACCAGCGCGGCCTCGGCGGGTTCCTGGTCCGGGTTGGAAACACCGGCCTCGAACTCTTCCTTCTTGAGGATGTTCGCGGCGCGCTTGTATCCGGCGAGCAGGTTGGCGCCGTCCTCGGTTCCGACAAAAGCCTGCAGCGCGTGGACGCGGGCGAGCAGGCGGACGAGATCGTCCTCGCCGCCAAGCGCGAACACCGCGTCGATCAGGTCGTGACGGACGCCCGCTTCCTTCTGCTGGACCTTAAGGCGATCCGCGAAGAACGCGAGCAAATCGCCCTTACCAATGCCCATGCGCAGGCCATTGGCGGTAACGATCTGGATGATCCCCAACGCGGCGCGGCGCAGCGCGAAGGGATCCTTGGAACCGGTCGGCTTCTCGTCGATGGCGAAGAAGCTGCGGATCGTATCCAGCTTGTCCGCCAGCGCCACGGCCACGGTGACCGGCGCGGTGGGGACTTCGTCGCTCTGCCCGACCGGCTTGTAGTGATCGCGGATCGCGTCGGCGACGGCATCGCTCAGCCCTTCGGCGCGGGCGTAGTAGCCGCCCATCAGGCCCTGCAGTTCGGGGAACTCACCCACCATTTCGGTGACGAGGTCGGCCTTGCACAGCCGTGCAGCCAGTTCGGCTTCCCCGGCATCGGCACCTTTGACGATGCCCTGTTCGACCAGCCAGCGGGCGAGCTTGGCAACGCGCTCCACCTTGTCGGCGACGGTGCCCAGCTTTTCATGGAAGGTGATCCGCTTCAGCCCCTCGGCGTGCTGGGACAGGGTCTTCCTGCGGTCCTGCTGCCAGAAGAAGCTGGCGTCCGACAGGCGCGCGGCGAGGACCTTGCGGTTGCCCGCGACGATGCCCGCGCCGCCATCGCTCGCCGCGATGTTGGCGGTGCAGACGAAGGCGTTGGCAAGGCTGCCGTCCTTCTCGCAAACGAAATACTTCTGGTTGGTCCGGGCGGTCAGCTGGATGACTTCGGGCGGGACTTCCAGATAGGCTTCGTCGAACCGGCCGAGCAGGGGCACGGGCCATTCGGTAAGGCCGGCGTTCTCGATCACCAGACCCTCGTCCTCGATCAGGGTCAGGCCCTCGGCGGCGGCGACCCTGCGCGCGCCCTCGCGGATCAGGTTCTGGCGTTCCTCATGGTCGACGATCACGTGGCAGGCGCGCAGCTTGTCCTGATAGTCGGCGGCGCTGCCGATGGTGATTTCGCCCGGACAATGGAAGCGGTGGCCCTTGGTGGAATAGCCGGAGGCAATGCCGCCAACCTCGCACTCGACCAGGTCTTCGCCAAGGATCGCGACGATGCCCGAAAGCGGGCGGACCCAGCGCAGGCTTTCGCTGCTGATCGAGGCGGCGCCCCAGCGCTGCGACTTGGGCCAGGAAAAGCCGCGCACAATCGCCGGGATTGCTTCAGTCAGCACGTCCGAGGTCGCGCGGCCCGGCTTGTTGGTCACCGCGAACAGCACGCCGTCGCGCTCGACCAGCTGGTTCTCGGACAGGCCGGTCTTGCGCAGGAAGCCTTCGAGCGCCTGCGGCGGCGCGCCGACGCGCGGGCCCTTGACCTCTTCGGAAACGGCGGCGGTCGCCAGCGGCAGGTCGCGCGCGATCAGCGCCAGGCGGCGCGGGGTCGACCAGACGGTCAGCGCGCCAAGCGCCACCCCGGCCTCGTCCATCGCCTTGCGAAACAGCTTTTCAAGCTCGGCGCGCGCGCCGGCCTGCATCCGCGCCGGGATTTCCTCGGAGCGCAGTTCGAGAAGGAAATCAGACATCGAGCGCTACCCCGCAGAAAACAGTTCCGTCACCCTGAACTTGTTTCAGGGTCCATGGCGCGGTTTGCGCCGAAGCTTCGGACCAATGAGCTACGGGCCCGATGGATCCTGAAACGAGTTCAGGATGACGAAGTGGGTGTAAGGCGTGGGGGGTCACAGGCTCCACTCCGGATACTTCGCCGCCCATTCGTCCTTGTTCTTTTCGATCCAGGCCTGGCACGAACCCTTGGCGAGATCGCGCACCCGGCCGATGTAGCTGGCGCGTTCCTGGACCGAGATCACGCCGCGCGCCTGGAGCAGGTTGAACATGTGGCTGGCCTCGATCGCCTGGTCATAGGCGGCCAGCGGCACCTGCGCATCGATGCAGCGCTGGCATTCGGCCTCGGCCTTGGCGAAACCGTCGAACAGGCTGGCGGTATCGGCCACTTCGAAGTTGTACTTCGAATGCTCCTGCTCGTTCTTCAGGAACACGTCGCCATAGGATACGCCGTGGTCGTTGAAACGCAGGTCATAGACCCGGTCGACGCCCTGGATGTACATCGCCAGACGCTCCAGCCCATAGGTCAGCTCGCCCGCCACCGGCTTGCAATCGAACCCGCCGATCTGCTGGAAATAGGTGAACTGGGTGACTTCCATCCCGTCGCACCACACTTCCCAACCAAGCCCCCAGGCGCCCAGCGTGGGGCTTTCCCAGTCATCCTCGACAAAGCGGATGTCGTGGGCCAGCGGATCGATGCCGATCGCGGCCAGGCTTTCGAGGTAGAGTTCCTGCAGGTTCGCCGGGTTCGGCTTCAGGATCACCTGGTACTGGTAATAGTGCTGCAGGCGGTTCGGGTTCTCGCCATAGCGGCCATCGGTCGGGCGGCGGCTGGGCTGGACATAGGCCGCGCTCCACGGCTCAGGCCCCAGTGCGCGCAGCGTGGTCGAGGGGTGGAACGTGCCCGCCCCCATGCGCATGTCATAGGGTTGCAGGATCAGGCAGCCCTGCTGGCTCCAAAAGGCATGGAGCCGCAGGATCATGTCCTGGAAGGACAGGGGCGTGGCATTGTCGCTCATGGGCGGGCCTTTGCGGCAAAGGGCCGCGCAAATCAACCGCAGCGGGAGGATGCTCTGGCGGAAATTCGTTCATCGACTGTGAGGATTTGCGCAGATAGACAGGCGCCATGAAACTTAGCCATCGCTTCACCGCCCTGCTTGCTGCCTTTTCCGGACTGTCGCTTGCCCTGCCCGCCGATGCGCAGCAACACGCCCCCGCACCCCAGACGGTC
>CALMJG010000141.1 GCA_937864195.1 uncultured Novosphingobium sp.
ACGCTTCGGTGACAGGTGTGGAAAATCGCCTCAGGCGTGGGCGGGCAGCAGCAGTTCGCCGGCCAGCGAGTTCGGCCCGGCATCCACCAGTTCGACCTCGACGAGATCGCCGATGGCCGCATCGCCGGTGAAATGCACCGATTGCAGCCAGGGCGACTTGCCCAGCCACTGGCCGGCATGCTTGCCGCGCCGCTCGACCAGCACCGCGCAGCGCTTGCCCACCGAAGCCCGGTTGAACGCCAGCTGATCGCGGTTGAGCGCGGCCTGCAGGCGTTGCAGCCGTTCGTCCATCACTTCCGGCGCGACCTGGCCGTCCATGGTCGCCGCCGGCGTGCCGGGGCGGGCGGAATACTTGAAGCTGAAGCACTGGGCATAGCCCACCGCCTCGACCAGCTTCAGCGTATCCTCGAACTCGGCGTCGGTTTCGCCCGGGAAACCAACGATGAAATCGCCCGACAGCGCGATGTCGCCCCGCGCGGCGCGGACCTTGTCGAGCACGGCGAGATAGCTTGCCGCCGTGTGGCTGCGGTTCATCGCCCGCAGCACGCGGTCGTTGCCGGCCTGGACCGGCAGGTGCAGGAACGGCATCAACTGCGGCACGTCGCGGTGGGCCTCGATCAGGCCCTCGGTCATGTCGTTGGGATGGCTGGTGGTATAGCGGATCCGGGCGAGGCCGGGAACGAGGGCGAGCCGTTCGATCAGCCGCTCCAGCCCGCGCCCGTCGGCATCGCGCCAGGCGTTGACGTTCTGGCCCAGCAGGGTGATCTCGCGCGCGCCGGCTTCGACCAGTTTCTCCGCTTCAGCGATCAGATCGTTGAACGCACGCGATGTTTCCGCGCCGCGGGTATAAGGCACCACGCAATAGGTGCAGAACTTGTCGCAGCCTTCCTGCACGGTCAGGAAAGCGCTGGGGCCAACCTTGCGGCGCGCGGGCAGGGCGTCGAACTTGGTCTCGGCCGGCATGTCGGTATCGACCGCGCGGCGCCCTTCCACCGCCTCGGCAATCATTGCGGGCAGGCGGTGATAGGCCTGCGGGCCGACCACCATCGACACGGCTGGGGCACGCGCCATGATTTCCTCGCCCTCGGCCTGGGCGACACAGCCGGCGACCGCGATCAGGGGAGAGGTGCCGTCTTCCCTGCGCAGGCGGCCGATGTCGGAATAGACCTTTTCCGCCGCCTTCTCGCGGATGTGGCAGGTGTTGAGCACCACCAGGTCCGCCTCCTCACCCTCGGGCGCGGGGGCGATGCCCTGCTGCCCGAGCAATTCGGCCATGCGTTCGCCATCATAGACGTTCATCTGGCAGCCGAAGCTCTTGACCCGGTAGGTCCTGGGGGGCGGGGTGGGGCGCATGGGGTGGCCCGATAGGGCAAACGGGCGGCGAATTGAAGAGCTAAGCGCCCAGCCGATCCAGCATGGCCGCGCGCGCGGCGGCGGCGATGGTCTTGCGGCTGGCGACATCATCGCCGCTCAGCACGGGCAGGAAATGCAGGTCCAGCCGCACCGGGCGCCGCCGCGCGAGGATGCGCAGGAAGTTGTCGAGCCCGTGCTCCTCGCCCACCCAGGCGATTTCGGCAGCCTCCGGCCCATAGTCGAGCAGCACCGGCTGGACGGCGATTCCCTGGGGCAGCGGCTCAAGCGCGGACAGCAGCGAGGACTTGAAGGCGAGCAGGCCGGTCCCGTCGCTGGTGGTGCCTTCGGGAAAGATCGCGAGCGCGCCGGTATCGCGGATCGCCTCGCGCACCTGGGCCACCTGCGCCGCAACGCTGGCGCGGTCGTGCCGGGCGACGAACACGGTGTCGTTCAGCTGGCACAGCCATTTCAGCAGCGGCAGCGAGGCCAGGCCATCATGCGCGACGAAGGCGGTGCCGGTGGCCCCGGCCATCGCCGGAACGTCGATCCAGCTGACATGGTTGGCCAGCAGGAAGGCGCCGCGATGCACTTTCTCGCCGTGCTGGCGCACCCGCACGCCTGCCAGCCAGGCGACCGCGCCCAGGAAGAATCGCGGCATCGGCTTGTGCCGGGTGAACAGCGCGGTCAGGTAATGGATCGGAACGCAGGCCAGCAGCAGCAGGGCCATGGCCAGCAGCCTGAGCGATACGCGCACCCAGCCGAGCGGCGAGATCGGACGCGGCCGGGCCAGCGCGAGCGCCATTGCGCTGCCTCAGTCCTCGCGGCCGATGCGCACGCCGAACAGTTCCATGCGGTGGTCGACCAGCCGGTAGCCCAGCTTTTCCGCGATCCGGCGCTGGAGCGCTTCGAGTTCGGGGTCGACGAATTCCATCACCTTGCCGGTTTCGACGTCGATCAGATGATCGTGGTGCGCTTCCGGCGCGGCTTCATACCGGGCGCGGCCATCGCCGAAATCGTGCCGGTCGAGAATCCCCGCCTCCTCGAACAGCCGCACGGTGCGATAGACCGTGGCGATCGAGATCTTGGGATCGATCGCGGCGGCCCGCTCGTGCAGGCTTTCCACGTCCGGATGGTCCTGGCTTTCCGACAGGACGCGCGCGATCACGCGCCGCTGGTCGGTGATCCGCAGCCCGCGCTGTGCACAGAGCGCTTCAATGTCGATCGGTTGCACAGAAACTCCGCGAGTTGGAAAAAGGACAGCCTCGCCAGATCATAGTCCGGCGAGGCGATTCTTCAATGTTTGTTGGCCGGGGTGGCGGACTGGTGTTGCAGGAACAGGCCGGATCGCCTGTCCGCACCGCCGTCAGGCCAAAACCTTAAGCTTTCTTGCGTCCGCCGCGCTTGACGCCGGGCTTGCGGCCAAGACCGATCTTCTTGGCGAGATCGCGGCGCGTTTCGGCGTAGTTGGGGGCGACCAGCGGATAGTCGGCCGGCAGGCTCCAGCGCGCGCGATAGTCATCGGGAGTCATTTCGTGGTGCGTCATCAAGTGACGCTTGAGCATCTTGAGCTCCATCCCGCAGTCCAGGCAGGTAATCTTGTCGGGCTTGACCGAGGAACGGATCGAAACGGCGGGCTTGAGCGGAGCCGCTTCCGGTTCGGGCGCGGCCTGGCCAAGACCGGCAAGGGCGCCATAGACCTTGGTGATCAGCGCGGCGACTTCATCGACCGCCACACTGTTGTTGCTGACATGCGCCGCGACGATATCCGAAGTCAGCGTAATGAGGGTTTCCGTCATATCGGACTGGATGTTGTCCACGACCGTTCCTTTCTGGATAAGCGAGCCCGGGAATTGCCTGATGTTGTATCGGCCAATATTGGCGGGTTGATCCGTAATAAGCCCGGCATTCCAATCGTGCAAGCGCGGAGACACTGCCGTCCCGCCGGCTTGTGGTTCGAATTGGAACTATTGACCAGTTTGTTGAACTGGCTGGTTATTCGAAAGTGCAGGCAAAGGTAACTGCATCGAGCTGCGAGCCATCGCGGGTGCGATAATAATTGGGCCGCTCGCCGATCTGCTTGAAACCATGGCGCCGATACAGCGCTTCGGCCGGGTTGCCGCGCCGCATTTCCAGCAGCAACTGCCGCGCGCCGTGCTGGCGAGCCTCCGCGGCGAAGCGGTCCAGCAGGGCGCTGCCGATCCCCTTGCCGCGCTGCGCCGGATCGACTGCGATCAGCAGCAGTTCGGCTTCCTCGTAGCCATGCCGCGAGAGGTAGAATCCCGCAGCAGCCTCGCCCGGCGCAGGTTCGCCGCCGTGGGCGGCAGCCAGGCCATAGGTGCAATTGCCCATCAGCAGCGCGTCTTCGACCTGCCTCCGGTTCCAGGCCTCGCCATAGGCGGGATCGAACCCGGCCTGCATTACCGCCATCAGCCGATCGAGATCATCATCCTGCCCGGTCATGCGCCGGGAAGCCGCGCGTCGGGCGCACGGCCATAGATCAGGTGGACGTCATGCAGCAGCGCCGCTTCGCCGAGCAGTGGCACCTCGCGCGCGTCGGGCAGCAGCGCCAGCGCTTCACCCGAACCGCGCGCGGCGACGAGCGCCTCGGCCTGGCTGCCCGCGACCAGCGCGGCGCGGGCGGCCTGGGCCGCCGCTGCCGGGGCCAGCGAGACGGGGAGGGCCAGCGGCGAGCCGTCGGCGGCGAAATCCTGCACGAACCATTCGCCGTGCCCGCCGCTCATCGCGACTGTCACCGGCTGTTCGCCCTGCCGCGCCCGCGCCATGGCGGCAACCAGGGCGAGGCTGGGATAGCCGACCAGCTCTGCCCGCCAGGCCAGCGCCAGCGCCCGCGCCGCGGCGAGCCCCACGCGCAGCCCGGTAAAGCTGCCGGGGCCAAGCGCGACCGCGATCCGCGCGGCGCGGCCCCGGTCGGGCAGGGCGGCGATCATCGGCACCAGCGCTTCGGCATGGCCGCGCATCAGCACGCGGTGCTCGCCCGCGATCAGGCGGCCGGAATCGAACAGCGCGACCGAGCAGGCCTCGGTCGCGCAGTCGATGGCTAGCAGGGTCATGCGGCTCGGATCAGACGATGCGGTTGAACTTGTCGAACTCCGGGCGCGGGCTGCGCTCGAAGATCGTCGCGGGATCGCCATAGCCGAGAGTCGAGATCATCACCGACTTGAACGAGGGCGTATCGGCCAGGAACGCCGCGTCGACCGCATCGTTGGCAAAGCCGGTCATCGGCCCGGTATCCAGCCCCAGCGCGCGCGCCGCGACGATGAAATAGGCCGCCTGCAGCGTGGTGTTGAGGAAGGCCGACCGCTCACGCAGGGCGTCGTTGCCGACGAACCAGGCGCGCGCATCGGTGTGCGGGAACAGCCAGGGCAGGTTTTCGTGGAATTCGGTGTCCATCGCCACGATCACGGTGACTGGGGCGGAGAGGATCTTGGCGCCGTTCGCGGGCATGGTGCAGGCGGCCAGCTTTTCCTTGGATTCCGGCGTCCTGCACCACACCAGCCGCGCGGGCAGCTGGTTGGCCGAGGTCGGCCCCATCTTCATCAGATCCCAGATCGCGTGGAGCTGCTCGGTGGAAACCGGCTTGTCGAGGTAACCGTTATAGGTGCGCGCGGTGCGGAAAATCTGGTCGAGCGCCTCGGCGCCAAGCGGCTGCGTCATGTCGGAAAATACCCCCGGGTAATGGAAAAAACCGCCGCGCCGTCAGGCGGCGCGGACTTCGGTGACTTCGGGGACGTAGTGCTTGAGCAGCGTCTCGATCCCGTTCTTGAGCGTCGCGGTGGACGAAGGGCAGCCCGAGCAGGCGCCCTGCATCGCCAGATAGACCACGCCTTCGCGGAAGCCGCGATAGGTGATGTCGCCGCCATCGTTGGCGACCGCCGGGCGCACGCGCGTTTCGATCAGTTCCCTGATCTGCGAAATGATGTCGGCATCGGCCGGATCGTCGCCTTCCACCGTGTCGTCGGCTTCGGCGGGAACCACGATGCCGCTGGCGTCAGGCGCGTTGAACAGCGGCGCGCCGGTGACGAAGTGATCGAGCAGCACGGCCACCACCTGCGGCTTGAGGCTGCCCCAGTCGCTGCCGTGCCCGGCGGTTACGGCGATGAAATCGCGCCCGAACAGCACGCCGGTGACATCGCCCATGTCGAACAGCGCCGTGGCGAGGGGAGAGGCGGCGGCCTCGTCCTCGTTGGTGAATTCGCGGGTGCCGCTGGCCATCACCTGCTCGCCCGGCAGGAACTTCAGGGTGCGCGGATTGGGCGTGGTTTCGGTTTCGATGAACATGGGTTCCATGTAGGGGGCTGGACCCGAGGGTCAAGGCCCGCGCGGCACGGCCACAGGGGCTTTTCGCCGCATTGCCCGGGCATGCTATTCACTGGCCCTTCACCTTTGCCCCGCCTATATCCCGGCCATGCCTTCGCTTTTCCGGCCCGACCGCCGTTTCGCCTGCCTGATCCCCGCCGCGCTGCTGGTAGCGCCGCTGCCGCTTCTGGCCGAGGCGCCGCAAAAGAGCGCGGCCAGCGCCGCCGCCGCGCAGGTCGACGTTCCGTGGCTCTACCGGGGCAGCGACGTTCCGGTCGACCGCGAATGGACCTTTGGCGAACTGCCCAATGGCCTGCGCTATGCCGTGCGCAAGAACGGGGTGCCGCCAGGGCAGGTCTCGATCCGCATCCGGGTCGATGCGGGCTCGCTCTACGAGGCCGATAACGAGCGCGGCTTTGCCCACCTGCTCGAACACCTGGTGTTCCGCCAGTCGAAGTACCTTGGCGATGGCGAGGCGATTGCCCGCTTCCAGCGGCTGGGGGCGACTTTCGGCAGCGATACCAATGCCGAAACCTCGCCGGTCAGCACCACCTACAAGCTCGACCTGCCTGAGGTCACGCCGGACAAGCTGGACGAGACCTTCCGCCTGCTGTCCGGCATGATGATTGCCCCGACGCTGAGCGAGGCCAACGTGCGCACCGACGTGCCGATCGTGATGGCCGAAAAGCGCGAGCGCGGCGGCGCGGCGGAGCGCGTGTCGGATGCCATGCAGCAGACGCTGTTTGCGGGCCAGAAGCTGGCCGTGCGGCAGGTGATCGGCACGGTCGAGACGCTGGACGGCGCCAACCAGGCCAGCGTCCGGGCGTTCCATGCGCGTTGGTATCGCCCGGAGAACGTCACCGTGGTGGCGGTCGGTGATGCCGATCCGGCCGTGCTGGCGGCGCTGACGAAGAAGTATTTCGGGGCCTGGAAGGGCCAGGGCAAGCCCGCGCCCGCGCCTGATTTTGGCGATCCGCTGCCGCCAAAGGGCGCTTCCGGCGACAATCCGGTGGGCGAAACCCGCGTGCTGGTGGAACCTGACCTGGCCCGCGCGGTGACCTATGGCGTGATGCGTCCGTGGCGACCGGTGAAAGACACCATCGCCTATAACCAGGGCAACATGATCGACGCGCTGGGGCAGATGATCATCAACCGCCGGCTGGAGGCGCGCGCGCGTGCGGGCGGCAGCTTCCTGGCCGCGCAGGTCAGCCAGGAAAAGCACAACCGCTCGGTCGATGCGACGTTCGTTTCCATCGCTCCGCTGGGCGAGGATTGGAAGGCGGCGGTGCGCGATGTGCGCGCGGTGATCGCCGATGCGATGGCCAGCCCGCCCACCCAGGAAGAGATCGACCGCGAGGTCGCGGAAATGAACGTCGCCTACGAAAGCTCGGTAGAGCAGCGCCGCCTGCTTCCGGGATCGAAGCTGGCCGATGACGTGGTGACCGCGCTCGACATCCGCGAGGCGATCGCCTCGCCCGAAACGGTGCAGCAGATCTTCAACGCCTCGCGCCCGCTGTTCACGCCGCAGGCGGTGCTCGATCGCACCCGGCGGCTGTTCACGGGCACGGTCACCCGCGCGGTCTATGTCACGCCCAAGGCGGGCGAGGCCGATGCGCCCGCGCTGCAACTGGCGCTGGCCGCCCCGGTGGAGGCCGATGGCAAGTCGCGGCTCGATGCCAGGCCGATCTCCTTTGCCGACCTGCCGCCGCTGGGCGAGCCGGGCAAGGTGGCCGGGGTCGTGCCCACCGGGCTTGGCGAGATCGAGCAGATCGAGTTCGAGAACGGCGTGCGCGCGCTGATCTGGCCGGTGCGCGATGAACCGGGCCGCGCGGCGGTGCGGGTGCGCTTTGGCGCCGGCTACCGCGCCTTCGGACCGGGCGATGCCGCTTACGTGACCTTGGGCGAGCTGGCGCTGGTCCCCTCGGGCCAGGGCAGGCTGGGGCAGGAGGAACTGGACCGCATCTCGACCGGGCGCAAGATGGGCTACCAGTTCGAGATCGACGATTCCGCCTTTGCCTTCTCGGCCGAGACGCGGCCCGCCGATGTGGCCGACCAGCTTTACCTGTTTGCCGACAAGCTGGTGAACCCGCGCTGGGACGTGCCGCCGCTGCTGCGCAGCAAGGCGGCGGCCAAGCTCAACTACGAATCCTACGCCAGTTCGCCGCAGGGCGTGCTGGAGCGCGACCTGCAGTTCCTGCAGTACGGCGGCGACGCGCGGTTCCGCACGCCCACCCCGGCGGAGATCGACGCCGCCACGCCGCAGGGCTTTCGCGAGGTCTGGGCACCGATCCTGGAAACCGGCCCGGTCGAGGTCCAGGTCTATGGCGACGTGGACCGCGCCGCGACGATCGAGGCGCTGCGCAAGACCTTCGGCGCGCTGCCCCGCCGCGCACCGCTGCCGGACAGCACAGGCCCCGCGCGCTTTGGCGAGCCGAAGACCGGCGGCGCGCCGACCGTGCTGACTCACCGGGGCGACAAGAACCAGGCCGCCGCGCTGATCGCCTGGCCGACTGGCGGCGGCATGGCCGGCATCCGCGAATCCCGCCAGCTCGAAATCCTGACCCAGCTGTTCCAGAACCGTCTGCTCGACAAGTTCCGGGAAAAGCTGGGCGAAAGCTATTCGCCGCAGGTCTACAATTCGTGGCCGCTCGACATGGAAAGCGGGGGGCAGATGCTGGCGATCGCCCAGATCCAGCCGCGCGCCGTGCCGATGTTCTTCGCGACTGCGGACGAGATCGCCGCCGACCTGATCGCCAAGCCGCCCACGGCTGACGAGCTTGCCCGCGTGACCGAGCCGCTCAAGCAGAAGCTCAACCGCGCCTCCACCAGCAGCGCCTATTTCATGTCGATGCTGGAAGGGGCGAGCCTTGACCCGCGCAAGTACGCCTCGATCCGCAATCTCCTGCCCGACTATACCCAGACCACGCCCGCCGAAATGCAGGCGCTGGCGCAGCGCTACCTGACGCGCGGCAAGAGCTGGCGGCTGGCGGTGATCCCGGAAGGGACCACCCTTGCCACCACCATCACGCCCGCTCCGGCGCGCGGCGCGGCGCAATAAAGCTGCACTTCACCTCC
>CALMJG010000142.1 GCA_937864195.1 uncultured Novosphingobium sp.
TCCAGCCGCTTGACCGGATGGTTCGCGCCGCGGTGGCCCTGGTGCATCTTGGTGGTCTTCGCGCCCGCGGCCAGCGCCAGCATCTGGTGGCCAAGGCAGATGCCGAACACCGGAATGTCGCGCTCCAGCAGGGCCTGGATCACCGGCACGGCATAGGAGCCGGTCGCGGCGGGATCGCCCGGGCCGTTGGAAAGGAACACGCCGTCCGGCGCCAGCGCCAGCACGCCTTCCAGCGGGGTGGTGCCGGGCACCACCGTCACCTGAGCCCCGGCGTGATCCAGACTGCGGAAGATGTTGTCCTTCGCGCCGAAGTCCATCGCCACCACATGGGGCCTCGGGGTGCGGGGCGAGCGGGCATAGCCCTTGCCCAGCGTCCAGGTGCCGCCTTCCCATTCCTGAACCTCGTGGCGGGTGACCTTGCGGGCAAGGTCCATGCCTTCCAGCCCGGGCCATTCCTGCGCGCGCTTGATGAGGGCGGGCAGGTCGAACTTGCCGTCGGCCGCGTGGGCGATCACCGCGTTGGGCGCGCCCGACAGGCGGATGCGGCGGGTCAGCGCGCGGGTGTCGATGCCCGACAGGCCGATCTTGCCCTTCTTCGCCAGCCACGGGCCGAATTCACCCTGGGCGCGGAAGTTGGAAGGCGCGGTCACGTCCTCGCGCACCACGCAGCCGACAGCGCCTTCGACGTGGCTTTCAAGGTCTTCCTCGTTCACGCCGACGTTGCCGATGTGCGGGAAGGTGAAGGTGACGATCTGCGCGGCGTAGGAGGGATCGGTCATCACCTCCTGGTATCCGGTCATCGCGGTGTTGAAACACACTTCGCCCACCGCGGCGCCCTCTGCGCCAAAGCCACGCCCCCACAGGACGGTGCCATCGGCGAGCACAAGGACTCCGGTCGCGCCGTGGGGTTGCGGCGCAAGCAAAGAGGCGGCGTCAGCCATGAAGGGGCGCTCCGTTGAACAGTTTTCCAGCAATGTCGCTAAGGCACCGCCGCTAGACCCCTCCCCCCCCAGCGTCAACCTATGAAAACCGGAATCTTTGGGTTAGGGCGCGACTTTCCCCAGTTCGCACCACGCTTCACGCAAGGAACGCCACGCACCATGCTTCGCGATACCATCAAGGCCGCCCAGGTTACCGCCATGAAGGCCGGCGACAAGCCCCGCCTCGCCGCCGTCCGCCTCATCCTCGCCAAGCTGAAGGACAAGGACATCGAACTGCGCACCGCGACCAACGTGCCGGACGATGACGTGGTGGTGGTCGACGTGCTCCAGAAGATGGCCAAGCAGCGCCGCGAATCGATTACGCTCTACGAACAGGGCGGAAGGCAGGAACTGGCCGAGGTCGAGAAGGCAGAACTCGCCGTGATCGAGGAATTCCTGCCCCAGCAGATGGGCGAGGACGAGGTCAAGGCCGCCATCGCCGCGATCATTGCCGAGGTTGGCGCCGAGGGCATGAAGGACATGGGCAAGGTCGTTGCCGCGCTGAAGGCGAAGCATGGCAGCCAGTTGGACATGGGCAAGGCCAGCGGTCTGGTGAAGGCGGCTTTGGGCTGAGGTAGTGCTGCGCGTGTCTCGACTACGCTCGACACGAACGGAGGTGGGTTTGAATACTTCTTCCCAACACCCGTTCGTGTCGAGCGAAGGCCGCAGGCCGTAGTCGAGACACGCGAAGCGCAACATGGCCTTCTGGTGCTACATCCTGCGCTGCGCTGACGGCAGATACTACACCGGCCATACCGACGACCTCGAACGCCGTATAGCCGAGCACCATCACGGAGGGCATTGCTCCTTCACTTCGCGGCGGCGCCCTGTCGAACTGGTCTGGGCCGCTGACTTCCCCACCCGGATCGAGGCTATCGAGGCGGAGGTGCAGGTCGGCAAATGGTCCCGCGCCAAGAAGGAAGCCCTGATCGCGGGCGATTGGGACAAGGTGTCGTTCTTTGCCAGACCGCCGGGGAAACGTGTCTCGACTACGCTCGACACGAACGGAGGTGGGGGCTAGGTTCAGGCTCGATCCATTTTCCCAACTCCCGTTCGTGTCGAGCGAAGTCGAGACACAAAGAGCACCATGGCCCTCACCCCCCAATGGCTGGACGAACTGCGCGCGCGGATTTCGCTGTCCGGCGTGATCGGCCGCACCACGCGGCTGACCAAGGCGGGGCATGAGTTCAAGGCCTGCTGCCCGTTCCACAACGAGAAATCGCCCAGCTTCACGGTCAACGATGCCAAGGGCTTCTACCACTGCTTCGGCTGCGGCGCGCATGGCGATGTGATCCGCTGGATGACCGACCAGCGCGGGCTGTCGTTCATGGATGCGGTCAAGGAACTGGCGTCCGAGGCCGGAATGGAAGTCCCCGCGCCCGATCCGCGCAGCGCCGAGCGGGCCGAGCAGCAGGCGGGGCTGCATGATGTGATGGCCGCCGCGCAAGGGTGGTTCGTCCAGCGCCTTGCCTCGGACGAGGGCGCCAAGGCCCGGGCCTATCTCGCCACGCGCGGGTTCGATGCGCACACGCTCCAGCGGTTCGGCTTCGGCTATGCGCCGGAAGGGCGGCAGGCGCTGAAGGAGGCGCTGAAGCAGTTTCCGGAAGCCATGCTGATCGAAGCGGGCCTGCGCATCGCGGTGGATGACAAGGAACCCTACGACCGGTTCCGGGGCCGCCTGATGCTGCCCATCGAGGACGCGCGCGGGCGGGTGATCGCGTTTGGCGGGCGCATCCTGGACGCGGAAAAGAAGGACGCGCCCAAGTACCTCAATTCGCCCGACACCCCGCTGTTCGACAAGGGCCGCACGCTCTACAACCTCCACCGCGCTGGCCCCGCCAGCCGCCAGAGCGGGCGGATCGTGGTGGTCGAAGGCTACATGGACGTGATCGCGCTGGCCGCCGCTGGCATCACGGACGCCGTCGCCCCGCTGGGCACGGCTCTGACCGAGCGGCAAATCGAGATGCTGTGGCGGCTGGTCGAAACGCCGATCCTCTGTTTTGACGGCGACGCGGCGGGCCAGCGCGCGGCGATGCGCGCCGTGACCCGCGCCCTCCCCCTGCTGCGCCCCGCCCATTCGCTGCGGATCGTGCGCCTGCCTGCGGGGCTCGACCCCGACGACCTGATCAAGCGCGAAGGCGCGGGCGCGATGGAGCGGGCGCTGGGCGACAGCCGCAGTCTGCTCGACACCCTGTGGGAGCATGAGCAGGGTGCCCTGCCCCTTGCCACACCCGAAGACAAGGCCGGGCTCAAGGCGCGGCTGATGGCCCATGTCGAGACGATCCAGGACCCGGATATCAAGGCGCTCTACCGCCGCGACCTGATGGAAAAGTTCTC
>CALMJG010000143.1 GCA_937864195.1 uncultured Novosphingobium sp.
TGCGGGTCGGTTTCGCCATCGGCCAGCCGGGGCTCATCGAAGCGCTGACCCGGGCCAAGGCCAGCTTCACCTCCTACCCGCTGGACCGACTGGCCCTGGTGGGTGCCAGCGCCGCCATGGACGACGAGGCGTGGTTCGATACCCCCCGCCGCCAGGTCATCGCCAGCCGCAACGCCCTGTCGGCCAGTCTGGCCGGGCTGGGTTTCGACGTGCTGCCCTCCGCCGCCAACTTCGTCTTCGCCCGTCACCCCCGGCGGGACGCGGCCGCCCTGGCAGCCGCCCTGCGCGATCGCAGCATCATCGTGCGGCACTTCAAGGCCGAGCGCATCGACCAGTTCCTGCGCATCACCGTCGGCACCGACTCCCAGTGCGCCCTGCTGATTGACGCCCTGCGCGAGATCGTGGCCTGAGCCTCACCCTGAACGCAATTCGGGCGCCCCTGGGGCGCCCGAATCACTTGATGCGGCAGCAAGGGGCGTGGATCACTTCACCGCCAGCAGCTCCACTTCGAACACCAGGGTGGCGTTGGGGGGGATCACGCCGCCGGCACCACGGGCACCGTAGCCCAGGTTCGGCGGGATGGTCAGCTTGCGACGACCGCCCACCTTCATGCCCTGCACACCTTCATCCCAACCCGAGATCACGTGGCGTGCGCCGAGGGGAAAGACAAAGGGGTCGTTGCGATCCTTGCTGGAATCGAACTTCTTGCCGTCGGTAAGCCAGCCGGTGTAGTGCACCTGGACGTGCTGGCCAGCGGTTGCCTCG
The DNA here is from genome assembly GCA_937864195.1 of uncultured Novosphingobium sp. Classification (GTDB taxonomy): domain Bacteria; phylum Pseudomonadota; class Alphaproteobacteria; order Sphingomonadales; family Sphingomonadaceae; genus Novosphingobium. Next base: position 766 of record CALMJG010000143.1, read on the forward strand.
GGGCCGGTGCCCACTTCCAGATCTTCGATGACGAGGCCGCTCGCCGTGGTGGTTTGGGTCATGGAATGCTCCTTGTGAATGACCGCCGGATTCTATTTCAAGTGGCCTTCACACGCTTGGCGAACTTGCTGCGGAACTTCGCCACCTTGGGTGCCACCACGTACTGGCAATAGGGCTGATGCGCGTTGCGGCTGAAGTAATCGTGGTGATAGGGCTCCGCCGGCCAGAAGCGGGGGGCAGCGAGAATCTCGGTGACGATGGGCGCACCGAAGTGAGCCTCCTCGTTCAGCTCGGCCACCTTCTGCCGGGCAAGGTCCTCCTGCTCCGGCGTGGTGGCGAAGATCGCCGAACGATACTGGGTGCCCACGTCATTGCCCTGGCGATTGGGCGTCGTCGGATCGTGGATGGCGAAGAAGATGTCGAGCAGGTCCGGGAAGGTGATCACCCCCGGTTCAAACTCGATGCGCACCGCCTCCGCATGGCCGGTATCACCATCGCAGATACGCTCGTAGGTGGGCGCGTCCACATGACCACCGATGTAGCCGGAGGTCACGCTGCGCACGCCATCCGCCCCCAGGTATACCGCTTCAAGGCACCAGAAGCAGCCGCCGGCCAGGATGGCCAGCTCGGTTTTCGGAGAATTATCTGCCATGACAGTCCTGAACAAGTGATGAGGTATCCGGCAGACCTTGATCCGGCGGAAAGATTTCAAGATAGATGAGATCGCTGGCAAAGGCGAGACAGGGCAGACTCAGCAACAGCAGCGGCGGGCACAGAATGGTGGCGCTCACCGCCACCGCGAGCCCCAGGCCCCACACCAGCATCGCCCCGAAATTGGCAAAAACGGCCTTCACGCTGGCCGTGACCGCCTCGACCAGATTGGCCCTGCGATCGAACAGCAGGGGCACGGAGAATGCCGAGATACAGAACACGATGAAAGCCAGCACAGCCCCCATCACCCCGGTCAGCGCATGAAAGCGCAGCACCTGCCCGGCCTCCGGAGCGGCCCCCACGCCGATCATGAAGCTGTACACCGTGGCGGCATCGGTGATCCAGATCAGGAACAGCAGCGCACACACCCCCGCCCCCCCCCACGGGCCCCCGGGCCGGTGGCCGTCCGGGGGGCGGCTCCCGCGCCCGCCGTTGCCGCCAAGGGTGACCGGATCGTCGCCTCGCCGCTCGCCAAGCGCATCGCCGCCGACCGGGGCGTGGACCTCGCGGCCGTGAAGGGTTCGGGGCCGAACGGGCGGATCGTCAAGGTGGACGTCGAAAGCGCCGGGACTGCCGCTCCGGCTCCCGCAGCCGCAGCGAAGCCCGCTGCGGCTGCTGCTCTTGCGGCTCCGGTCCCCGACTTCGGCATCCCGTTCGAAGCGGAAAAGCTGGGCAACGTTCGCAAGGTCATCGCGCGCCGCCTGACCGAGGCCAAGCAGACCATCCCGCACATCTACCTGACGGTCGACGTTCGTCTCGATGCTCTGCTCAAGCTGCGCGGTGAACTTAACAAGGCGCTTGAAGCGGACGGCATAAAGCTTTCTGTAAACGATCTTTTGATCAAGGCCCTCGCCAAGGCGCTGGTCCGCGTGCCCAAGTGCAATGTCAGCTTCGCGGGCGAAGAATTGCGCAAATACAGCCGCGCCGACATATCGGTCGCGGTTGCCGCGCCCTCGGGACTCATCACACCGATCATCGTCGATGCCGCGACCAAGGCCGTCGCCCAGATCTCGACCGAGATGAAGGCGCTGGCCGACAAGGCTCGCGAGGGCAAGCTGCAGCCGCACGAGTATCAGGGCGGCACCGCCAGCCTGTCGAACCTCGGCATGTTCGGGATCAAGCAGTTCGACGCGGTGATCAACCCGCCGCAGGCCATGATCCTGGCGGTCGGCGCGGGCGAGCAGCGGCCCCATGTGGTCGATGGCGCCCTGGCGGTCGCTACCGTGATGTCGGTTACGGGCAGCTTCGACCACCGCGCGATCGACGGGGCGGACGGGGCGCAACTGATGCAGGCCTTCAAGAGCCTGGTCGAAAACCCGCTCGGGCTGCTGGCCTGATCCTGCCATGGCCGAGGAACTGGTCATTCGCGTCACGGCCATGCCGACGGACCTCAACCCCTATGGCGGGGTGTTCGGCGGCTGGTTGATGAGCCAACTGGCGCTGGGCGCAGGCTCGCTCGCCTCGCGGCGGGGCGGCGGCAAGGCGGTTGTCGTCCACGCCACGGACTTCACTTTTCCCGGCGCCATGCGGGTGGGTGACGAGCTGTCCGTCCATGCCGAAATCGTCGAGCGCGGCCGCACCTCGCTGACCATCACGGCTTACGGCATCGGGCGCGAACGCAATGGCGAAGCGACCGTCGAGGTCGCGCGCGGGCGCTTCAAATTCGTGCTGCTGGGCGAAGACGATCGCCCGCGGCCCATCACGCTTCCGGAGTAATCCATGTCCCAGCAATACGACGTCATCGTCCTTGGTTCCGGCCCCGGCGGCTATGTCGCGGCGATCCGCTGTGCGCAGCTCGGGCTGAAGACGGCCATCGTCGAGCGCGAGAACCTGGGCGGCATCTGCCTCAACTGGGGTTGCATCCCCACCAAGGCGCTGCTGCGTTCCGCCGAGGTGCTGCACCAGATGAAGCATGCGGCCGATTATGGCCTGGCGGCGGACAATATCCGGGCCGACCTTGACGCGGTGGTCAAGCGCTCACGCGGGGTGGCCAAGCAACTCAACCAGGGCGTGACGCACCTGATGAAGAAGAACAAGATTGCCGTCCACATGGGCGTCGGAACCCTGAAGGGCGGCGGCAAGCTGGAAGTGGCAGGCGACAAGGGCAGCGAGACGCTGTCGGCCAGGCACATCATCGTCGCCACCGGTGCGCGGGCGCGCGACCTGCCTTTTGCCAAGGCCGACGGAAAGCGGATCTGGACCTATCGCCACGCGATGACCCCCACCGAGATGCCCGGCAAGCTGCTGGTAATCGGCTCTGGCGCGATCGGTATCGAGTTTGCCAGCTTCTACAATGACATGGGCGCCGAAGTTACGGTTGTCGAGATGATGGACCGGGTCGTCCCGGTCGAGGATGCAGACGTCTCGGCCTTCCTTGAAAAGGCGCTGAAGAAGCAGGGCATGACGATCATGACCGGCGCCGGCGTCGAAAGCCTCGATGTCGGGGCCGGCGGGGTCAAGGCCCGGATCAAGAGCAAGGACGGCAAGATCACCGAGGGCAACTACAGCCACGTGATCGTCGCCGTTGGCATCGTGCCGAACACCGAGAATATCGGCCTGGAAGCGCTGGGCGTGGCGGCCGAGCGCGGGATCATCGCGATCGACGGCTATGGCCGTACCAATGTGCCCGGCATCTGGGCGATCGGCGACGTCACCCCGGGGCCCTGGCTCGCCCACAAGGCCAGCCACGAAGGCGTGACCGCCGCCGAGGCGATCGCGCAGGAACTTGGCAACCGGGATGTCCACCCCCACGCGATGGACAAGCGCAACATCCCCGGTTGCACCTATTGCCACCCGCAGGTTGCCAGCGTCGGCCTGACCGAAGCGAAGGCCAGGGAAGCCGGCTACGAGGTCAAGGCCGGGACATTCCCGTTCATCGGCAACGGCAAGGCCATTGCGCTGGGCGAGGCAGAGGGCTTCATCAAGACCGTGTTCGACGCGAAGACCGGCGAACTGCTGGGCGCGCACATGGTCGGCGCGGAAGTGACCGAACTGATCCAGGGCTATGTCGTGGGCAAGACGCTGGAAACCACCGAGGCGGAGTTGATGGCCACGGTGTTTCCCCATCCCACCCTATCGGAAATGCTCCACGAAAGCGTACTCGCCGCCTACGGCCGCGCGCTGCACATCTAGGAGCAGGACCGGCTACCGGGGGCGGCCAAGCACCCCGGCATCCTCGCGCGCGGCGCGCACCAGGTGTTCGAACACGGCGACGTGCAACGGCGTGCGAAAGGCGCAGCCCACGGTTGCGCCTTCTCGCCAGCGCACTTCCGCGACCAGCAACTGGATCCCCGGAATCCGGATCGACAGGGGCTTGTTGAGGCTCGGCTGGTTGAGACCGGTGATCCGGAACCCGTCAGGAGAGAGGTCTTCAAGCCGAACCAACTGCCACGGCCGCGTGCTTTGGCGCACATCGCAGATCAGGTTCAGCGACGCGCGGTCTGCCCGGTCGGTTGAATCGAGCGCCTTGTCGGGGGTGGGGTTGGTCATCACTCGCAGGGTGTTACGAATCATCCTGTTGCGATTCGGTTAGTGCGCGGAAGCGCGGGCGGGGACGGGCCGCGCCTTCCGGGCCATTCCGTTTCGCCCTGCCAGCTCCCATCGCCCAGGTCCGCCCGCGCTTGCGGCTAGCGCCGGAACCTCGCCCCTGCCTGTCCGGTTCAGGTCGGCAAAGAAGCTTGCGAATGGCTAATGTCAGCGAATAGAGTGGCCGGTCGATCATGGCCCAGGCCGTTTTCACGACCAAAGTGCCGTTCCGCACCTATGCCCTGGCCGGTCGCCTGATCTGGCCTGCCCGATCTGCGATCTCATTCCGGCAGCATTGTAACGCCAAGCGCCTGGAGCCCGATCTATCGGGGCCATTATCGGAATGGAGCCATCTCTTCGAGAAAATATCAGCAAAATCAACAGGAATTGGCGGACAGGGTGGGATTCGAACCCACGGTGAGCTTGCACCCACGGCGGTTTTCAAGACCGCTGCCTTAAACCACTCGGCCACCTGTCCGCTGCCGTTGCTTATCCACCGGCGGTTCGTCGCCGCTAGCCGCCTTGCCGGCACTTGTCACCCGTTTTGCGGTTCCAATCCGGCGCTTGCTGTGCGAGATCGGGTGAATGGCATCGCTTCGCAGGACCCTGTTTGCCGCTCCCCTCAGTCTGCTTCTCGCGCTGGCCGGCCCCGCCTCCAGTCCGGCGGGAGCGCAGGCTGATCCCATTGACCACGAAGCCGGCTTCCAGGCCTATCTCCAGATTCTCTCCGCCCGTGCCCGCGCCGAAGGGGTGAGCGAGGCGGCGATCCAGCGGATGACCGCAGGGTTGACCTATAACCCCCGGGTGATCGCGCTCGACCGCGCGCAGCCGGGTTCCACGCCCAATTCGCCGCCGGCTTTCGCACCCTATTACCGCACCCATGTCGATGCGGCGCGGATCAATGGTGGCAAGGCGATGGCGGTTGCCGCCGCGCCGCTGCTGCCGGGGATCGAGGCGCAGTACGGGGTTCCTTCCAAGATTCTGCTGGCGATCTGGGGGCATGAGACCAATTACGGGCGCTACAAGGGCGACTTCGACCTGGCCCGATCGCTCGCGACGCTCGCTTTCGAAGGGCGCCGCCGCGACCTGTTCACGGCGGAATTCATCGCGCTCCTCAAGATGGCGGACCGTGGTGTCGAACGCCGGCAGATGCTGGGGAGCTGGGCCGGGGCTTTTGGCAACCCGCAGTTCCTGCCCAGCGTCTACCTGCGGCTCGCACGCGATGGCGATGGAGATTCCCGTGCCGACATCTGGAACAGCCGCGCCGACACCCTGGCCTCGATCGCCAACTATTTCCGCGATGCCGGATGGCGCACCGGCGAACCCTGGGGAGTGCGCGCCAGCCTGCCCGATGGGTTCGATCGCGCGGCGCTTGCTCCGCAGCTCGAGGCTCCGTCCTGCCCGCGCGTCCACGCCCGCCACTCCCACTGGAAGACAGTGGGCGAATGGCGCGCCCTGGGCGTCGTGCCGCAGGGGCCGATCGCCGACCGTACCATGGCCGCGCTGTTCGAACCGGATGGTCCAGGCAAAGGCGCTTTCCTGTTAACCGGGAATTACCGGGTTATCCTCCAGTATAACTGCTCGAACTACTACGCACTGTCCGTGGGGTTGCTTGCAGATGAGATTGCCCGTTAACCGAAGCCTGCCGCTGATCGCGCTGGTCCTGCTTTCCGCTTGCGGCGGAGGATCGCCTAAGAGCATTGCCCCGCCGCCGCCCGCCAACGGCCCGGCGGCGGATTATCCGATGGTGCTGGGGCAACCCTTCACGGTCGAAGGGGTCACCTATACCCCGGCCGATACCTGGAACTATGACACGGTAGGCCGCGCGGCGCTCGGCGGCGAAGGTGGCTCGGCCATCACAGGTGCCCACCGCACCCTGCCTCTGCCGAGCTATGTCGAGGTGACCTCGATCGAGACCGGCAAGACGATCCTTGTCCGCCTGGAACGGCGCGGCCCGATGACGGCTGGCGGCCTGGTCGAGCTTTCGCCCGGCGCCGCCGCGCAGCTTGGTATAGCCGGACGCAGCGATGCGCCGATCCGCCTGCGCCGGGTCAACCCGCCCGAGGCGGACCGCGCACCGCTGCGCATGGGTCAGCCCGCACCCGCGCGGCTGGATACGCCCAAATCGCTGCTGACCGTGCTCCAGCGCAAGCTCGATCTGCAGGAGGGGCGGCCTGCCGCTGCCGCCGTGACGCCCGAACCCCAGCCTGCTCCGCAGCCAGTGGCAGCCCCCGCGCCGAAGCCTGAGCCGAAGCCAGCGAAAGGCAAGCCGAAGGCTGCGCCCAAGCCGCAGCCGGCGCGTGCCGCAACCACTCCGCCAGTAGCGGTAGCCCCGGTTCCAAAGGCCGACGCCAAGGCAGCCCCCAAGCCTGCCTCTGCCGGCGGCCTGGTAGTCCAGATTGGCGCCTATTCCAGCGAGGAGCGCGCCAAGGCAGCCGCGGCCAGAACCGGCGGCCAGGTGCAACCCGTGGGCAAGCTCTGGCGGGTGCGCAGCGGTCCGTTCCCTGACCGCGCCGCTGCCGACGCCGCGCTGGCGAAGGTTCGGGCCGCAGGGTATACCGACGCTCGAATCCAGCGCGGCGGCTGATCCCGCTCTCTCCGCGCCGGGTATTCACCCCGCGATGGAGAATACGGCTTGAAGCGAGGTCTGGTGCCACTGATGCTGGTCCTCGCACTGCCTGCCAGCGCGTCGGCACCCGCCCAGCCGGCTCCGCCAGCAGAGGCGCGCCTGGCCCAGGTCGCGCTGGTAGTTGATCTCAGCGCCGGGCAGACCCTCTACGCCCAGGAAGCGGAACGCCAGTTCCTGCCCGCCTCGATGACCAAGGCGATGAGCGCACTGGTCGCCTTTGACCTGATCAAGGCCGGCAAGCTGGACCAGGACGCCATCGTCACGGTGCGCCCCGAAACCGCGCAGCGCTGGGCAGGCAAGGGCACCACGCTGTCGCTGCGACCCGGCGAACAGGTGCGGATTGGCGACCTGCTTATGGGCATGACCACGGTTTCGGCCAACGACGCCTCGGTCGCGCTGGCGGAGTCCGCGCTTGGCAGCGCCCAGGCGTGGGTCGCGGCGATGAATGCCCGGGCGCTCGACCTCGGCATGACGGGCAGCCGCTTCGGTACGCCTAGCGGCTGGCCAGACAAGGGCGCCACTATGGTCACAGCGCGCGATCTGGTGCGCCTTGCCCAGGCGCTTATTGTCGATCATCCAGAACTTTACCGCCAATACTTCGGACATCAGGCGATGGTCTGGCACGGCGCGCGGCTGACCAGCCATGATCCCTTCGCCGGCGTTCTGGAAGGGGCAGACGGGATCAAGACCGGCCATACGAAGGAGGCGGGCTTCAACTTCCTCGGCGCAGCGCAGCGCGGCGGGCGGCGGCTGATCGTGGTCATCGCCGGAGCTCGAACCGAGGCGGACCGCGCCGCCGCCGCCCGCAGCCTTGCCGAATGGGGCTATGCCGCGTGGGACAGCCGGCCCTTCGTGAGCGCAGGGCAGATCGTGGGGGAGGCCCGCGTCCAGCAGGGCGATGCCCGCCGCGTCCCGCTCGCCCTGCCGCGCGCCTTTGCGATCAGCGTGCCAAGGGGCGTGCGTCCCGACGTCAGCACCCGGATCGTCTATTCCGGGCCCCTGGTGGCACCGCTGGCCAAAGGTGCGACAGTGGCCGGACTGGAAGTGCGGATCGATGGACGCCCCCCGCATTACCTTCCGCTGGTGACCGCCGAAGCCGTGGGCAAGGCAGGACCATTCGACAGAATCGTGAACAGCCTGCTAGGGCTGCTCGAATGACACCCGGCAAGTTCATCGCGTTCGAAGGCGGAGAGGGCGCCGGCAAGAGCACCCATGCCCGCATGCTGGCCGCCGCGCTGCAGGAGCGCGGGATCGGCTGCATTATCACGCGCGAACCGGGCGGAACCGCCGGGGCCGAAGCGATCCGCGCGCTCCTGCTCGATACCTCGGGCGAGGGCTGGAACCCGCGCGCCGAGGCCCTGCTGTTCGCTGCCGCCCGATCGGACCATGTCGAACGCCTGATCCGTCCCGCGCTCGCAGCTGGGGAATGGGTGATCTGCGACCGCTTTGTCGATTCGAGCCGGGCCTATCAGGGCGGGGCGGGCGGCCTGTCCGATGCCGATGTCCTGGCGCTCCACCGGGTCGGCAGCGAAGGGCTGTTGCCCGATCTTGCCCTGCTGATCGAAGTCCCGCCCGAAGTCGCTGCCGCCCGCACCGCGCGGCGCGATGGCGATGCGCCTGACCGGATCGGCGGGCGCGATGCGGATTATCATGCCCGCGTCGCCGCCTCCTTCGCGCGGCTGGCCGAGGACGAGCCTGAGCGTTTCGCCCGGATCGATGGCGATGGCACCGCAGAGATAGTCCACGCCCGGATCATGGCCGTCCTGTCGCGCTTTGGGGTGGCGCCATGACGTCACTGGTCGGCCACGATGAGCCCTGGCGCGAATGGCGCAGCGCGCTTGGTTCAGAACGGATGCACCATGCCTGGATCCTTGCCGGGCCGGAAGGGGTGGGCAAGGGCCTGTTCGCCCGTGCCGCCGCCGCGGAGCTGGTCGCCGAGCCGGGGGTGCCTCAGCCTCCTGCCAACCGGCATCCCGATATCCTGCTGCCCGAGCATCCGCCCGAGAACAAGGACGAGACGAAGAAGCGCGACGACGGCCAGCCCTATCGCCGCAAGCGTTCGATCCCGATCGACGAAATCCGCTCGATGCAGCACCGGCTGGTGACCCGGCCGACCCTGGGGCGCCGCCGTGCGGTGATCATTGATCCAGCCGACGATCTGGAAAAGAACGCCGTCAACGCGCTGCTCAAGAGCCTTGAGGAGCCGCCTGCGGGCACTTACTTCCTGCTGGTCGCGCACCGCCCGGGCCGACTGCTGCCAACGATCCGTTCGCGCTGTCGGGTGCTGCGGTTCGGCCCGCTCCCCGACGCCGATGTCGACCGGATCCTGCGCGCCGACGCGCCCGACGCCGATGTCGAAACCCGCGCCGCCGCGATTGCCGCAGCGGAAGGCTCACCCGGTGCGGCGTTGCGCTTCGTAGCGCAGGACCTCGGCAAGCTGCACCAGGCCATGCTGCGCCTGATCCGCGAGGGGGACGATCATTTCGAACTGCGCGGCGCTCTGGCCGAAGCGATCGGCGCCCGTCCGGACCGCGAGCGCCAGCAGGCCGCAGCCGACCTCGCCCGGGCGATTGTCGCGGCGGAATTGCCCCGTGGCAGCCGCGCCCGGCAGGAACGGGTGATCGCGGTCCACGGCGAACTGGTGCGGCTTGGCGGACAGTTGCCGACCTACAACTTCGACCCCTCACTGGTGGCGATGGAAATCGGAGCCTTGCTGGCATCGCTCGCCATGCCTAGAGAAGCGGTTTCCTGAAGTCACAGAAAGATGCCGCGCCAGCCATGGGCGATCCCTATTACCTGACCACCGCGATCAGCTATCCTAACGGCAAGCCGCATATCGGCCATGCCTATGAAGCGATTGCCGCCGATGTCATCGCCCGCTTCCAGCGGCAGATGGGCCGCGACGTGCGGTTCCAGACCGGGACCGACGAACACGGCCTGAAGATGGCTCAGAAGGCTCGCGATCTCGGCATCACCCCGGCGGAGCTCGCGGCGGAAATGTCACAACATTTCATCGATATGTGCAATGCACTGAATGTGTCTTATGACGTATTCCTGCGCACCACCGAACCGCGCCATCATGCCTCGGTCCAGGAACTGTGGCGGCGGATGGAAGCCAATGGCGACCTCTATCTCGATCGCTACGAAGGCTGGTACTCGGTCCGCGACGAGGCCTATTACGACGAGAGCGAACTGGTTGCCGGGGAGGGGGGCGAAAAACTCTCGCCCCAGGGCACGCCGGTCGAATGGACCGTCGAGGAAAGCTGGTTCTTCCGCCTGTCGAAATATGCGCAGCCGCTGCTGGACCTGTACACCAGCCAGCCTGACTTCATCCGCCCGGAAAGCCGCCGCAACGAAATCATGCGGTTCGTCGAGGGCGGGCTGCGCGACCTTTCCGTCTCGCGCACCAGTTTCGACTGGGGCGTCAAGGTGCCGGGCAGCGAAAACCACGTGATGTACGTCTGGGTCGATGCCCTGACGAATTATATCACCGGCCTCGGTTTTCCTGACGAATCAGGCGATTACGCCAGGTACTGGCCAGCCAGCCTGCATCTGATCGGCAAGGACATCACCCGGTTCCACACGGTGTACTGGCCGGCCTTCCTGATGAGCGCCGGCCTGCCGGTGCCGCGCCACGTGTTCAGCCACGGCTTCCTGCTCAATCGCGGGCAAAAGGAATCGAAGTCGCTCGGCAATGTCACCGATCCGATGGCCCTGGCCGAGCAGTTCGGGGTCGATACCCTGCGCTATTTCCTGATGCGCGAGGTCGCCTTCGGGCAGGACGGGTCCTATTCACCGGAAGCGATCGTCACCCGCTCGAACGCGGAACTGGCCAACAGCTTCGGCAATCTTGCCCAGCGTATCTTGTCGATGATTTTCAAGAACCTGAACGGCGAACTTGCCGATTTCAGTGCGGAAGAGGTCGACCGCGCGCTGCTCCGGCAGGTCGATCAGGCCTGCAGCGCCGACCTGCCGCAGGCCTTCAGCGAACTGGACTTCTCCAGCGGCATGGAAAGCTGGATGCGCGCGGTCTTCGCCTGCAACCAGTATGTCGATGAACAGGCGCCCTGGACCCTGCGCAAGACCGATCCGCAGCGGATGCGTGCAGTGCTGCTGACCCTGTTCGTCGCGGTGCGTGACCTCGCCATCGCGATCCGTCCGGTCGTGCCGTCATCGGCCGATCGCCTGCTCGACCAGATGGGCATTCCCGCTGGCGAACGCAGCTATGCGGATCTGCACGACGAGACCTGGTACAAGCGCCTGGTAGCGGGCGGCTTCACCCTGGCGCAGCCGGTCGGCGTCTTCCCGCGCCTTGAACTTCCGGCGGAAGACGCGGCCTGATGCTGATCGATTCCCACTGCCACCTGGAATACAAGGGGCTGGTCGAGGATCAGCAGGGCGTGCTGGCGCGCGCTCGCGAGGCCGGGGTGGGGGGCTTCCTCTCGATCTCCACCCGCCAGCGCGAATGGCAGCAGGTGGTCGCCACGGCGGAGCGTGAAAGCGACGTCTGGGCGAGCGTGGGGATCCACCCGCACGAGGCCGACGCCCACGCCGACATGGGCGAGGCGGCACTGCTGGAAGCAGTGGCCCACCCGAAGGTTATCGCCATCGGCGAGACGGGGCTCGACTACTATTACGACCATTCCGACCGGGTGATGCAGCAGTCGCTGCTGCGCCGGCACATTGCCGTGTCGCGCGAAACCGGCCTGCCGCTGATCGTCCACACCCGCGATGCGGAGGCCGATACGGCGGCGATCCTGACCGAGGAGATGGAGCAGGGGGCCTTCCCGGCGTTGATCCACTGCTTCACCGCCTCTGCCGGGTTCGGCCGCAAGATGCTTGACCTGGGGCTGACAATTTCGCTGTCGGGCATCGTCACGTTCAAGAATGCCAAGGACTTGCAGGCGATAGCTGCGGAACTTCCTGAAGACCGCCTGCTGGTGGAAACCGATGCGCCGTTCCTGGCCCCGGTGCCGCATCGCGGGCGGGTGTGCGAACCCGCCTTCACCGCCGACACCGCGCGCTTCGTGGCGCAGCTGCGCGGAACGACGCCGGAGCATCTGGCCGCGGTGACCACGCGCAATTTCTTCGCCTTGTTTACCAAGGCGGCATTCACCGAGGCGGCACAATGAAGCTGCTGGTCCTGGGCTGCGGCACGTCCACCGGCGTGCCCCGGATCGGCAACGACTGGGGCCTGTGCGATCCCGCCGAGCCGCGCAACCGCCGCAGCCGGGTTTCGATCACTGTCGAAAGCGATGCCGGAAATCGTTTGCTGGTCGATACTTCGCCTGATCTTCGCAACCAGTTTCTCGACAACGGGATCGACCGGATCGACGCCGTGTTCTGGACCCACGATCACGCCGATCATGCCCACGGGCTCGATGACCTGCGCGCGTTCCGCTATGGCCGCGCCGGGCCGATCCCAGCCTATGCCGCGGAGGAAACCGCGCGGCGGCTGCGCCAGCGGTTTTCCTATGCCTTCGCCGGTCAGCACGGCTATCCCACGATCATGAACCTTGAAAACCTGGACCGGCTGCGAATGTGCGCCGGGTTCGGAGTGGCGAGCTGCCAGATGCCGCATGGTCCGGCACAAAGCACTTCATACCGGTTCGATGCCGATGGCAAGTCCATCGGCTATGCCGTTGATTTCAGTGCGATCACGCGTGAAGTCGTCGATCTGCTTTCAGGCGTGGACATCCTGGCGGTCGATTGCCTGAGGCGCGAACCGCACCCGACCCATGCACACCTTGGCATGGCGCTGGAACTGATCGAAGCCGTCCGCGCGAAACAGGCGGTGCTGACGCATCTCGACAAGAGCATGGATTACCGGACGCTGTGCGATGAAGTGCCGGCGCATGTCCACGTAGGCTACGACGGGCTGGAGTTGACCGCGTGATCGCCTGGGACATGCCGATCTACCTGATCCTCGCGGTCGGCTGTCTGGCGCTCAACTGGTACGCCTTTCGCGACAGCGCCAGCGAGGCCGGGCACGGAGGGAAGCAGAAGCTGCGAATGGCGGCGACCTGGCTGACGATCATTATCGTTCTGGCCCTGGTGATCCAGCGCTTCACCGCTTGAGAGGGGCAAGCCTCCCTGCTCTGCTCACCCTCCATTT